>CAZWTY010000069.1:0-23693 GCA_964637565.1 uncultured Desulforapulum sp.
CTGGCCATCACCTTCACCAACAAGGCGGCGGAAGAGATGAAATCCCGTCTCGTCAAGGAAACACGCCTGCCTCTCAACCGCTTTCCCTGGGTGAGAACCTATCACAGCGCCTGCTACGCTATCCTGAAACTCCACGCCGATCTCCTGGGCCTCAAAAACCCGCTCCAGATCCTGTCCGCCTATCACCAGCAGAAGATCTTCAAGGAAATTGCCGCGGCCCTGAACATCGAGAAAAGCCAGATTCCCGGTCTTGTCAGCGATATCTCCAAAGCAAAAAACTCGGCCCATCCCGAAACGTATTTCCAGGCCCTGCCCCGGATCAAGAAAAACATCACCATGGATGTGTTCCAGCGATACGAAAACGAGTTACGGCAGCGAAACTCCCTGGATTTCGACAACATCCTCTTGTTCACACGGGACCTTTTGAAAAACAGCGACGCCATCCGGACCAAGTACAGAAACCTTTTCCAGTTTGTCCTTGTGGACGAATACCAGGACACCAACAACCTCCAGGAAGAGATCACCGGCCTTCTTCTCGGCCACAGGAACCTGTTCTGCGTGGGCGACGACTGGCAGGCCGTTTACGGATTCAGGGGCAGCAACGTCAACCACTTTCTCTCTTTCCCGGAAAAATACCCGGACGCGAAAATTTTCAAGCTGGAGCAGAACTACCGCTCCGCCAATGAGATTGTGAAACTGGCCAACCACCTGATCGGCAACAACGCCAGGCGGATGGAGAAAATCTGTTTTTCCAGCAAAACTGGCGGCGTGGTCTCCGCCCATGAGTTTCCCAACGAATTCGAGGAGGCCGCCTGGGTGGCCAAAAAAATCAAAACCATGCGGGGCATGGGCATTCCCTACTCGGCCATGGCCGTGATGTACCGGACCAAGGCCCTGTCCCTCTGGTTCGAGAAAGAGTTCCGGCGGTCGAACATCCCCTACCGGATGATGGGGTCCAAAGGGTTTTTCGAGCGCATGGAAGTCCTGGACATCAACTGCTACCTCCTGGCCGCCACATTTCCCGATGACGATGTGGCCTTTGACCGGATCGTCAACACACCCAAACGAGGAATCGGCCCGGCCATGCTGAAAAAGATCGCCCAGGCCAGGACCGAAGGAACCAGCCTCCAGAACGCGGCCCGCAAAATGGTCAGGGAAAGAATCTTCGCTCCCAAGGTCCACGCGGGTCTCAGCACCCTCCTGGATGGCCTGGAACGCATGACGTCCATGCAACCTGCCGACGCCATCCGCATGGTTCTGGATGAGTTCAATTACGCCGGTTATCTGGCTGAAACGTGCAAAACCCGGGAAGAACTGGACAGCCGGAAGGAAAACATTGACGAGATGATCTTCAGCGCCTCGTTTAAGGACACCCTGGCCGACTACCTGGAGGAAGTGGCCCTGGTGAACGAGGACAGGGAAGATGAAAAAGATGACAAAAACGGGGTGGGCCTTTCAACGATCCACGCCAGCAAAGGGCTGGAATACGGACTGGCCTTTATCGTGGGACTGGAAGAAGAGATTTTCCCCCACTGGCGTTCGCTGACTTCCGAAGCGGAAATCGAAGAGGAACGGCGTCTGATGTATGTGGCGCTCACACGGGCCGAAACCTACCTTTTCATGACCTCGGCAAGGGAGCGCCGGAACAGGCGAAGCCGAAAGAGCCGCTTTCTCTGGGAGCTGAAAGAGGCTCTCTAAGCAAAACCCGATGGACATCAAGGGTTGTTGTCCATCGGGCATATTCTTTATTTTTCGATCTTCACGATCTTGAACCCGGCCTGGGGACTGATGATGGCCAGGGTGATAATTCCGCCTTTTTTCACAGCGTTCACACCGGCTTCAAAATCCGCCACGGTCCTTACCGGCTTGCGGTTCACCTCGTCGATGACATCACCCCGGTTGACGCCGGCCTTGGCCGCCTTGCTGCCAGGATCGACCCGGGTCACGAGAAGGCCCTGGGCGGTTTTCAGGTTGAGGCGTTTCTGGATTTCAGGGGTAATTTCTGACAGGGCCAGCCCCAACTCCAACCCTTTTTCCACAGGGGACCCGCCTCCTGCCAGGGCTTTGTCGTCGCGTTTGGCGACTTTCACGTCCACGGTGATTTCCTTGCCGTCCCGGAGAAGCTTGACTTTCACTTTCCGATCCACGTCGATATCGGCCACAATGGCGGTGAGATCACGGCTTCCGTCCACCGTCTTTCCGTCCACCTCGGTGATGATGTCCTTGGGTTTGATACCGGCCTTGTCTGCGGGATCACCGGGGAAGACTTCCATGACCAAGGCCCCTTTCTTGCTCTTGAGGCCGTAGTAGGCGGCGATCTCTTCCGTAATCGGCTGAATGGACACACCCAGCCATCCACGGGTCACGTTTCCGTGTTCCTTGAGCTGCTTGATGATGTTCCTGGCCATATTGGAGGGAATGGCGAAACCGATGCCCTGGCCGTTCTGGATGATGGCCGTGTTGATGCCCACCACGCGGCCCTTGAGATCGATGAGGGGCCCGCCGCTGTTCCCGGGATTGATGGACGTGTCTGTCTGGATGAAATCATCGTAGGGCCCGGAGCCGATAACACGGCCTTTGGCGCTCACGATCCCGGCGGTCACCGTGTGTCCCAGGCCAAAGGGGTTCCCGATGGCCACCACCCACTGTCCCACCTTGAGATGGTCCGAGTCCCCCATGTCGAGGACGGTCAGTTTTTCGTCGGCCTCGATCTTGATCAGGGCCAGATCGGTGTTCTTGTCAGTCCCGATGATCTTGGCCTGATACTCTTTTTCATCTTTCAGGATCACTTTGATCTGATCGGTGTTTTCCACCACATGGTTGTTGGTGACGATGTAGCCTTCCTTGTCGATGATAAATCCGGAACCCAGGCTGCGCTGTTTGAATTCACGCTGGGGCTGGCCTCCGAAAAACCGTTCGAAAAGCTCGTTCATGGAATCATCGTTTCCAAAAGGATTCTGGGAAAAATGCCTGTAAACACGTCCCCCGCCATTCACTGTTTTTTCGGTGCTGATGTTCACCACGGCCGGGCTGACGCTTTCCGCGAGACCGCTGAAATCGGAAGGAATCATGGAAACAGCGGCCATGCCGTCACTTTTCATGTTCCTTTCCGGTTTGTCGTATTTTTCCGCCGTGCAAAACGTGACGATTCCCAATGAACAGACCAGAAAAAATGCCAGAAGAAACAGATAATGTCTGGCCGTACCAAGTCTCACCCTATCGTGCTTCTGAGTTGTCATAATCGCTCCTCGATTGTGTTGATTGATATTCGGCTGTTTCCTTCAGCAAAGCCTGTGCCATGACGCACAAACATCCCCGCTGTTTTGGCAGACCGGCAAGCGCCATCAATATAAGACGTCTTGAGTGTTCGTAAAGCGCGGCTGGATCATCAAAGAACCGATGATCCCCATCTATGGATACATTCTATCCATGTTCAAAAGACAAAAAGATACACATGGATATTTTTTACCCATGTGTTTGGAAAACCGTTACAAAGCCCATGGCGACTTGGTTTTTCCAAGAAACCTTTATCACTCTTTGGATCTGTTTTGAAATCAAAAAAAAGGGCTTTGCCCTTTCAGAGGCAAAGCCCATGTCAATCCGCTGGTGTTTCTCTCTCCGGGCGGGTTAAGCCGGGAAGGCTTAAGGATTTAAGCACAAAGGATTCCCGGCTTAGAGTGCCCGTTTGAAAGGAGAGGGTGAAAAAATGCTCGTTATGCTTTCGCTTCAAAGCCCTGTCGCATGGCTTTGACGGCGTTTTTTCCTTTAAACCGTCCAGGGTTGCCGGAGCCGGACTGCCGTTAATAGCCCTACCCCGGCAAATCCCCAGTTGGAGGAGAGGAGATTGAAAAAATTACCGTTTTCTTGATGCTGTTCCACGTTGTTGTTTTCAAAAGACCAACAGTTCGTGTTGTTGATTTCAGGTAATTGCAACCGGTGTGCCACTTTAACTTAAAGCAGACTTAATATTTTAAATACCCTTTTTTTACAGCAACATACGTTCAACTCAATCCATTTGAAACCGATCCCCCTTTCTCCCTATCCCACAGGACCACCGTCGAGGGCGGGTAATTTTTATCCAGATATGTCTTGCACAACGGTATCCAGCTGGATATATTGTACCCACTTTTCCACGCAACCGCTGTTCCGCATCGATTGCAGGTCGCGAACAGCTTGTGCAGAAGCCCCTGACACGGCAAAAATGCCTCGCGTTTATCAAGGCATCTTTTTTGCATTTTAATTCGGCCTTATGTTGAAACGTATCAAACAGACCACCCAGTTCTGGAATGAAGTGCCAGCCCTGATCTTTGTCGGAACCCTTCTGATCCTGACGCCGATTTTCGCCTTCATCACGGTAAACAACATCCGTATCCAGGAAAGGCACACGGAGACCCTGCTCAGTGAAAAGGGCGGAGCCCTGATCCGTTCTTTCGAGGCCAGCACCCGATCGGTGCTGCTCGACGGACCGGGCGAAACACGACAGCTCCAAAAGCTTCTTTACGAAACAGCCCAGCAGCCGGATATCGAGTACCTGCTCGTGGCCGACACCAACGGGACCATCATCGCCCACAGCAATTACATGTACACCGGCGTGATGCTGAACCTGTTCAGCAACAACAAAAAGCTGGACCTTGGGAAAATCGCCGACTCCAACGCCCTGTTCAAACAGATCGTGGTCTCTCCTGAAGGCAAACGGACCTTTGTGGTCTTCCGGAAATTTTCACCCACAGGCCTGCCCCAGTTCGGATCCCTTTTCTCCATTTTCAACCACTCCCTCAACCGGAGCCGGATCCTCAACCTCACGGCCCCGGATAAAATCATCGTCGTGGGCCTTGACATGAAATCCGTGGACGAGGTCCGGAAAATCTATTTCAAGAACGCCATCATCACCGGGCTCGTTCTCCTGCTCACAGGAATCAGCGGCATCATCTTCCTCTTCATGTTCCAGGGCTACCGCATCACCCGGAACGCCCTCTCTAAAATCAGAATTTTTTCAAACGCCGTGGTGGAGAACATGCCCGTGGGCCTGATCGCCATGGACAACACCAACACCATCGTCAGCCTGAACCATGCGGCGAAAAGCATCCTCGCCCTGGACCAGAACCTCACCGGGGAACTGCCCGCCTCGGTTCTGCCCCAGGAAATATCCCGAAATCTTGAAGAACTGGAAAAAGGCCCGGACCTTATCGAGGATGAAATCGAATGCACCCTGCCGGACGGCCGGAGAGTTCCCTTAGAAATCAGCGTGGCCGTTCTCAGAGACCAGGAAAACGATCTTTCGGGAACCATCTGCCTGTTCAAGGACCTCAGCCATGAAAAAGCCCTGAAAGACGAGGTGGAACGAAGCCATCGCCTGGCCACCGTGGGCCAGCTGGCGGCCGGCGTGGCCCATGAGGTGAGAAACCCTTTAAGCTCCATCAAGGGATTCGCCACCTATTTCAAGGAAAGGTACAAGGACATCCCCGAAGACCAAGAGATTTCCGACATCATGATCAACGAGGTGGACCGGCTGAACCGGGTTGTGGGCCAGCTTCTGGAATTTGCCAAACCCGTGTGCCTGGCCAGAAAACAGGTGGACCTGAAGCCGTTGATCGAAGATTCCCTGAAACTGGTGGAACGTAAAGCCACGGACGCTGGGATCACCCTTCATGTCACCGTGGAACCCGAGTCCGTGAGCTGCGTCATGGACCCCGACAGGATCAGCCAGGTTCTGCTGAACCTTTACCTGAACGCCATCGACGCCATGAACAACGGAGGCCGGCTGTCGGTTTCCGTGATGGTTCCCGAAGGCCGGGATCTGGTCCAGATCAGCGTGTCCGACACAGGCACGGGAATCGACAGCCAGGCGATCTCCCATATCTTCGATCCCTATTTCACCACCAAATCCTCGGGAACAGGGCTGGGCCTGGCCATTTCACACAACATCATCAAGGCCCACAAAGGGGACATAGCCATAGACAGCAAAGCGGACGAAGGCACGACCATCACGATCACGCTGCCAGACGGAAAGGAATACCATGAGCACGAAAATCCACTCTCTTCTCGTTGTTGACGACGACCATTCCCACAGAACCATGCTGATGACCTTGCTGAAAGGCTGGGGTTACGACATGTTCGAAGCCGATGACGGGGAAACCGCCATCCGGATGGTGGAAGAACGGTTTTTCGATCTGATCCTCATGGACGTGCGCATGCTCAAGGTGTCGGGTCTCGAGGCCCTGGAAAAAATCAAGATCATCAACCCGGCCATTCCGGTGATCATCATGACCGCCTATTCCTCTGTGGAAACGGCTGTTTCGGCCCTCAAGACAGGCGCTTACGACTACCTGACCAAACCCCTGGATTTCGAAAAACTGAAACTCACCATCAAACGGGCCACCGAGCACTTCGACCTGAAAGAGGAAAACCTCCGATTGAAGATCAGCCTGGAAGACCGTTTCGACCGCCAGAACATCATCGGACGGAGCCCTTCCATGGTGAAACTCCTGGAAACCGTGGCCCAGGTGGCCCAAAGCGAGGCCACGGTGCTGATTACCGGAGAATCGGGCACGGGGAAAGAACTGATCGCCGGAGCCACCCACTTCAACAGCCCGAGGCGCGAAGCGCCCTTTGTCAAGATCAACTGCGCCGCCATCACCGAAACCCTCCTGGAATCCGAGCTGTTCGGCCATGAGAAAGGGTCGTTCACCGGAGCCCACAAGCGCAAGGAAGGGAAATTCGTCCAGGCCAACGGGGGAAGCCTGTTTCTCGACGAGGTCAGCGAAATGCCCCTGTCCATGCAGGTCAAACTGCTCAGGGTTCTCCAGGAGCGCGAACTCACCCGGGTGGGAGGCGAGGAAGTGCTTAAAGTGGACGTGCGGGTCATCGCCGCAACGAACAAGAGCCTCACCGACCTGATCGCCGCCGGCGAGTTCCGGGAAGACCTGTATTACCGCCTCAACGTGGTGGACTTGACCATTCCGCCTTTAAGGGAGAGAACCGAGGACATTCCGCTGATCGCCCAGCGCTGCCTTGAGGTCTTCAACGAGAAAAACAGAAAAAACATTTTGGGATTCACTCCCCAGGCCATGGATATCCTGATCCGTTACCCCTGGCCCGGAAACGTCCGGGAACTGATGAACTCGGTGGAACGGGCCGTGGTGCTCTGCCAGGGCGACTATCTCGACGACAAGGATTTCCGGTCCATCCGGCCCGAAACACCGCCCGAACTGGAACTTGATCCATCCGCCCTTCACCTGGCCCAGGAAATGACCCTTGAAGACGTGGAGAAATCCGTGATACTGAATACCCTTGAAAACACCCAGGGAAACAAGAGTGAAACAGCCAGGCGACTGGGCATCACCCGGAAGACCCTGCACAAAAAACTGAAACTTTACGGGAAAATGTAAGTGACGCATCCTGCCATCACCCAGCTGAGCGACCATGCCTACATGATCGAATCCCCGATGAACGGGCGTTTTCCCTTCTGCAACGGGTTTGTCTTCACCGGACGGGAAACCATCCTCATCGACGCCGGAATCGGGGACGAACGGATGAGGGAGGTGGACCGCCTCTTCAACATCGACACCCTTGTGATTTCCCACTCCCACCCGGACCACATGCGGAGCTGGCGGACCTTTGAAAACAAAAGACTTCTTCTTCCAGCCGAAACCCCGGATTCGGTCATGGATCTGGAGCAACTGGGCGTCCGCTACACAGGCTCTGAACATTGGGGAAAACACTGGGTCGAGGCCATCGGGAAACCGCTCAGGATCGAACCTTTCAGAACGCCGGACGGCCGCTACGCAAACGGGGACATCCTGGACACCGGGGGTGCCCGTCTCGAGGCAATCCATGCGCCGGGGCACCTGGACGACCATTACTGCTTTTTCGACCATGTGTCCAAGACCCTGATCACCACGGACATCGATTTCAGCAGCTTCGGTCCCTGGTACGGCAACCCCGAAGGCCGGATCGTTCCTTTCATGGACAGTATCCGCCGGGTCATGGCCTACCCTTATTCCCGGGTCTGTTCGTCCCACAAGCCGCCTTTCGAAGGAGACGCCACCGATTCTTTCATGGCCTTCCTCGCCTGTTTCGAACGCCAGAAAAACGAGGTGCTCCGTGCCCTTGGCCATGGAAAAACCCTGGAAGACCTTGTCCTGTCCTCCCCGTTCTACGGCAACAAGTTCATGGACCTGAAAATCCAGAACGCGTTCGAAACGCAGATGTGCCGGGAAAACCTTACACTTCTCATGGCCGAGGGACGGGTAGTTTTAGAAAACGGCCTGTTCAAGCCCGTGGAAACCAGAATCGCATCCATACGCTGATCCAAAAAAGGAGGGACAAATGAAAGACATTATCTCGACACCCCACGCCCCCGCGGCCATCGGCCCCTATTCCCAGGCCGTGAAAGCCGGACATTTCCTGTTTGTTTCAGGCCAGCTCCCCATCGACCCCGAAACGGGAAAGCTCGTCGATGGAGACATCGGAAAACAGACGGAACAGGTCATGAACAACCTCCGGGCCATCTGTGAAAGCGCCGGCGCCAGTCTCGCCAATGTGGTGAAAACCACCCTCTTCCTCCGGGACCTGGGCCAGTTCAAGACGGTCAACGAAGCCTACGGCCGCTACTTCACGAAAAATCCTCCAGCACGCGCCACGGTTGAGGTTTCCGCCCTTCCCCTTGGCGCCGCCCTCGAAATCGAGGCCACGGTCTTCATTCCCTGATATCGTCGTTCGCGTCTCTGCGATACAAAGTCAAACTAAACACAAATCAAAATTTTATGACGAAGCATCATTTTGCCTTACATGCGGATAAATATAAAACACTGTTCATACAGTATTTTACACAGATTCATCATTGACATTAGTCTTATCATGTGAAAGATAGTTCCTGTTTAAATCAACAATATTATTTCCAAACCTTTTTACAAACAGGAGAAAAATCGTGACAAAAAGAAACTATCTGAAGCACTGCCTCGTCGTCTCTCTGGTCCTGGCTTTCGTACTGAGCTTTTCCATGGCCGCTTCCGCCGCAACAACCGGAAGCCCGGCCAAGGCTCCGATGAAATCGACAGCCAAGCTTGTCAACATCAACACGGCGGACACGGCACAGCTCGCCACACTCCCCGGAATCGGCCCCTCCCTTGCTCAGCGTATCGTGAAGTACAGGAAAGAATCCGGTGCCTTCAAAACCCCACAGGATCTTGGGAAAGTGAAAGGAATCGGTGAAAAGAAGCTGGCGAAGATACTGGGAAGGATCACGGTCAGGTAGGCTGGGAGTCGCATCCTCCTCCGCGCCTTCCGGCAGGTTTCAGGGGGTGAAAATTCTCACCCCCTGTTTCCTTCTTTTATAAAGCAGATGTTACCGGCTTTTTTGCCCAGATGGTTGATCAGGACGCTTTTCCCGGAACTTTCGGCTGAATCTGGGTCAAACCGCTCCGCACGGGTTTGTTGCAGGAACAGTTTTCACGGCACTTGTACTTGGTCTCCAGGTTCCGTTTCACGTAGCTTCCCGGCGCATCCTCGATGGCCTTGTTTTTGCCCTGGCCCGGCACCCTCTTCTTTATTTTCTTCCCGGCAAAAGGCCGGTTCCATTGATCCCAGTCAGCCCACCAGGACCCCTCGCACCAGACGGACGAGCCCAGCCATTCATCGGGGTTTTCCTCCAGGGTGTCGCAGACCCTGTACCCGTACTTGTTCTTCGACGGAGGATTCACCACCCCCGCCACATGCCCCGAACCGCCACGGACAAAACGGACCGGCCCGCCATGGATCAGGGCCCCTTTGTAAGAACCGCGCCAGAGTACGATGTGGTCTTCCTCTGTCGCCAGGAAATAGGCGGGGGCCTTGATGTTCCGCATGTCGATATCCACGCCCATCAGGCGGATGCCGGCCGGGTCTTTAAGCCGGTTTTCGATGTACATGTTCTGGAGGTAGAAGCTGTACATTTTGGCCGGCAGATTGGTGGAATCCGAATTCCAGTAAAGGATGTCGAAGGGAACGGGTTCCTGGCCCTTGAGGTAGTTGTTCACCGCGTAGGACCAGATCAGATCCGTGGGCCTCAGCATGTTGAAAGTCTTGGCCAGGTGGCGTCCGTCGAGGTAACCCATCTGGCTTACATCCTCCACGATGCTTTTCACTTGGTTTTCGTCGAGAAAGATCCCCAGATCCCCGGGCTCTGAAAAATCGATCAGGGTGGCCATGTAGGTGATGGAGGCGAAACGGTCCTCCCCTTTGGCCGCCAGGTAGGCGGCGGTGGTGGACAGCAGGGTTCCGCCTGTGCAGTAACCGATGGCCGACACCTTGTCTTGTTTCGTGATCGAGCGGATGGCGTCCAGCACCTCGATGTGACCTTCCACCATGTAATCCTCGTAGCTTTTGTCTGCATGGATTCTGTCCGGGTTGACCCAGGAAATCATGAACACCGTGTAGCCCTGGTCCACCAGCCATTTCACCAGGGACATCTGTTCGGAGATATCGAGGATGTAGAACTTGTTGATCCAGGGGGGGGAAATGAGAACGGGGATCTCGAACACCTCCGCTGTTGTGGGCGCATACTGGATCAGCTGGACCAGATCGTTCTGGAACACCACTTTCCCCGGAGTGGTGGCCAGGTTTTTACCTATCTCAAAGGCATGGGTGGCGGTCATTTTGATGGACAGGCTTCCGTCCTGGCAGTTCACGTCGTTCAGGAAGTTGTCGATGCCCTCGATCAGGTTTTCTCCCCGGGTTTCAAGGGTCAGTTTCAGGAGTTCGGGATTGGTGGGAAGGTAGTTGGACGGGCTGGCCGCCTCGAGCAGCTGCCGCGTGAAAAACTCCACCCGCCGTTTCTTTTTCTCGTCCATGCCTTTGACCTGGGCCACGGCATGGTTGATGTGCCTTGCGGAAATCAGATAGGAGTCCCGGATGAACTCGAAAATGGGATTCCTGGTCCATTCTTCGCTTTTGAACCGCTTGTCCGTGACTTTTTCGGCCTGACCGCCGTCCCTGTCATCGAGGCCCATGAGCTTACGACCAAATCTGTCCGAAAGCCTCAGGAGTTCGTTCATGTATTCCTGCTGAACCGAAAGGAGGGTGGACCCGTCCCCGGAAAGCCGCAGCAGCATTTCGGTAAAATCGGCCATCAAGACCAGATCTTTTTTGAGCTCGGCCTGCTTCACAGGCTTTGTCAGCGATGACATCATGGATTTCTGCTTGTCCGAAAACTTGACCATCAGTTCGGACAGCTTGGCGAGGCTTAACGTCTTTGTATCCTTGGCTCCGGCCATAACCCTCCTTCAGGTGAGTACACCGCCATAATTTCATGGGAAGCCCTTACAGGCCGGGCTTTATCCAAGAAACCCTCTTCGTGTGGCGGTTCGTTTCAAACGGTTGATATATGATTCAAAAATCGTATTTTTTGTTTGTGTTGTGACGATGAACAAGGACATCCAGTCTACAGCAATCCCCGGAAGAATCCAAACAGAAAAAATGACCGGCATGCCAAAACACAAGGGGGCTTAGGTCTCTTCCGACAAAACCTGGATTCACCTGGACTGAAGGTATAAAAAACCCGGAATTCCAGGATTGCAGGATATTCCGGGTTTCAAATCCCTAACGGGTTACGCCCTTAGTATCAGGCTGTGGTGGCGAGGTAGTTTTCTATCCCCTGATAACCTTCATCGGCAGCCTTCCTGAACGCCTCGCGACTGTTCTTCGCCGTTTCGACCCACTGCCTGTAAAAATCCTTCACCGGGCCGGGGACGAACCCCGTCTCTTCGACCAGGGTGGAAACCCTCTGGTCCAGCTGATCCTGAATCTTCACGATGAAATTGTAGGATTTTTCGAAATTTTCCTTGTTGATACCGATGATTTTGATCCATGCGTTTCTTGTATCCATAATAGTTCTCCTTTATCCAGTATGTGGATGAATGGTCAGGTTGTCTGTTTTCATGGGATTTCATAGAAGAACCCGGGGTGGGCGTTTGACCTGCCTGTGTTTTTTTCAATCCCTTAAAAAAACCACCCCGGGCAAACGGTTAAACAGGTACGACCAGGTTTTCAAGCCTTTCATGGCCTTTGAGCACAGCCTCCTGAATTTCCCTTCTCACGCGGCGACCTTCTTCGATCCATGTTCTCACCAGCTCCCTTCCCTGTTCCGTCACAAGGGGAGCATGTTCAAGGGCCTTGCCCGTGTATTCCTCGGCTTTTCCGTGAACGGCCTCCACCGTCTCGAACGTCCTCTCAAAACCTTTCCGGCTGTATTCAAATGCTTTTTTTATGATTTCATTCTGTTTCATGGTGTATCTCCTTTTCGGTTGTTTTTTCTCTTGCCCACAAGTTAAGTCGGGGCAGCAAGGTGTCAAGCTGTTTTTTGTGCATTGCAATATTTTTTTTCAAGACATCAATCCATAAACATTATTCTATGATACTGTTTTTGCTTTATTTTATTAAGCTAAAATTCCAAGTCGTAAAATACCATATTGCGTTGCATTATTTTTTTCAGAGACTTTTTCTGTTTACAACGGATTAAAAAGACCCTACTTTTGAATCATCCCTTGAAAAATGACCTGCCGGGTTTTCCGTCTGGCCCGGGCATCTCTTTTTTACCCGGACCGTGAATGGGACGCCTGATTTTTGAACGTTCCGGCCCTTGCCCGTCAAGGATCGGCACACAATGCAATGTCAAAGGGGGTATGAATGGTTTTTGATTTCAAGGAAGTCCTCAAGTACTGCTCGGAACTGATGATCACTGAAAAGCCGGACTGGATCACATGCCACGAAGTTCGGCACGAGGATCTGGCCTACCGGCTGCTGGAGTTCAACGCGGAAGGTAAAAACGATGGCACTCCGGTGTTCATCATCCCGCCCCAGGCCGGGCACCACTCGTGCATCGCCGATTTCGGCTCACCGGCCCAGAGCCTGGTTCAGACCTGCATCAGAACCACGGGCAACAGCGTGTACGCCATGGAATGGAAAAACTCGGTGCGGCTGAACGAAACCATCGACGACCTCGTCCTGTACCTGGACGTGTGCGTCGAAAAGGCCGGCGGGAAAGTCCATTTGATCGGTCTCTGCCAGGGGGGCTGGCTGGCCACGATTTACGCGGCCATTTACCCGGACAAGGTGGCATCCCTCCTGGTCGGAGCCGCCCCCATCGATTTCAGGGCCGGCAAGAGCAAGGTCCATGAATTCGTGGACCGTATCCCCATGAAAGGATACGAGATGATGGTCCGCTCAGGCGGAGGTTTTCTCCGGGGAGACGTGATGCTTTCAGGCTGGAAACTCACCAGCCCCTACGAAAGGTACGTGGAGGATTACGTGAACCTGTGGGAAAACATAAGGGACCACGGAAAGCTGGAAAGGGCGAAAAAATTCAGGACATGGTACGAGTACACCCAGAACATTTCGGGGAAATGGTACCTCCAGGCCGTCCAGGAACTGTTCAAAAAGAACAGGCTGATCCATGGCACCCTGAGGGTCCTTCACAGGAACGTGGACCTCGCGCGGATCACCTGCCCCGTGGCCATGATCGCCGGTGAAAAGGACGACATCACGCCCTTCGAGCAGGTATACGCCCTGGGGGACCACGTCACCACCCCGGAATCCCACATGTTCCGGAGAATCATTCCCAAGTCGGGCCATATCGGCGTTTTCATGCGCACCGACTCCCAGAGTCACTGGGCCGAAGCCCTGGAGTTCGTGACCAGCAGACCTGCTGTGCCGAAGAACCGGGAAAGGGAGATCATCGCGGCCTGATGGGATAAAACGCCAGGATGCGGCCCATAAAACCAAGAGACCGGGTTTCCGAAAGGGGCCCGGTCTTTTTTTGAATTAATCGATCCCCAGCTTCTCGCAGCGGTAGCGCATGGACCGGAAGGTGATGTCGAGGAGTTTGGCGGCCTTGCCCTTGCGCCCTTCGCTGAATTCCAGGGCTTTCTGGATGTAGGCTTTCTCGATGGAGTTCAGGATGTCGTCGAGCTGGACCCCGTGCTCCACGTCCTGGAGGTTGAAACGGCGGTTGGGTACGCCTTCGATCCAGCGGCGCTTGAACGAGGACAAAGACAGGCTTTCGGGGAGAATGATGTTGGTGGTGGACAGGGCCACGCTGCGCTCGATGAGGTTTTCCAGCTCCCTCACGTTTCCGGGGAAATCGTACTTGTTCAGGAGTTCCACGGCGTAAGAAGAGATTTTCACAATGTCCTTGCCCATGTCACGGGAATATTTGTCGAGGAAAAACTGGGCCAGAAGCCGGATGTCGCTTTTCCGCTCTCGCAGGGAAGGCACCTTGATCTCGATGACGTTCAGCCGGTAGAACAGATCCTCCCGGAAGCGGCCTTCCATCACCTCTTCTTCCAGCTTCTTGTTGGTGGCGCAGATGATCCTTATATCCACGTCGACGTCCTTGGTGTCGCCCACGGGCTTGAAAGCCCTCTGCTGAACGGCCCGGAGGAGTTTCACCTGGAGGGGCATGGACAGCTCTCCGATTTCGTCGAGAAAAATGGTTCCGCCGTGGGCTTCCTCGAAAAGCCCCTTTTTGTCGTGGGTGGCCCCGGTAAACGACCCTTTCTTGTGTCCGAACAGCTCGCTTTCCATGAGGTTTTCCGGAATGCCGCCGCAGTTCACCGTGACAAAGGCCTTGTCTTTCCGGTCGCTCAGCTTGTGAATGGAACTGGCGATCAGCTCTTTTCCCGTTCCGCTTTCACCGGTGATCAGGACGTTTGTCCTGGCACGGGCCACCTGCTCGATCAGGGTGTAGATCCGCCGCATGGCCGGACTGTCGCCAATGAGAACCCCGAAATGGAGATGGGTTTTCGTTTCCTGGGAGATTTCCGTTTTTTCCCGTTCCGTGGTCCGAAGGGAAAGAGCCCGGGCGATGGTGGCCTTGAGCTCGTTGTTGTCAAAGGGTTTGGGAACGTAATCGTAGGCCCCGTCGTTCATGGCCTCCACCGCCGTTTCCGTGGTGGCGAAAGCGGATATCAGGATCACCACCGTGTCGCTGTGGCGTTTTTTGGCGGCCCGAAGAACGTCGAGACCGTTCAGGTCGCCGAGCCGGATGTCGGTGAGCACCAGATCGTAAACCTTCTCGTTGATTTTCCCGACAGCCTCTCTTCCCGATTCGGCGCAGTCCACCTGATAACCGGCCTTGGTGAGCATCAAATCGAGAAACTCCCGCATGCTGAGTTCATCGTCCACCACAAGGATCGAGGCTTTGTTTTCTGCTGTGGGCATACGCTTTTTCCGTCAATTCTTTTTATAAGGATCTGACCAACGCGAGGAGCGCCGAGTGGCTCCCCGGCCAGGTTGCCGAGTGCCACTCGGCGTTCCCGGACCGTTGCCTTCGAATTTACATCTCGTAAACCACCCGGCCTCCGACCATGGTGAGCACGGCCCGGCCTTTCATCGTCCAGCCGTCGAAAGGGGTGTTGCGGCTTTTGGACCAGAGGTCTTTGGCGTCGAGCACGTATTCCGCATCCAGGTCGATGATGGTGAGGTCTGCCGGAGCGCCTGCGACGATTCCGTTTGGAATGCCGAGAATGGCGGCGGGGTTGCTGCTCATTTTCCGGATCAGGTCTTCGAGGCTCAGTACCTTGTCCGTGACCAGCGCAAGGGACAGGGGAAGGGACGTTTCAAGCCCCACGATGCCGTTGGCCGCCTGACTGAACTCCACGTTCTTTTCAAGAGGCGAATGGGGAGCGTGGTCCGTGGCGATCACATCCAGGGTTCCGTCGGCCAGACCCTCAAGGATCGCCTTGCGGTCGTCTTCGGACCGCAGGGGAGGATTCATCTTGGCGCTGGTGTCGTAGCCCATCACCCGTTCGTCGGTAAGGGTGAAGTAATGGGGGGCTGTTTCAGCCGTGACGTTCACCCCCCGTTTCTTGGCCTCCCGGATGGCGGACACCGATTCCCGGGTGCTGACATGGGCGATGTGGACCCTGCCCCCGGTGAGTTCGGCCAGGCCGATGTCACGCATCACCATCAGGCTTTCAGACAGGTTGGGAATCCCGGCAAGTCCCAGGCGGGTGGCCACGGGCCCTTCGTTCATGCAGCCGCCGGCCACAAGGTCCATGTCTTCGCAGTGACTGATGATGGGCAGACCGAATCCTTTGGCGTATTCCAGGGCTCGCCGCATCAGCTGGGCGTTGGCCACGGGAAGCCCGTCGTCGGTCAAAGCCACCACGCCGGCTTCCTTCAGCTCCCCGTATTCACAGAGACTCTGACCCTTGGACGAGGCGCTGATGGCCGCGGCGGGGTACACCCTGGCGTATCCGGCCTCACGGGCCTTCTGGAGAATGTACTCAGTCACCTGACGGTTGTCGTTCACCGGTTTGGTGTTGGGCATCGAGCACAGGGCGGTAAATCCCCCGCGAACCGCCGCACGGCAGCCTGTCTCGATGGTTTCCTTGTATTCGAACCCCGGCTCCCTCAAATGGACGTGCATGTCGATGAGTCCCGGTGTCACCAGCCTGCCTGTGGCGTCGATCTCCCTTTCCAGGGTCACACCGGCCAGGGGTTCCCCGGGCTCAAGGATCTTGACAATCACCCCGTCTTCGATCACCAGGTCCGCTTTTCCGGAAATCCGTTCCGGATCAAGCACCGTTCCACCGTTAATCCGTATCGCCATCCCGTGAACCTCCTGCCAGAAGATAAAACAGCGCCATCCGGACCGCCACGCCGTTGGTCACCTGATCGAGGATGATGGAGTACGGTCCGTCCGCCACCTCCTCGGAGATCTCCACGCCCCGGTTCATGGGACCGGGATGCATGATCAGCACGTCTTTTTTCGCCCGCTTCACCCGTTTTTCGTTTAGGCCGTAATATTTGGAATATTCTCTCACCGTGGAAAACAGGAAGTTTTCCTGGCGCTCCTTCTGGATGCGGAGCATCATGATGATGTCGGCATCGGTGACCGCCTCGTCCATGTCCCAGGTCACATCGACCCCGTAGGTCTCGATGCCTTTGGGAATCATGGTGGGTGGCCCTGAAAGCACCACTTGGGCCCCCATTTTGGAAAACCCCACAGCGTTGGACCGGGCCACCCGGCTGTGGGCGATGTCGCCGATGATGGCGATTTTCTTTCCTTCAAGGGTCCCCAGTCTTTCCCGGGCGCTCATCATGTCGAGCAGGGCCTGGGTGGGGTGGGCGTGCCGACCGTCTCCTCCGTTGATCACCGAGGCCCTGACGTTTTTCGCCATAAGCTGAGTCGATCCACCTTCGGAATGACGCATCACGATGATGTCGGGGTTCATGGCCTCCAGGGTTTTCGCCGTGTCGATGAGGGTTTCGCCCTTGACCATGCTGCTGGTGCTGGCCGAAATGGAAATGGAATCGGCGCTGAGACGCTTGGCCGCGATGTCGAACGACACCTTGGTCCTGGTGCTGGGTTCGTGAAAGAACAGCACGATGGTTTTCCCCCGCAAGGTGGGGACCTTCTTGATGGGCCGTTCCGAAATCTCCTTCATCCCCTCGGCCGTATCCAGGATCAGCTTGATTTCTTCGACGGAAAGGCTTTCGATATCCAGAATATCTTTCTTTTTAAGCTGCATGTTCTCCTGCCTGTGTCACGATTCCAGGTTTTCGGAAACAACTCTTGCTTTTTTGTATCACTTCAACAGATCCCCGATCCTGTCCCAACGGACTCCGAATTCGTCGCTGTCCCAGGACCAGTAGATGATAAAGGCCTTGCCCTTCACGTCCGACAGGGGCACAAAACCCCAGAAGCGGCTGTCGTGGCTGTTGTCCCTGTTGTCGCCCATGACGAAGACATGGCCTTCGGGGACCGTGATCGGCCCGAAATTGTCCTTGACATAGGAGCCGGCCTGACCGTTTTTCTTCAGCTGGTCGAGCCACCATTTCTCGAAGTTCTCCCTGGGAATCATGGGATCGACGTTCCCGCTCGATTCGAACCGTTCGTAGGATTTGTCTCCGGACCATTCACCGTTCACGTAGACTTTCTTGTTCCGGATCTCCACCGTGTCTCCGCCCACGCCGATGACCCGCTTGATGAAATCACGCTTGTCCACCGGATAGATGAACACCACGATGTCCCCCCGCTCAGGGTTCTTTCCGGGGATCACCGTGTTCCGGAGATAGGGGATCTTCACACCGTAAATGAACTTGTTCACCAGGATGTGGTCTCCGATCTGAAGGGTGTCCAGCATGGAACCCGAAGGGATTTTGAAAGCCTGCACCACGAAGGTCCGTATGAAAATGGCGAGAAGAAACGCGACGGCCAGGGCTTCCAGGTTTTCACGTATGGAGCTTTTCTTTTTCGGTTCGGGCCGGACGGCGTTTCCGCCTGTTATTTCTGTGTTCACAACTCTCCCTGATCTTTCAATTGCTGTGGTTTGATACCGTCAGACGGGCAAGGTCTCCTGGGGTTCACCCAGAAAGAACTGGCCGTTCTTGATCCATTGTTTCAGGATGTCCGCGATCTGGCGGGCCTTCACGACACTGGACAGGGGGACGGTCTGGATATCGGCCCCGTTCACCCGGACGGACCCGCTTTTCAGCTCGGCGTAACTGACCTGGGCCAGACTGTCGAAATTCCCGTTGGGGTAGTTCTGCCCGAAATCAAGAACCTGGGTAAAGATCTCCTCATCTGAAATGGCCGTAAACTGTGCCATTTCCTCGTTGAGAATGGGAATGGGAATCCCGATTCCAAGAGACATGGAACAACCGTATCCCCGGATGCTCACCCCTTTCACCCAGTCTTTCGACATGCTTTTCAGGTCCCCCATGGTCCAGATCGTTCCCGAGGGTCTGACCGGAACCCCTTTTTCCGTCCGGACATTCCCCGGGTTGTGCTGGGTTCCGTGCCTGACCACGTAGCCCTGCCCCCCCCCGATGAAAATCCGGGTGCCCGTGCCGATGGTCTTGTAATAGGGATCGTTCAACAGGGGACTGAGCTGGCCGGCGTTGCAGTAGTTGATGTTGCCGCCCTGGGGCTTCAGGGTCCCCATGTAAGTGTACACGGTTTTGTTGGACAGGTTGATGCCGGCGTTGTAGTTCTGGTAGGCGTTTCTGGGGTTGCACATGGTGGCCATGGGGATGTCCGCCAAGGTCACGTCCCGCTCGATCTCCCGGTTGGGATAGCAGTCCGTGCCGTAGCTGGTGGCGTAGATGTGGACGGTTTTTCCAGCCACAAAATCCTCGATCACATGCCCCCCTCCGTAATTGAACTCCCCGGGATAGACCTTGTTCAGGGGATCGTCCTCGCAGACGGCCGTAGCCCCGATATAGCAGTCGATGGCCGCCACACCGGAGTAGGCTTCCACATTGTTGAACCAGGTTTTCGTCGTCCGGATCAGGGGTTTGGACTGGCCGATGTTGAAGAAAACGCCGGAGGAACACATGGGGGCGAAGGTTCCCGTGGTCACCACGTCCACCCGGCGGGCCGCCTCGACGGGCCCCTCCTCCCTGACGATGTCGATGATCTCCTCGGCGGTGACCACCACCACGTCGCCTTTTTTGATTTTCTGGTTGATCTCTTTGAAGGTCTTGTTGATCTTAAATTTCTTCGCCAAAATGGTAACCTCGTCCGATGCGGTTGACTGCTCTTGCGCCCTGCTATTCCGGCTGGGCGTCACGGATCTTCGACGTGATGTTGTTCCTGATCCAGGCCGGATCCCACCACTGAAGGGGGTCCACGAACACGTTATGGATGAACATGCCGAAATGCAGATGGTCTCCGGCGGCAAGCCCGGTAATCCCGGTGGCTCCCAGGATCTCTCCCTTGGCCACCACCTTTCCCACCTCAACCTGAACCCGGCTCAGGTGGGAATAACTTGAAAACAGGCCGAACCCGTGGTCCAGCACCACGGTTTTACCGTATATGCCGATGGTGTCCACCAGGACGACCTTTCCGCTGTTGGCCGCAGGCACGGGAGACTGCTCCAGGGAGGCCAGGTCGTAACCCAGGTGGTACTGCTGATCGATGACTTTCCCTTTGTAGTGATAGGACCTGTGGTCGGCGAAGGTCGCCCGTGTGGCCGACCCGGGCATCCGAAGAAACGGCCCGTCCCAGCGCATGGTCTTTTCGGTAAACGGTCCCGGTCCCAAAATTCTCCGCTCGTTTTTCACCCGGAGTTCCCCGTTGATTTTGATGAACTTATCCAGGTTGCTGCCGTGGAAACCTTCCAGACCGTCGATTCTCACCATGGGCATGCTCGCGTCCAGGTAGTCGTCGGTGATGGGAATGTCGTCCTTTTTGAAGCTCTTTCGCCCGATGTAGTGGGTAAACCCGGCCCGGGTGACGTTGCCCGCGCTGTCCGTGGCCTCGATGAACAGCTTCGTTCCCGGACCCTGGAGATGGGTCAGGGCGAAAAAGGCCAGAACGATGTTGGGGTCCTTGAAGTAACCGCCGTGTCCCGGGAAAAAATTGTCCCCCACACGGACTCCCGATTTCGAACCCGGTTCCGATACCTTATATATGGCCAGTCCGGCGCCGCCTGGAACCAGGTTGTGGCTCCGGCTGATCAGGTCAATTTCAGGATAACGGGTGTCCAGGGTGATCTCTTTTTCGATGTAGGTCACGTTGCCGGAAAACCAGCCCCAGAGAGAGCCGTCACTCACCCGGATACGGAGAAGGGCCGGACCGTCCACCAGTCCCAGTTTCCCAAGATCCACGGGCGCATCAACCTCCGTGGTCACGGTTCTGCCGGCTTTTGAAAAAATCGATACGGGAAAGCGCTTATCGTAAATCACATGGTCTTTGCCATTAACCGACAGGGAAATCCAGATGTTTCGGATACCACTTTTTTCGTCGCTCACCGAACCCGAAACCCGGCCCTCCAACCCCAGGGCCTTACCGGGGATTCCCACCTCGACCTTGGGGTCGCCCATTTCAAAAAACGTCACCAGGACGTAAAGCAGTGCCACAACCGCCGACACGGTGCAAAGTCCAAGGAAAGCGTTCACTCTGTTATTCACTGTGCTGTTCAACGGAAGAAAACCACCTGAGTGCCTAAAAAAATTATTCTGCGGTAAAAGCCCGGAAAACCTTCCGGTGTTTGATAACTTGACTTTTCAACAAGCCCACGGTACATCCTGAAGCGTCTCCATGACCCCTTCCGGGTGGAGGAAGACTTGACAGAGCCACCAGGATGGCTACTTTTTCAAGCGAACCGTCAATCAGTCTTTGGACGTTTCTTATATAAGAATTGCCAAAAAAACAACAGGAAAACGTATGAGCCGAATCGCCAGGGTTGGACAGTTAGAAGCAGGAGAGAACCTGCCCCTTGTTCTCATCGCGGGCCCCTGTGTCATCGAGGATTACCCCGTAAGCCACGCCATCGCCACCTTTCTGAAGGATCTGACGACCCGGCACGGCATCCCTTTCATCTTCAAGGCGTCCTACGACAAGGCCAACAGGACGTCCATCAATTCCTACCGGGGGCCGGGCAAAAAAGAAGGCCTGGCCATCCTGAAAAGCATCCGGGACGAGCTCGATGTCCCCGTGATTTCGGACGTCCATTCCCCCTACGAGGTGGCGGAGGCCGCCGAGGTGCTGGACGTGATCCAGATCCCCGCCTTTCTCTGCCGCCAGACGGATCTTGTCCTTGAAGCGGCGCGGTCCGGGAAAACCCTCAACATCAAAAAAGGCCAGTTCCTGGCACCCTGGGACATGGCCAACATCGTGAAAAAAGCCCAGAGTGTGGGTTCGAAGGACATCTTCCTCACCGAGAGGGGGGCGTCCTTCGGCTACAACAACCTGGTGGTGGATTTCCGGGGCGTTCCCATCATGCAGCAGACAGGTTGCCCTGTGATTTTCGACGCCACCCACAGCGTCCAGCTTCCCGGAGGCCAGGGGGAAAGTTCCGGCGGCCAGCGGGAGTACGCGCCTGTCCTGGCAAGGGCCGCCGTGGCCGCAGGCGCTGACGGCGTGTTTCTCGAAGTTCACGAAAACCCGGACAAAGCCCTGTGTGACGGTCCCAATTCCCTGAATTTTCCCATGATCGAGGCCCTCCTGCCCCAGCTCAAGGCCATCAGGAACCTGCTGTCATGACCGACGTGGCCCATCTGGAAATCCAAAAACGGATCCTGCCCCTCTCCCTGTTGCTCCTGGATGTGGACGGGGTTCTCACCGACGGAAGCATCGTGTACGCGGACAGCGGCGAGGAGCTTAAGTTCTTCAACGTCCGGGACGGCCTGGGGCTCCGCATGCTGATGGATGCGGGCATCGCCGTGGGCATCGTCACGGGACGCAGTTCAGGCGCCCTGCTCAAGCGGTGTGAAAACCTGGGGATAGACCTTGTTTTCCACGGCGTGAAAGACAAACGGGCTGTTCTGGAAACCCTGCTCCGGGACAAAGGCCTTAAACCCGAGGCCGTGGCCTTTGCCGGCGACGATCTGCCGGACATCCAAATCATGAAGGCCGTGGGTTTTCCCGTGGCCGTAGCCAACGCCGACAGCCTGGTCAAGGCGGCAGCCCTTTACGTCACGCCCTCAGCGGGCGGGCATGGGGCTGTCCGCGACATCTGTGAACTGATTCTCAAAACAAAAGGTCTCTGGCCTCAAACCGTGGAACGATTTCTATGACTGTCCAGCACAAACGACGCAATCCGGAAAAGCTGAAATTCTTTTTCTACGCCCTGATCTTCATCATCATCACGGGGGTGGTGGTGGTGTTCGTCAAATACCGTTTCCAGTCCGACAAGGAGGAGATCGTCACCGACATCAAGGACAAAGCCTCCGTATCCATGGCCAAGGTCGAGCACACAGCCACCAAGGACGGAGCCAAAGACTGGAGCCTCAAGGCCAAATCGGTGAACTACTTCCAGAACGACAAGGAGGCCCTTTTCAAGGACATCAACGTGGTGTTCTTCCACAAAGGGGAACCGGGAGCCGTTCTCACCGCCGACCAGGGCCACCTCAACACGGAGACCAACGATATCGTGGCCTCAGGCCATGTGCGGGTGGTTCATGACGACTTCACCCTGGAAACCGACACCCTGGACTTCCGTAACGACACCCGGATCATCGAGACCAAAGTCCCGGTGAAAATCTTCCGGGATGATTCCACCCTCACGGCCAATTCCATGACCATGGACCTCAACACCACCGTCACAAAAATGAAAGGCCGTGTCCGGGGCACCTTTGTGGATAAAAACTGACCGCCTGGTCTTAGGTATCAAAGCCGGGAGGTTTCACCATAACCCAAAAACGTCAAATACAACCGGAACAAAAAATATGAAAAAAGTTAAATCCCTCAGCGTTGTTGTATTCATTCTTGTCCTGGTCGCAGCCTTCGCCTCCGACACCATGGCCAACACCAAAACGAAAACCAGCGGCAGCAAAACATCCGCCAAATCCAAGGCAGCCAAACCCAGCCCATCCAAGTCTGCGGAAGACCAGATCCATGTGAGTGCGGACGCCCTGGTTTCAGACAGAACCGCCAATTACGCCGAGTTCCAGGGCAACGTGGTCACCACCCAGAAAGGCTCGGTGATGCACAGTGACCGGCTGAAGATCTTCTACGCCCAGGACCCCAAGAAAGGCTCCAAAGACCCCAAGAGCCAGGGTTCCATCGACAAGATCATCGCCACCGGCCATGTGAAAATCGAAATGGAAGACAAGACCGCCTGGGCCGACAAGGCGGTGTACACGAAAACCGATGACTCCATTCTTCTTTCAGGGGGAAATCCCAGGATTTTCAGCGGCAAGAGCTATCTGTCCGGTGAAACGATCCGGGTGAACCGCAAAACAGAGGAAGTGTTCGTCAACGCCGG
>CAZWTY010000070.1:0-23456 GCA_964637565.1 uncultured Desulforapulum sp.
GTTTATTACAATTATGTCCCTTGCTGAACTCCCGACTTTTTACATGGGCATCAAATCTGGGCGTGTCACCTATCCGCGCCAAACCCATGACCGAGCCTTGGAAATGGCAAAAATTCCTGACCTCACCATACACGGTCTCCGTCGATCTTTCGGAACATTGAGTGAGTGGGTTGAATGCCCGACCGGTGTCGTTGCACAGATCATGGGCCACAAACCGAGCGCCACGGCTGAAAAACATTATCGGCAACGGCCCATAGATCTACTCCGAGTATGGCATGTTAAAATTGAAACATGGATACTGGAGCAGGCCGGTATCAAACAGACCGAACCCATATTGGGTTAACAATCTGAAATCATTGCTCTCTATTTTGTTATTCAAACTCATTCAGCAAGAGGCAAAACCAACATATGTACGGCCATGAATTATAATGAAGAAGGTTAAACTCATGCAAGGGAAGTTTACCAGAAAAAAGAAGAATTATATTCATTCCCATGATTCACGATGAAGCATAGGCCTATAAGCCTATGCTGATGAATTTCATAAATATGTTTCCGGAATTTTGAAATAGTTTATTCGTTCAGGCCTCGAAACAAAATAATTTTTTTCCAAATATTCCAATATATTAGAAAAAAATAAATTCCCTCATAAACCTGCATTTCTCTCGATAAAACTGTAACTTATTTGGATTAATGGCATAATCAGCATACTTTTCAGCAAAATCCTCACTCGCATTCACTGATTGTTTTGGGCCTTTTTGATAAACAGTTGTGGCCCATTTTTTCCTCAGCTTAGAATCCAAAACATAGTGATAAACATGATGGCCAATCTCATGGTACATCGTTGATATAAAATCAGTTTTATTTTTAAAATGATATATTATTACACATTTTATCTTGCGATCATACTCGCCTAATGACTTGAAATTAACAGCTCTGTACCCACTAAGGCATAGATTGCACTGGAATCTTCTATTCGGATCATAAAAAATGGCGTTTAAACCTTTGAAGTGCCGATCTGGGATTTTTTCCAAGGCCCCAATAAGTTCTGTTGTACAGATTTCTTCTTGACGATCCATATTAAAAATTTTTACACACCCTTTCATAAGAGTACGCGGAATGTATTGCTCTGATAGTGAATTCATCGTCATGGTTTATTCCATCAACCGGTTTCGTTGCCGAATAACTCATCATAGATTTCATCCACCGATTTACACTCCATTTCATCAATGATGAATCTCAGCTATTTTATCGGTGGCGACCTCACCGCTCATGCCAAATCGAACTTCAGCGTTTAGATTCACATCAGGTCAACTTTTTCTTTTTTAATCGAGAATCATTTCCCAAAATTGATATGGCGTAGCTCAATCCCCGAACATACCCTTTCATTTCTTCACAAAAATATTCAGGAGCTGAGTATGTAATTTTACTGTTTGCGTTCATTCGTTCTTTTTCAAGTTCGTTGATGATTTCCTTGATTATGTCTTCCATAATATTCTCCTTTGATTATTTTGAAATATTGAAAGTTGGTTGAATATACAGACCTGTCACGATTCCGTAACCGTATCTGGCCCCGCAGTCTTAAGAAGAATGCCAATCTGGAACAATCCGCCAACAAGGGCCGGAATAAGAACCCATTTTGAAACCAAGGCCGATTTAAAAAAGACCCCATTCGTCATCGTCAGAGACAAGGCTGATTCCAGAGATGAAAGCCCACCGACGAAACTTATTAGAGCAAGAATGATTTTGCCCGTATAGATTTGAAGTGCCCATTCAAGAAAATAAAAAAAGCATTATGCGAAAATTATATATCCGAAAATAAATCCACCGAAGAGTGAGCCTGCATAAGTTACGACATAGCCAGCAGATAATCCAGGGAATTTATGCGCCTGGACAACAATGGTTATCAGAACCTCAATGGCCAGTATGATGCTGACCACCACAGTCAGGGTCGATACATCGCTGCTTGCGGTGTGATACACGTTTCTGTTTGCACAGCCCAATGTAGACAGCATCGGAAAAACTGACAAAACCACGGTTTTCATGATATTTCTTCTCATAACAACTCCAAATTATAAGGGTTGCTATGGCTGCCGGGCGGCACCGGCAACCTGTCATCGTTTTGTCAAAGAATCAGGCTTGTTGCATTTTGACAATCATATCGCTGTTGATTTTCCATCCATTTTTGAAATTGCCAATGGCCCAGAGCCCAAGACTCAGAAAAAAACTCACGCCACCCCAGGCCTCATTCCCAGTGGACAAATTGACGATTCCAGCAACGATGAATGAAAAAATCAAAGCACCCGCGCCACCCTTGATCGTCTGCCAGATCGACAATCCCCAGTGTTTGTTCTTGGCCCAAATGGCGATTTGCTTGTTTCTTTCGATCATCTTGATCAAATCTTTATTGTCACACTCAAGAGCCAAGGCTTTATCCAGAAATTGAATGGCATGATCCGCAGAGTGTTCAGACACACAAAAAAACCCATTTTCAGTTTTCACCCACTCCACTATGGCGCAATCGTTGTAACACAGCGCCAGATAGTTCTTGAGCGGTGAAATCGAACCCCCTCCGTTCGCCATGGCTTCTTCCATAATCTTCTTCGCTTTGTCCAGGTTCCCCAGACGATAATGAACAATACCGATGCAGCAACGATAGATCATCGTTTTGGGAGAAAGCCGGCTCGCTCTTTCGTAACAGTTCAGCGCCTTGCCAAACTCACCATGATCTTCATAAATTGCCCCCAGCTCACAATGATAAACAGATTCGGACGGATTGAGCTGGATGGCTTTGCTGCAATCAGATTCTGCGCCGGTATAATCCTTGATTTCGCGACGGATCAAACCGGAAATATACCAGGCCTCCGCACTGTCCGGAAAAAGAAGGGTGGCTTCCTTTGCCGCTTTCAATGCACCGGCTGCATCCCCATCAAGGAGGAGTTGCCAGCAGAGATCAATCTTGTCGTCTTCAGGAAGATCGGTCACCGTCATGGTTTCTCGCACCGCAGCCACTTCTTTGGGGTCAAGCCCCTTTTTCTCATAAAGAGCTTCGAGAATTATTGACGCCAGAAGCCGGACCCGGTCATGGGGAAGAAGAATACGAACCCTGTTGCTATGGATCAGATTGTCGATATCTTCGGGTTTCAAGGTTTGTTGCGTGGTCATAGTCACCTCGTAAATTTTTTTGTTATAGATTAATAGTCGATCAGGATCATACATCCGTAACCATGAGATAGAATCAACGTCGGTCAGGCATAAACTTTCCCAACGGTATTCTTCGCCGTTGCGCCGCATTTGGGGCAGTTTCCGTTTGCGCATTTTTCGCAGTAAAGCTGGCCGCACATGGTGCATTTGTTAACCAGAAAATGGTTGCTGAACACAGAATTCTTGGCTGTTCTTCCGCATTTTGGACAACTGGAATAACTCTTCATCACAGGACTCCTTTTTATTGTGTTTTAGGGTATGGGCATGAGGTCAAATGACCTATATTATTAATTTTATTGATATTCTGTTGATATTACCCGTCATCTGAATCAAGGCAAAAAAAATCCTGTAACAGGCGGCCTGAGTTACCCATCCGATCATTTAGCGATTATGATTTTATTAAAATTATGAGTAAAGGAACCGGTACAAAGGCGATCAGAGCATCATCATTTTTCGCTTTCCCAGATTTCTTCCACATCCACACAAAGAACCGTGATATCGTCTGTAGAACCGAGTCTTACCGCTTTTTCCGCGATAATGCGCGATGCTTCAGACGTATGGCTCATATCGTCCATACTTAACGCCGCCGCCACAGGATCGATCACCTTGCTGACACCATCGGACATGAGATATATCCTGTCTCCTTCGGTTATTGGGATGGATGCGACATCCATTTTAAACGTGGCCCCCTGGCCGAAATACCGTGTCACCCCCCCTGTTTCAGTCTGGTGTGGCGTTGTTAATATTTTTTTGTCATTTTCTTTTACAAGAACGGCCGACGTATCTCCGGCATGAAAAATATGCATCATGTCTTCCACAATCCAGAGGATGGTCCCCACACACCCTACATCGGACATGGCCCCCGGCTGATTTGATTCAAGGGCTTCGATTTTCATGTTCACATCGTACAGGAACGTGTAAAGACCCTCCCTGTCTTTCAGGATGACCAACGGGTTTCTAAAGCAATCGGTCAGGCATTCCGCCATGACCTGAGCGGAGTGTCTCCCCAGCTTCGCGCTGCCGATGCCATCGAACACCGCAAAAATTTCGCCTCTGGCCGCTGTTTCCACAAGCCGGATATCCCTTGAAATCATCCTGAAACTGTCTTCGTAATGGATGTGCGAAAGCCCTTTCATCCATGCAACAGCGGCAAATTCCCTTTTTTCCAGAACAACGGTCATTTTTTCACCTTTCTATTCCATGTCCAGGTTATCTTCCCACACATCCCTCACGTCATCCAGCCATTCGGTGAACGCTTCCCGGCTGAGACTGCTGATGGGAATCCGGGTGACCGGGAACCTGTGGGCTTGGAGTTTTTTCACCATGGCCGGACTGAAATCATGATTCTCCGAATGAACAAGAACAGGAACCCGGCTGGGAATGTTCCGGATGATCTCATCCACCACGTTTCGCCCGCAAAGCTGCCTATCCGCATCGGTAAGGGTGCGCTCCGTCAGATCATGATCCAGCATGATCCCTGCATACACACCCCCCTTGTCTCGCTTGATCATACCAATGGCCGCACCCGCGCTGGACACCCACACAAGCCGGACATCATCGGGAAGCCAGGGTTTCAGATAATGAATTCGGCCCACGTTGTCTTCAATGATCAGGACTCTGAAAAATGCGGTTTTTTCTGTCACGTCAGTCTCTCCTTTGTGTGTTTCAGTTGACCAAAAGCACTTTTTTTGAGTGGGCGCCCTGTCCCCAGAACGCCCATCTCCTTGTTTCTCTTAATTACCCATAGCCACCCCCATTTTTTTTTCCAGTTATTTACTGCTACTTCGAAGTCTTGCGTCCGTCCCGTCCTCCTTCTGAAATGATTTTTCCGTAATGATCCGTGGTGTAGCCGCTTTTGTGATGATACGTCGAATGTCCTTCTTTGGTTGTGCTTCCTGCTGAATTTTTATTCCAAACCTCCGTTGTGTTGTTGTTCCTGATGACCACCTGATGACGTTTTTCTGTCCGTTCGCTCATTGCTCCTCCTTGATGTTTTGGGTTGCCGTTTTTTCCAGGCTGTTTTGTTGCTCGCATTTGCATCATAGCCTGAATTTTACCCGATCATCATTCTGATATTCGTTAGTCATGACTTTGCATCATTACATATATTGTGCCAATATTAACTTAAAATGATATCTATTTGTTATTATTATTCTTAATACACAACATCCAAATCACATCAATGCAAATACACAATTTATTTTATATAATAATACATTTTTTTATATCAAAACCATGTTTGCTCATAGCCTGATCAAGGTGCAAACTCAATACATACTTGTCACGGTTTTATTTTTTTCTTTTGCGCAGCTACACTCAATTAATCATAAATAAACCTTTCATTCCTCTTGACTCATTTTATCAACTCTGCAATAGTTTTTTCCCATCGTATCAGACGTATATTTCTTCACGACGTGTCTGGCATTTACCTCTCAAATGCCCGGGGGATTCATGAACACTTATTATTATGTTTCAGCGCAGTATTCCGGTATCCAGAAAACCGTGTTGCGCCATGACCGACTCTGGTCCATGGCAGGTGTCAGCGCCCTTCTTTCAAGACTGAACGAAATCGTGCTTCCGGGGATTGTTAAGCATTATAAAAAAAAAGGAGCTATTACCATTGTCGCTGGCGGAGGCAAGTTTACAGCCAGGTTCAACGATGAACAAGAGGCGAATGATGCCAGGGAAAAAATCATCAAAGCCATCTCAATCCTTTTTCCCATGCTTGAGTTTCAGGTATCCCAGGTTGTACCAGGGGCAGAACTTGCTCAAGCAAAAAATAAATTAAACAATGATAATATCAAAACTCCTGGAATCATAAACGAGTTGAACGATATAAAAAAACAGTTTCGTGGTTATGCCCTTTCTTTCACTCCACATCTTCAGATGTGTGATGAATGTGGAGAATTTCCAGCCGTAAGGAATAATAAATTCTGTAATAAGATCGAAAAAACGCTATGCCGCCATTGCATGAGCGCCTTTTCTTCAGCAAGAATCGATTTAAAACGATTATGCAGCATGTCCTCAGCAAATTCGAAAAAACAGAATAACACTGGCAATGTGGGAATGACGACCATCAAGAAAATTTATCTGGCATATATCAATGGATTGTTATCCGAACATGCAGAGAATAAAGTAACAATTCATACCCTCCTTGACCTATTCAACCAAGACAGAATTAATATCCCTCACAATTTCGAAGATTTGTTCAGCACATTCAAATCTGGTTCCTCAATGGAAACCAATCGGGATATTGAATCGAAAGAACCTGATGATAATCGCCGCATGGCCACATGGTTCTCAGATATCAACAACATGAACGCCAAAGTCCCGATTTGGCTGAGTCAACCCGAAGAAGACATCAAAAAAACCTTTGATTACGTGAGAGATTCCTTCATCGAAATAACAGCCAGCGCACTCGTTCTCACTTTCCCTTTACCCAAAGAAGGGTTCCTGCCCTTCCGAATTATCGTGGCTGGCGGCGATGACCTTTGTGTTGTCATGGATGAAGCATATATCCTTGACTTCACCCAAAATCTATCCTTGTCATTGTTAAAAAAACAAACCGAAATGGAAAATGTTACTGATCTTTCGCCGGCAAAAGAAGGGATCTCCGGTGAAAACACATCCCCTTACCTCAGCATGGCATGGCTTAAAAAACGAAAAGACGAACTTAAATTTGACAAAGACCTGAAACCCTACAGCTTCGGTGGAAGTTTCGTGGTGTGCCATCACAAAAGCCCGTTCAAGACCATCCACCATGTGGGTGAGGAACTGATGAGCGACGCCAAAAAAGACACGGACCGCTGGGCAAACAGCGTGAACTGGCGGATCATGGCCGATGAAAACACGGTGACCGACGACACCTACAGCTTCGACAAGCCCCTCTTCATCCACAAGGATCTTCCCGACGAAATGGAGAAAAACCTGAAAACCCAATGGGATTACCGGCTGACATTTCAGGATTACATGGACATGCTGGACACGTATTCCAAAGGAGAAACCCGCATTTCAGGGTCTCACATCCAGGACGTGGTCCGGTTCATCGCCGAGGCAAAACATGACATGGGCCGTTTCGAGAAAAAACTGAAAAGCATGTGCGCTGTCAGAACCCTGAAGAGTTACGGTGCCATTCTCACAGATCCGCGATTCCGGGAGAAATCGGATCCCCAAAACAACCTGTCCCAGGAGCGGATCATGACACTCATGGAACTTCTCACGGTAAAGGACTGAACCATGGATAATCCACACACCCCGCTTTACCTCCGCAAAGGAACGCTCACGGTCAAAGCCTCCGGATACTGGTACAGCCAGGGAGGGACCAAAGGATCTTTCGGCTTCTATCCCCATCTGAAAGACAAAAAAAACAAATATCCCTTTTTCCCGGACACCCAGATCAAAGGCAACCTGAAAGACGCCGTCACCTGGTACATCAACCTGACCTGTTCCGGCACCGAAAATAAAGAAAAACTCGCACAGGTTGAAAAATATTTCGGCAAAGACGGCAACGCACGCTCCGCCTTGCTAAAAATGACCGATCTCACCCTGACCCCTGCATCAAAAGAAAAATTCACCCCTGACCGTTTTCAATTAAAAAGCCGGATCAAACTCGACAAGGACAGAAAATGCGTGGCAAACGATTTTCTGGTCTCCCTTGAACTGTGCTTCATGGACGGGCTTGATCTGGAATCCACCGTGTATCTGGGATACACAGACAACAAGAAGGAACTTGATGAAATTTCTTTACTGATCGAAAAAAGCCTTGATCTCCTGACAGGCATCGGAGGCCTGCGTTCCCGTGGCAAAGGTCAGGGCATGTATTCTTTTAAACTCGACGAGACAGCCGGAGTATCCATAAATCCGCCCCAAAAGGGCGAACAACAAAAAACCTTGGAACAAAAGCCTACGAACGATGGAACCGCCACCCTGTTTCTCACCGCCCTCACCGCTGTCAGGAACGATCCGGTCTCCAAAGGGAAAAAACAGACCCTTGCCGCCCGGCCCGTGATCACCGGAGACCAGGTCAAAGCCTGGCTTGCATTCATGCATTACCGGCTTTACAGAAAATGGCCCGCAATGGAAGACATGGCCACAATTCAATGCCTTCCCCTTTACCCGTCCGAAAGCGGCATCCCGGCCTATCCGCCGCCTGTCACAACCCTGATCGATGAAAACAAGCACATCGAGGACATGTGGGGCAAAACTTACGACCCGGACGGGGAAAAAACCCAGGAAGGATTTATACGAACCAAAACCAAGTCCCTTCCTGAAACCCTGTTCCTGATCAACCGCACCGGAACAGATGATCCCACGGTCACCCTCACAACCGAGAAACGGTTCCGGAACGCCATGGATGAAAACTACACCACAAAAAAAGATTCAGGTCTGTACATCCAGGAACTCATGGAGCCCGGCGTCTGTTTCGGAGGCCGGATCTCCTTTGCTGGTACACCGGAAGATTTCAAAGAGCGCATCATTGGCATCATGGAATCGTGCCACGCGGATATCCGGGGGGCCTTGTTCAAGGCCGAACTGAAACAGGCGGAGACGACTCCAGGTAAAGACGGCATGCCCCTTCTGGTCATCGACCCCATTTCAGGCCCCAAGGTTACGGAACTGATTCCAACATTCTGGTCCGAAGCAAATAACACAACCCACATCCGGATCACATCCCAGACCGCTTACAACACCACCCTGATGCGCCCCAGACGGAACAGGATCGTCATCGCCGAAGGTTCGGTGATACCGGGAAGTAGACTGAGCGACCAGGAAAAAGCCTGCACCCTGGCCTATGAGAATTTTCAAAACGATGATGTCCGGAAAGGAAAAACAAGTGTTAAAAAAACCAAAATTACGCAACAAGCCGCAGAGCCACCCCTTGAAAGCAGATTGCCAGGAAAAGATGAGGATCAAACTCTTTACCAGGACATTCTCAGTGTTCTGATCAAGCCAATGAATCTCCTTGCCATCCAACCTGCTTTGGACAAGCTCGCCAATCTTTTCAATGGGTTTCCCAATGCCGTGCCAGGACTTATGGCCAGGGTTGAAAAACTACGAGGCCTTTCCAATGCAGACCATCAAGACGAACGCACAAACAACGTTCTTGAATTGCTGGCCGCAACGGTTCACCTTTCCAAAGCCCAGGCCAACCAGATCCGTACTTTTGCCGACCCCAGCCTTTCCCATACCTACATCAGGGATGTGATCGAGGATCGTGTAAAAAAATACACGGAAAAAAACATGGACACCATCCGTTTCGTCCTCGGTTTTTTCCTTCAATTTCTTCCGGAACGCAACGCCAACGAAAAAACGGTGGCCCGAAAAATGGCGGAATTCCGGGATCTCGTCTCCCGATTTCTTCTGGAACACGGCAACCTGGCCTATGACCGTTTTATAAAAGGAGGGAAACAGTGAACATCAACCTGTGTAAAAAGGCCCTTCAATGCCGGGCGGAACTGTCATTTCGGACCTGTGTGAAAATCAGCTCCGGCCACGACGGGGATTTTACCGATTCAACCCTGGACACCACCCCGGACGGAACGAAACTGGTGATCAACGGCAATGTCTGGGCGGGACTTTTCAACCGCGCTCTTGGCAGGGTTCGCGGGGGGGAAGTTCTTGCGGAGTCCATCGGCGATTACAAAGCCGAAGATTACGGTATCTCACCTTTTCTTTGCCGGGACAGCTTCGTTTCGCTTATTATCAAAGATATTCGGTATGGAAACCGCCTGGACAGCGCGTTCAAGTCCGTGGAGCCGGGGGGGCTTTTCAGCGACGAAGTGGCGGCACGGGGTCACCGTGTTCAGTTGAGGTTCAACTACCTCATGGAGGAGAACCATGATCCTGAAAACCTGAAAGGCCTTTTCCTCAAAGGGTTTCACGTCATCCACAGCGGCATTGAAAACATCGGCGGGAACTGGGGATACGGTTACGGTCAACTCAAGGTGGAGTCGGTCACATTTGACATCCTCGACCTTAAAAACGAAACAGGAAGGAAAAAACTGTTCGATTTGACGGAGACCACAACCGACAACGGCACCCCAACCACCACCCCAATGCCCTCTGTCCAGACGCCCGTTTTCAAATTCAATCCTCCCCAGATGGGTCATGGCAAAAAAAAGAACAAGCAGAAGGGGGGAATTCAGAAACAATCAGGTGGGAATAAATCCCAAGTACCGAATGCTTCCGTCGAGGCACAGGAAACCTTTACCCTGATACAAACAACGTCTACCTGGCAATCCTCAACAGAAAAAATCAAAGGGCGATCCAACCAGTTCGGCATACCTGAAATCACCGTCCCCTGGAGAAAACTCCGCGTCAAGGCCAGAATACCCCACGGACAGCTTCTCGCCATCGGTTCGGACACCCCGCCCGATCCTGACAACCGTATCGCCTATGCCAAATACCCGGACTCCTTTGTTTTCAGGGAACATATCGTGGAAAGCGGAAGGAGCAAACACCCGCCCACCGTCACCGGAAAGGCCGTGCGACAGGCCCTGATCCGGTCGGAACTTGAACGACGCCTTAAAACTGAAACGTGTGAAGAAGACGTTCAGTCCGTCACCAACCGCTGGTTCGGCTTTGCAGGAAATAAAAACGACGACGGTCAAAGGGGCCTTGTCAGCGTATCGGACAGCACCATGGAATCTTTTGAAACGGTGGTTTTGAACAGAATCCATCTCTGCGAGCTGTCCGCCGAAAACATCAACCTTTTTTCCAGGGAATTTCTGAAAAGAGCGATATTTTCCTTCAATATCCTCGTGGATGGCCGCGAAGACGAGCCATACAACCGCATCAAAGTCCTGCTTGAAAGCATGAAGAAAACGGAAGCCGCCCCTCCGGGCTGGCACACCCTGGGTGCCACATCCTCGTGTACCGGACAGATCGAGGTGCTCGAAATCATCGAAGATCGCCCACGGCAGGGAGGTTCAAGAGCATGAATACCAACGGAAACAAGACAGACAAAAACCCAGGCTTCCGTAAAGCCCGTCTTCAGTACACCATAAAACGGATAGACAAGGACAGCCCCACGTTCCTGAAAGAATTTTTTGATGATAAAAACCTGACCCAGGGTTACGCCGCTTTTTCCTCCATGGAAACAAAAATCGGGGGTCTTGACGGAGATATCAAACAACAGATCTCTGCCAATGGTTTTAATCGTCTAAACGACAACCTGGGTTACACCATGGAAATCAACCTGTGGGGTCAGACTCAAAACGGCTGTTTCCGTGAGATCGTCGCCGAACGCAACGGCGATCATTTTCTTGTCCAGACCTGGAATCTGGACCTCAATGAACAAGCTGGGGCCGACGCTTCCTGGCTCAGGGTCTACACCCGAAAGGCCCGGACCTTCCCCTTTTCCAAAGGCGATAAGACCCTGTTCAAGCCAGACGAACTGCACACCATGGAAATCATCGTCCCGGAGATGCGGATCACCTTTTACCTCACCACAGGAGCAAAGCCATGACGTTCCCCTTTGTGTTCATTCCCCGGAAAAAACCCGAAAAACAACCGCTGACCCAGTTTCACAACGTTCTTCTGCAAGAAAATGTGGATCTTGCCTTTGAAGTGGTCTGGGAAAACGTCAGCGTGGCCGCCCTGAACCCCTGCGAAGACACACATGTCACGAAACCTGAAATCTTGGGTACCGAAGAAGGCTACGGCGGGTACTCCAAACGCTGGCTCACCATTCCTGCGGAAGATGAAGCCGGTCGCCCCTGTCGGGACAATTCCTTCCACCTGGCCATCAGCCCTTTTACCGTAAAATCAGCCGTGGCCAACGGTGTTGCCCTTCTTCTGGGTTCCTGCTACAGGGTCAACACCCTGGACGCCCCCCATCCCGGCAAAGTGAACGACGGTACGTTTTACCAGACCGGGCGGATCAAACGTCACCGGGCAGACATGGCCAATTCCCTGCCGGGTATCGTTGAAACATTGGAAGACGTTATAAAGAAAAACGGCAGGGAATTCAGAAAAATCAAAATCAAAAAAGTCAAAGAACTGTTTTGTCAATTATCCCAGTGCGATGACGGAACGGCGTTTGTCCAGGGCCAGACATACAAGGCCCAACTTCAGGACGTTATCCGAAATAATAATCCCGTCAGGAAAAAAATCGTCAGCATATACCCCTCGAATCACAGAGCGCAGGGTTTTAAAGACGTGGTCTGTCACAAAGAATACAGTTACGGCATGGACACTCAGCTCTCGGTCCATACTAATACCGATCACTTCAGCAAAGGTTATACCTACCGTTTTTACCTTCAACAGTCGTCCTGGGATTATATCGAAGACGATCTCCCCAACGAATATTTCCTTCCCCTGGATGATCTCAAAAGGCTCACGTACATGGGAAGTTTCAAAAAATTGGATACGTCTCTAGATGGAAGAGACAACGGGGTTCCATGGTACGACGACCTCACCCATCTTGCTCCGGGTGACTTTGTTTATTACCAGAGATTCACTGATGAAAACGGCAATCACACCATCGGCGGCATCGGAAAAAACTTTCAGTTCAAACCTCTGTTCGTGCTGGAGGACACCCTCCCCGAAGGACATGAGACCTGCAGATCCTTTGATGAGGCTTGCCCCCGCTGCCGGATGTTCGGTATGACAGTAAAAAAGGAAACAGACAACGAAGGTGATTCTGAAGACGAAGGTGAAAACGGCCCCGAAGGTTTCAAAGGCCGTTTCAAAGCCCAGACCCTGGTAAGCCGGGAAACGTTCGTGAAAATCAGGGACACGGAAAAAGCCGTTCCTTTTTTCCGGGACCGGGAACCCAGGGAAGCCCGCGTGCCACTTGGACAATGGGCGCAATGCCCTGCAAATCAGGCGATCCGATCCTTTCAGGTGCTTCTGCCCCTTCTTGCCGGTCCCAAATGTGTGAACCGCAATAAAACCCATTATTTCGATAAAAAATCCGGTAACATGCGCGGTGCAAAGACTTATGTTTTTTCCAACCAGAGTCTGGATAAAAAAAACTTTGATCAGACTCTTAGGAAGGTGGACAACAACAGAACCCTCCATCGGCCTCAAGGCGGTGGAAACGAAAGTTTCCATTACGCCCATAAACAGAGAACCTTCGCACAGGCTGCAGACAAGGGTCTTCATTTCACCGGTGTTCTTGGGGCATCGAACTGCAATGCCGACGAGGCAGCGGCTCTTTTCACCCTTCTGGACTCCAGGATCGGAAGCCACCTGTTCGCCCTGGGGCTTGGAAAATCGCTGGGCATGGGCCGTTTCACGTCACGGATCGTCAAGGTCTGGATCAGAAAGAAAGCGTCTTATGCGTCTTGGGAACCCATAACCTTGTCCGATACTGCACATGACCTTGAAGACCTTAAGAGCGATCTGGGGAGCATCATTTCCTCCCTTCCGGAACGTGTCCGACTGATGAGCGAAATCACGGCCAAACAGAGTGACATCCTAAGGACAGACGAGGACGCCTTTTTCCCGTCCGCCGGAATGGATTATTTTAGGTCCACGAATGACCCGACCGTTTACCAAAAGATCGGTGAGCTGGAACGCTTATATATAAGGTAAGATTTTGCTTAACGGTCTCGTGCGGCAAGAATGGCCCTGTTTTTGCGGCATGCTTTTTCGGTTTTATTGTTCTTTGACATCCTCTTGCGTGGATCTCAGCCGAAAAGACAAAAACGGCAGACTGTAAACAGGGCGGTCTGAAAGGTTATACATCCGTTGTTGAATTTAATGGATCCGACCATTTGTCGGGTTTCGTTCCCATAACCCGACCTGTGATCAAAGATCTTTAAGTCGACAGCATTGGGACTGTGGAAAACCGGTTTTCAACCGAAAGATGAACAACCTGAATGCCGGACGCGACCGGCATCGTTCCTTTCCACAGAAAAACAGAGCATAAATACAAGCGATTTTTTATACAAAAATAAATAAATTAACTTTTTCATGGGCTTTTTCTCTGGAAAAAACCGAAACAAAACAATCACACAGCCCTTTCAAAATTTTTTTAACCGAATCCATTTTTTCATTGCCTTTATTTCAAGCATGTTATAAATCAAAGCCCATCAAAACAAAAGAAAAAAACAAATCATGGCATTTACTTTGCAATTATCGGGTTCATACTTGATAATAAAAAACAAAGGAGACAGCCATGCACACCACGAATACACCGAAATCCGTCCTTTCACTGATCATCGCGATGTTTGTCCAGGCTTATACCCTGCTGGAAAAAGTGATCTGCATGGCGGCCTCGTTTCCCCATGAATCTTACAAACAGCTTTCCGGTGGATCGGCCAAAGCTATGGTGGCCGGACGCGGCATTTCGGTGTTCATCCCCAGCATTATCGTGTTTTTCACCCTGCATGAATACGGTACGGCCATTTTCGGAGAGACGTCAGCGATCTTGTTCCAGTTTCTTATCCCGCCGACCTTCTTCATCATGGACCTCATGCTCATCGCCAAATCCTACACCGTTGAAGATTTTCCCAAGGAAATTAAGCGTATCCGCTACGTCATGATCATCATGTCATTCGCCATCAACATCTACGTGGTGGCCGGCAACAATTCCGGGATCCTCCTTGACAACATCGAAAACACAATCCGGAATTCCCCGGACGTCACTTACAGACTGGACGATCTGAAAAAACAGGAGGCACTCAATGGGTCGGAAAGGGAAGCCCTCCTTCAAAAAGTCAAGGATGCTGAAACGGCAAAGCTCAGAAAGTATAAACTTGAAACACAGAAAAAAGCCGAGATTGCCGGAGCAACCCTGACTGACGGCATCAAACGCTTAAGGGGCGACGGAACAAGGGCCAAGGGCTTTGATATCGAACTTCAGGAAGCCGCCATGATCGTCGAGGAAGGTGCCATGTCTGAAACAAAATACGAAGCCGCCCTTGCCGAGCAGGAAAATCTCAAGAAAGAACGTATCCAGCTCGAACAAGAGATCCAGGAAAGGATTGGAAAACGTAAAACCGCCGGTGAAATGGTCTGTATTCTTTTCAAACAGGTGTTCTCCAATTTCAGTGTCTTTTTATCCGCCGGTACGCTGCTCTTCTTTCTGGCTACCATGGACCTCATCGCCTTGATGGTGGCCCATGTCAAAGCACCCGACGAGGTCATCATCCTTGCAAGGCAACGGTCTGAACTCGATATGGCAAAAGCCGCCCTGATCCACGAGGACCAGCTCAAGAAGATCAATGCCATGCGTCCGCCGGTTGCGATCAGGATCAGCGCGGAAAGCAGGCCCGTAAGAAGGGACGACCGCGCCTTCACCATCCGAAAGAACGGCCAAACCACCCCCGGCACACGGCACGACGAACAGAAAATGAACGGAAGGAGGGCCTCATGAACCACTCGCTGAAATCTCTGCTCGATTCCTGGAACGCCGACCTCGACGCCGCCCGGAGCATGGCCTTGCTGCTCACCCAGCTTGGCCTTTCCGAAGACCATCTACCCTCGGACCGGGCGGTCAGGGCGGCATGCCTCGCGGCCCAGGCCCAGGGTGCCCTGGATCGTTTGCGGTCCAGCATGGAGACCCATGAAGAAGAGCTTGAAAACACCGGGGTGCTTTACAGCGGCCAGACGGTTTCCGATCTCAGCGCCGGGGCGCTTGCGGTGCTTCACAGCGCCGTTCCCCATCTCCACATGATCAAAGAGCAGCTTGATTCCATTCTGGAACGGGCCATGGAGTTTACCGTTTCCTCCCAACCTGTTCCAGGCATCCCTAAAATCAAAACAGGGGCCTACGAAATCAAGGGGCACCGGCATCAGCCCGCCGAAATCAGCGTCAAGCTGGAACGGGTGGACCGTCTTCTGATCTGGTTCGAGGAGCATGAGCTGATCCGTGTGCTTCTTTTTCCGGCGGAAATGATCCGTATCGACGTGCCCATCATCAAAGGCGAGCTGATCCTCTACGCCGAAAACACCTTCGGAGCCGCCATGCGACGCATGAAGTTCACGGAGGTGGCCTATGTCTGAGCTGTTGCGGCTGAACAGGCTGGCCCTTCATGTGAAAAACCTGGGATACGGAAATCGGGTCGTGGCCTGGACCCAGGGCTGCCATTTGAGGTGTCCGGGCTGCTGTTCGGGCAACACCCACGCCCTTGACGGCGGAAGGGTTCAGACCGTGGACCGATGGATCGCCGCCGTGGAAGACCTGCTGAACGGCGGAACCCCAGACGGCCTCACGGTGAGCGGCGGGGAACCCACGCTCCAGACCCGTGCCGTGGCAGAACTGATCGGGCTGTTCAGGGAAAAACACGGGGAAGGGGATGTACTTCTGTACAGCGGGCGTCCATGGAATGAACTTAACAGGGATTACAAAAAGCTTGTGGCCCTTTGCGACGCGGTGATCGGCGAACCATACCGGCAAGACATTCCGCCCAAGTCGCGGCTCCACGGATCAGGCAACCAGACCATTCAGCTTTTAACCCGGAAAGGGGAGGAACGGTATGCGGGCTGGATGGACGAATCAGCAGCCCTTCCCCTTGCCATGACCCGTGTGAACGGCCGGTCCATGGGGGCCGTGGGAATCCCCGAACGTCATGAACTGGAACGCCTGACGGCGGCTCTTGCAAAACGCGGCATCAAACTCGAACACCCTTCATGGAGGATATGAACGTATGAAACACTGCCCCCGTTGCGGAAACCATGTGGCCTACGACGACATGGACGATTACTGCCCCATTCACCGAACCCTTCTGGTTTTTATGGAAGACGTCAAAAAAACCGAAACCCCGAAAGAAGACGCCGCGCCTTCCAAACCGTCATCTCCTTCCGGCGGCGGACTTCTGGGCCGGTTGAAACACATGGTGGGGGCCGGCACCCAGAGTCCTTCACAAAAAATACTCCCTGAAGCTCTGATCACGGCGGGCTGGGAACTGGAAGGGTCGAGGGCTGTTCATCGCACGGATTCGGCAGATTTTTTCTCCGTAAAACGGAACAACGGCAAGGAAAACGCCCTTTTCAAACGTTACAGAAGCGGAAGCGACACGTCGCCCTCGGTTTATGAGATTCTGGCGAACTGGAACCCCGAGAAATGCGCCAAACTTCTTTTCAGCGGTAATGTGGGTGTGGCCGGGGGTGAATTCGACAGCGAACTGATCAACACGGGCAGGACCGTTCCTTTTTCCGGCTATCTCGCCGACAACCCGGACATGGGGACATCGGGAGCCCGGTGGTTTTTGAGCGAAAGTCACGGCATCATCCGCGAGCTTCATCATCTCGGTTTGACGTCGTCCAACCTCCATCCCGACAGTTTCAGGGTGGGGCCGGAAGGCGACCTCCTGCTCTGCGACTACAGCCAGATGTTCGCCGCAGAACCTGAGAACCGTTTCATCCCCGGCGTCAAAAACCTGAAAATGGAATATGCGGCCCCGGAAGTGGTGAACCAGAGGCAGATTCACACCCAAAAATCCGTGATGTATTCCCTGGGAGCCATGGCCGCTTCCCTGGCCTGGGGCTATGTTCCCAGCCACACGGCGGTTCTCTCCGGCGACCTGGATTTCGCCGCGCTGCCCCAGGACATGGTCGCCCCCCTGATGGGCCTTCTTTTCCCGGACCCGGAAAAACGATGGGGCGCGGACGACCTTGACCTCTGGCTTCAGGGCAAAAACCCGGAAAAACCCGACTGGTCACGCCTTAAACCGGGCGCGAGTTCCAAAGCCTTTGTCATCCAGGGCAAGGCCATCCATTTGCCTGAAAACCTTTCCGGGTTTCTTTACGCTTCTCCCAAAGCCGCAGCCGCCCGACTGGACGAACTTCTGGACTGGCTGGACGAAAATCCCCCGGTTCGGGACATCGCACGGGAGATCCGCCGCCACCAGGCCGACGGGCGGAATCCAGACTGGCTGGTCCTGCGCCTGGCCTTTCTCCTCAACAGCGACCATCCCCGGTCCTTTCACGGCATTGCCCTGGATGACGACGTGGTGGGGGTGAACCTGGCTGAACTGGGAAGACGGGCATCCGCCGGGGACATGGAGGCCATGGATCTTGTGGAAAGGCTTTACAACGCAGAACTTCATGATGTGTTCGACGGAGGTGAACGATGAGCGAAGTGCAGACCGGAATGACCACGGTGAACGACACCATCAGCATGGCTGATCTGATGCGGGCCGAAGAGGAACGCCGGGCCGCCGAACTGGCGGAACGGATGCGACGGGAAGCCGAAGAACGGCGGCGCGCCCTTTCGGACGCCCGGCAAAGGACCGCTCTTGCCCACATGGAACTGTCCGGGCTGGAGCAGTCCCTTGTGGATATGAAAAGCCGCCTGCCCGACCTCACCTTTCTTTTTGGGGAACTGCCCGACATGCCCACAGGCGGCGATCTTCAGGAATGGCAGGAACATGCGGGCCTGGTCACGACCCTTATCCGACATTGGAAAAACGACTTCCAACAGGCGGTGAATGTCGCAGAGGAAACCCTTCGGCGCAGACTCCGCACCCAGAAAGCCTGGGAAGACCATCGCCGTCTCACGGCAGAAATAGCTGCCCATGCCGAACAGCTGAAAACCCTTGAAAACCTCCTTCCCGATGTCAAACGACATGTCCAGCCCGCCTTTCCCGCTCCCCCTATACCCGGTGCGGTTTACGAAGACATCGAGGCCGTGAACCTGTCCATCTCCAACTCCGTTTCCAGGCTGCGTTCTGAAATCGACCGCCTCACCCGCATCGGCCTCTGCAACGACCGGCTGGCCCAAAGCGTCCGTGATGCAGCCCTTCCTTACGACATGGTCACCGCCGGGAAAAAGGTGGAGGACTGGTACACGGCCCATGACGAACAGGCGCTGCGCATGTTTGAATCCCGGATGAAACCCGCCTTAACAAAAAGCGGTTTTTGCGAGGACGATCTGCCCATGGACCTGGCCCTTTGCCTTGCCCGTATACGAACCGGCCTGGCCACGGCGGAAAACACGGATTTCTTCAACCGCCTTCTTCGCGCCGCGTCAATAAGGGATTCCCGTGAACAGGCAAGGCAGCTTCTTGAAAAAGCCCCGGACTACATTCCGCCGGAGCTTGCCGAAACATGGCATTTTATCTTAACGGCCCTGGAACAGGCCGCAGCCGGTCACGGCGAACTAACCACCACCCTTGTCCGAAGCCATGCCGATCTCCACGAACAAAGCCGAAAAGCCATGAAGCAGGCTTACGTCTTTGCACAGACACGGGCCGCCATGGCCGAATGCGGCATGATCGTGGAAGACGGGGTAATCGACATCGGTTTTGACGAGGAGAAAAACCAGAGAAAAATCATGGCTTTCACACTCCCCGGTTTCAAGGGCCTGAACGTGTTGTTCGCCATGGAGCCGAATGGCCACACCGACGTGATCCCCATCCGTGACAACGACCTCGAAACATCTTACGAAAAAGCACGGGATATCGAATTCAACAACGCCGTGTGCCACAGGCTGGAGGACGCTTTTTCATCCCTCAAAAACTCCGGCATCACCGTGGACCTGACCAAGGCGGATCTGGAACACCCCGTTGTTCCTGCATCGACCCTGGGCCTTAAAGTCACCAAAAACGACAGATACGCGGAACAGAAAAAAACCATGGAAAGGAAGATTTAGCATGACCATCGAACACGCCTTTTTGGAAAGCATGATCCTCGCCTCGGAAGTAAGTTCCGTCCAGATTCTCGCCGGGGGCAGAATATCCGACCGGTTTATGGTGAAAGGCCACGTCCGCAGCCTGAACTCCGCCGTGGCCTTAACCGTGGGCGGGCCATTCGATTCGGTCATCGTTTACGATTCCCTGTCAAGCGAAGTGCGTCATTTAAAAGGAGCGGACGTGCCGTGGCTGAACCTGGGGCAAGGCAAAACATCCGTAAGAACCCTGGAGGATCTTCTGGGAAGCCTGCCCGTTCAATCGGACATGGCGACGCTGCTCCTGGTGGAGGATGGGGATTTTCTGTTTGAATCCCCATCCGGAAAAATCCAGCTACTCCAGGTGATCAGCCGCCTGAGCGACCAGATTCTGAAAACGCCGTCGGGGAAAAACATCCTTACCACCGTACTCAAATTCAGAAACACCTGCCGCGTTCCCACACTTTTGACCGCCAATCCCCTGATCCGCCAGATCCAGATCGGCCAGGCCGGACGCGATGAGCGCGCGGCGTTTGCGGAAAGCGCTGCATCCATGATGCCCGAGCGTCTGAAATCCAAGGAAGCTGTGGAAAAACTCGCCGCCGTCAGTGAAAACATGCTTCTCACCGAACTGAACACCGTTGTGGATCTGTGCTGCAAAAAAAACGCGGCCCTTGCGGACATCGAACACATCGCCCGTGGCGTCCGCATCGGCGTGGCCGACAGTCCCTGGGCCGGGGAAAATCTGAGGGCCGCACTCCGCAAAGCCGAAGACCTGATCCGAAAACGGGTGAAAGGCCAGAACCATGTGGTTGCCCCCACCATCCAGGCCCTGAAACGGGCCGCCCTGAACCTGAGCGGCGCTCATTCCAAGTCGTCCCAGGCCCCCCGACTGGTGCTCTGGCTTTCCGGCCCCACGGGAACAGGCAAAACCGAACTGGCCAAAACCATCGCCGAACTGATTTTCGGGAACGAAAACGCCATTCTTCGCTTTGACTGTGCCGAATTCGCCGACGCCCACAGCGATGCCCGCCTGATCGGCTCGCCACCGGGTTATGTGGGTCACGAATCAGGCGGTGAACTAACCGGCGCGGTGTGGGAAAAGCCCTTCAGTGTGATCCTCCTGGACGAGATTGAAAAAGCCCATCCGAGAATCCTTGATAAATTCCTGGCCATTCTCGACGATGGCCGGTTGTCGGACGGCCAGGGTAGAACCGTGAACTTTTCGGAAACGGTGGTCATCTTTTCAAGCAACCTGGGCATGAACAACGGCTCCGGCAACGGCCCCTATACCCTTTCAACCCCCTTTGATCGTCTGGAAAATGGCGTGAGGAATGCGGTGGAAACCCATTTCGTGAACGTGCTGGGCCGTCCTGAACTGCTGGGCCGCATCGGCAAGGAAAACATCTTCGTGTTCGATTTCATACGGAAAAACATGGCCGAAGGCATTCTGGCCAAAATGATCCGCCAGATCCTGGAACGGACGGAAGAAAACACCGGCGTCAGGGTCTCTTTTTCAAAAAAAGCCTGGAGTGATCTTCAGGAACTCTGCCTTCATGACGATATCCTTCAGTTCGGCGGCAGAGGCATCGCAAAAAAACTGGAGGCCGCCTTCACCACACCCCTTGCCGACGCTCTGTTCGACCGCCTTGACGGAACAGCCAAAACCTTCAGGATCGATTCCGTTCTTGACACAGGATTGAAAATGGAACAAGTCTGAATGAAAGGCTTCAATCAATGAAAAAAATTTACAATCTCCACTTGCAAAATTCAAAGTCAGGAGTTAAGTTACAGGTTAACTGGAGGCTGAATCATGGAAATCATCGATGGTCATCACTGAAAAAGTCGTCATCAAAAACACCTGGACCGTCAGCACACTTCTTGTGAACGGAAAGTCGAAGTTCGAAGAGTTTTATAAGGAGATGATCCCTGAAAACCAGCGGAAAATCATGGCGAACCTTAAAAGACTCAGCGAATGCGGCCCCCATAAAAATGAAGAGAAATTCAAGAATGAACGAAACGGCATATGCGCTGTCAAGATCGGCCAGATGCGGATTTTCTGTTTTCTGACCGTGGGCAAGCTGATCGTTCTTACCCACGGGATCGTCAAGAAAAGCGATAAAATGCGGCAAAGGGATATCGAACTTGCTGAAAAAATGAGGAAAGACTACCTCGATCACGTCAGGCGCGTTGTATAAATGAAAGCATGACGTGCTTGACGGCGTAGGGCCATTTGCCAAAGGCAGATGAAAGTGTCGTCATTCAAGGAATGGGAATTATGAATAAAACAGAAAATGAAGGCCTCACGGGCGGTATGGATTGGGGCAAAGAATACAACAACGTCAAAGACACCTTTGAATTCAAGCTTGAACGGCTTTCACTGGATATTACGGAAACCATCATCGAACAGATGAACAGAAAACAGGTCACGAGAAAAGAACTGGCGGAAAGGCTTGGCGTGTCCAAAGCCGCCGTGTCCAGCCTTCTCAATCAGGGATCGAACATCACCATCAAACGTCTTGTGGCCATTTCCGAAGCACTTGAAAGCGATGTTTCTGTGGGCATAACACCCCGAAAGACTGACAAAACTCAAGTTGAGGAAACCATCGAATCGGGACGTCTCGACTACGACCCGAAGCGCAGCAATGTGATCAGTCTTGAAAAAGCAAAAAAATTGTACCGTCTTGCCGACGACTCGTGCAACGCCGTTTCGAAAGGACAACCCATTCATGCCTATGCATATTAAGACCATTGACCTTGATTCCATGGTTTTCCACCGGAACAAAGCCTTTGACCCCGATGGGGAATCCGCCGGGATGTCCTACAAAATGTCCCTTGCTCATCACTACGCCGAAGGGGAAAAAACACTTTCCGTTGAACTCCGGGTATCGACCCCCGGTGTCACCGAAGGCGAAAACCTCCCCTTCGCCTTTGACGTCGCAGTCAGCGGTATGTTTGAATTCGATGAAGACATTGACTTGAAAACTCTGGATCAGTTCAAAGACATCAACTGCCCGGCCATCATGTTCCCCTATCTCCGGGAAGCCGTGGCCGACACGGTCCGGCGATCCGGTTTTCCTCCGCTCCACCTTCCGCCTGTGAACTTCATCAAGGTCAAACGAAAAAAGGCCGAAGGGGAAAACAAAGCCTGACTTCATAAAACCATGGACTGGATCACCGACCACATTGCCATCGGCAACTTTCTCGATGCGAGAAATGTATCATCCCGCGACGTTGAGGCTGTTCTTTGCCTGAAGGAGAACTGCTGTGATGAAGACCACGAAAGCCTGGATGTGGTCTGCATCCCATTGGTGGACGGGGCCGGAAACGATCTGCGGTTGTGCGACGATGCCGTTACATTCATTGACGAGGTGGTAACTCACGGCGAGAGAATCCTGGTCCACTGCCATGCGGGACGATCCCGCTCCGTATGCATCGTGGCCAGATATCTGATGATGAAAAAAGGCTTCAGCCGACAAGGGGCGCTGGAACTCATCGGGTCCAAAAGGGATGTTTATCTTTCTCCCGGAATTGAAGACATAATCCATGATATCCCTCGTTAACAGAGGGGGTGTGAATCCGGGTGATGCAAGGTTCGTTGCGCATGAACCTTACCAGGATCAAAGATGAGGATATATCAATATCGGACTTCACCCACACCACCCTGAACGATCAGCCGGTGTGCCATGTTTCCGGC
>CAZWTY010000071.1:0-23414 GCA_964637565.1 uncultured Desulforapulum sp.
AAACCAGCCCGGTTCATGTGGCCGATGAAGGCCTCTCCGTAGGTGCTGAAGCCGACGACGGGAATCTGAAAAACATGTCGGCCCAGGACAGGGCGAGGCCTTTTTTTTAAAGCCCAGGCTCCCTTCCCCCAATTCCCTCCCCGCAAGGGCTCCCCCAGGGATTTTCGCAGGTTTTTCAGGACGATCGCATGTAAGTTTTACCGACATGTCATGTTGAGCCACATCTCCCAACCTTGTCATTCCGGGCGGCCTCCGATATCACGGAGTGATTGAAACATCTTCAGAATTTGGCAATACGAAACCATTCGAAATCCACAGCCGACCCAAAATCCAGTCCGGCATGGGCTAAGACCCCTATGCAAATCGAGGGTTACCTCTTTCGCGGGCATGGTTTCCGGTTGATCGGCATCGGTATCGCTATCGGGTTCGATCGTCAGAACATTTCGATACCGATAGCGATGGTTAAGATCCATGCCGATGATACATGCGATGGCCCTGGCAGGTTTTTCCACAGCCTTGACAAGCCCAGCCGTATATTTTAGTATATACAGTTTTTTTTAAAAGGTGATTTGAAGGGATAACAATAGAGTTTAAAGCATATTAGACATACACACAGGATTAATTTTTAACGAAAAAGGAATTGAAAATTATGGCACAACCCATCGCAGACCGCAGAGACGTGGATTTTGTTCTTCATGAACAGCTCAACGTGACCCAGCTGACCGAAAACGACCTGTTCGCCGATTTCAACCGCAAGACCGTGGACATGATCGTGTCCGAAGCCCGCTCCCTGGCCATCAAGGAAATCATGCCGACCCAGCAGCCCAGCGACGCCGGCTGTGTGTTCGAAGGCGGGCAGGTGACCCTGCCCGAATGCTTCAAACGCCCCTGGGACCTTTTCATGGAAGGTGAATGGCTGGGCATGAGCGACGATCCCAAATGGGGCGGCGGCGGAATGCCCAAGACCGTGGCCCTTGCGGCCAGCGAATATTTCCAGGGCGCCAACGTGGCGTTCATGTTGTACCACGGCCTGACCCACGGCGCGGCCAAGATGATCGAGGAAATCGGCAACGACGAACAGAAGAAACTCTACCTCAAAAACCTGTATTCCGGTAAATGGGCCGGCACCATGCTTTTGACCGAAGCCTGCGCCGGTTCCGACGTTGGAGCCCTTGAAACCGTCGCTGAAAAAAATGCCGACGGCACCTACAGCATCGTGGGCAACAAGATCTTCATCTCCGGCGGTGAGCAGAACATGACGGAAAATATCGTCCACCCTGTTCTGGCCCGTATCAAAGGCGCACCCGCAGGAACCCGGGGGATCTCCCTGTTCCTCGTTCCCAAGTTCAGAGTGAATCCTGACGGAAGCCTCGGCGAGTTCAACGACGTGGTCTGCACCGGTATCGAACACAAAATGGGCATCAACGGCAGCGCCACCTGCTCCCTTACCCTGGGCGGCGCCGGCAAATGCATCGGAACGCTCCTTGGCGAAGAAAACAAAGGCATGCGCTCCATGTTCATCATGATGAATGACGCCCGTCAGCTGGTCGGTCTCCAGGGCTTCGCCGTGGCCACCACCTCCTACATGCACGCTTTGGCCTATGCCCGTGAACGTATCCAGGGCGCCAACATGCTGAAACCCCAGGAAGGCGGAGTTCCCATCATCCAGCATCCCGACGTGCGCCGTCAGCTCCTTGAAATGAAATCCATGGTGGAAGGCATGAGAAGCCTGATCTACTTTTCCGGCATGTGTCACGACCGAGTGAAACTGGCCAAAGACCCTGCTGAAAAAGCCGAGTACAGCGAACTTCTCGAAATCCTGACCCCGATCATCAAAGGCTACATCACCGACAAAGCCAACGAAGTGTGCAGTCACGGCGTTCAGGTTTACGGCGGTTACGGTTTCTGCAAAGACTTCCCCGTGGAACAGCTCCTCAGGGACAGCCGGATTTTCCAGATCTACGAAGGCACCAACGGCATCCAGAGCATGGACCTCCTGGGCCGCAAAATCGGCATGAACAAAGGCAAGCCCTTCATGGGTTTCCTGGGCCGGATCAAGGAAGCCATCGACAAAGCCAAGGGCATCCAGGGTCTCGAAGCTATGGCTGCCAAGGCTGAGAAAACCTACACCCTGTACACCGAAGTGGTGGGCGAAATCGCCAAAGCCGCCATGGGTGACAAGGTGCTCAACGCTTTCGCCCAGAGCCATCCCCTGTTGACGGCAACCGGCGATCTCACCATGGCCTGGATGCTTCTCTGGAGAGCCGCCGTGGCTTCCGAAGCTCTTTCCAAAGCCAAAGGAAAGGACAGCGCGTTTTACGAAGGCCAGATCAAGACCTGCGAATTCTTCGTGAACAACACCCTGTTCATCACCGAAGGCCGCCTGAACGCCATCAAAAACATGAATGGCGCGGTGGTCGAGATCAGCGAAGACGCGTTCGGAACCAAATAGTTCTTTCTTGTCTTCAAGGAAACTTCGAGGGACGGGCTTTATGCCCGTCCCTTTTTTTTCTTTACTTTGCACGCCTGTTCCACCTAAAATGCTTTCAACTCAAGGCTGAAGACGCCTTACATCTGTTGCCACATATCTGTCCCATAGAGCCAAAAGACGTACATTTGTAAATAATAATGAACCATTAACGAAAGGAGTGTTGCGATGCCCTTTGAATTCATGAAAAAAGCCATGATGATCGGAGTGGGCCTTGCCATGAAAACCCAGGCCGAAATCGAGGAACTGACCAAAGAATTCGTCGACAAGACCAAGATGAGCGAAGAGGAAGGCCGTAAATTCTTCGACGACATGGTCAAGAAATACGAAGACGCGAAAAAGGACGTGGAGAAGAAAATCCGTGACGGGATCACCGAGTACATGGACAAAGCCGATATCGCCAGCAAAAAAGAGCTGGACGCCCTGAAACAAGAGCTGGAAGAACTCAAGAAATCCGCTGGCCGATAGCCCATGTTGAGCATACGGAAAATAGGGGTCCTGGGGCGAACCTACCGCCACTTCAACCGTTACCGCCAGATTCTCGCCATTTTATTCCGATACGGGTTCGGCGATCTGGTGGACCGGCTGAAGATCGACCAGTATCTTGAAATCGGTCTCCAGATGATTTCGCGCCAGCGCAGGGAAAACGTGGAAAAACTGACCCGGGCCGAACGGCTGCGCCTTCTTTTCGAGGAACTGGGGCCCACGTTCATCAAGTTCGCCCAGATCCTTTCCACAAGGCCCGACATCATTCCGGCCGACGTGATCCGGGAATTCGAAAAACTCCAGGACGAGGTGCCCCCTTTTTCTTTCGATGACGCAAGGCGGATCGTGGAAAATGAGCTGGGAGATTCCCTTGAATCCCTTTTTTCTGAATTCGACCCCGTCCCCCTGGCGTCCGCTTCCATCGGCCAGGTTCACAAGGCGGTGCTCAAGGACGGCGACGTGGTGGCCGTGAAAATTCAGAGGCCCCGGGTCAGAAGGGCCATTGAGATCGACCTGGAGATCCTTCTTCACCTGGCCACCCTGGCGGAACGGCATGTGGAGGAGGCCGCCCTTCACCGGCCGGTCCAGGTGGTGGAGGAATTCACCCGGACCCTTTCCCGTGAACTGGACTACAGCATCGAGGCCGCCAACATGGAACGGGTTTCGGCCCAGTTTATCAAGGACCGGACCATCTATGTGCCCAAAGTGTATTCCGATTATTCCGGAACCCGGGTACTCACCATGGAGCACGTGGACGGCATCAAGGTGTCCGAAACAACCAGGTTGTTGCAAGAGGGGTTGAACCTCAAGGTCATCACCCGGCGGGGGGCGGATTTTATCATGCGGCAGGTGTTCGAGTTCGGGTTCTTCCATGCCGACCCCCATCCGGGAAATATCTTCGTGCTTCCTGGCAACGTGATCTGTCCCATTGATTTCGGCATGACAGGGTGTGTGGACAAAAGACGGCGCGATCTTTTCGTGGACATACTGGAAAGCGTGGCCCGAAGGGATTCGGAACGCAGCGCCCGCCTTCTTCTGGAGCTTGGAGAGTACGACGAGGAACCCGATATCCGCCTTTTCGAGAAAGAGATCGACGACTTCATGTCCAGGCATCTGTTCAAATCCCTGAAAGATCTGGACGTGGGCCGCCTGCTCCAGGATTTTCTCGATATCGCCACCCGGAACAGGGTCCGGGTCCCGCCGGTGATCTTTCTGATGATGAAAGCTTTTGCCGCCGTGGAAGGCATCGCCCGGCTTCTCGATCCGGAATTCGACATGGTCGCCCACGCTGAACCTTTTGTCCGCCGGGCCAAGCTGTCCCGGTACAACCCGAAAAAAATCGCCCGAGACCTGTTCGCCGCCCTGTCGGACAGCGTGACCGTGGCCCAGGACCTTCCCCGGGAGATTCTGGGGCTTACCCGCCTGGCCCGGCAAAACCGCTTGAGCGTCGGAATCGAGATCAAAGATCTCGACGTGTTTCTCAGGTCCAACGACCAGGTGAGCAACCGGCTGTCTTCCGCCGTGATCACCGGCTCCCTGATCATCGGGTCGGCCCTTCTTCTGGCGTTCGAGACTCCGCCCCTGTTTTACGGGGTTTCCCTGGTGGGCATGATCGGTTTTTCCGTGGCGGCCGTTTTCGGGATCTGGCTTCTGATTGCCATCGTGAAAAAGGGAATGCTGTGAGGGGTGGAAATGGGTTGCCAGCCTGCCGGACAATCACCGTATTGATTTATAAAGGATAATGATGTACACTGGTCCCATTGTTTTTCGGGGAAAATGACGTCTGTCTTTCTTTGAAAAAAAGGTTGCCGTGCTTCTCGGACTGATCGCGGGCATGATGTGACCGGTGATGAATCGTGCATCCCGGAAAGGGATGAACAAAGACGAGGTTATGATTCTTCCTTGAGACGTCCATGGCGGGATCCCCTGTTACGGTTATGAAGAAACACACGTTTTTTATCGCTATCCTGTCGCTTTTTCTTTTCACGGTCACGGCGGTCTCCGCTTCTGCCGCCCACCTGACCGGTTTCGACCATCTGCTCCAGATCACCCTGAACGACCGGCTGGTTTTTGAACCTGGAAAAATCGTCTCCATCCTGGATTATGTGGGGTCTGAACAGTTCAAGGCGGAGCCCGAGGTCCAGATTTCAGGCATGGAAAAATCCACTTACGCTTACGGAGGGTTCGAATCCGACGGCTCCCTCGCGAAGCTGGTGAAGTACTGCTACAACCCCGATATCCCTTCCTGCGCCGTGATGCCTTCGGTGATCCGCCTGTCCAACTGGAGGGCCCAGAACGGCAATCCGTCGTCGGTCCCGGCTTCTTTTTGGCAGAAACCTGAAAACGATGGCAAGCCCCTGGTGATCCGGGGGCTTTATTACATGCAGAACACCCCGGACCCCAGCACCGGAGCCTACTACGGCTACGATTCATACCGGACGATGATCCTGATGACCTACAAGGGACAGAACGTCCTTGTTTCCGTCATGAAGCAGAAAGACGTGTCGGACGTGGGGAGAAAAGGGTTCATCATCGGAAACGAGGACGATATGGATTACTTCTATTCCGGCGAGCAGGGACTGACCATGAGCGGCCTGGGATGGGTCAAGTCCTATCTTTACGACAGCTATTCCGTCACCGTGACCATGGAAGACAAGAAAAACGGGAAAACAGGCTTTCGCTGTGGGGTGTTCAAGTGGATCAGGGCCGGCTGGGCGGGAAAGAATATCGTGCGGAAAGCCCACATGAAAAAAGGCATGGCCGATTATGCCGGCGAGGTCAGGAACCTCATGCAGCTCGAGAGCCGGAAAGGATTCCCGGCTCCTGATGAATTGTCCCAGGTCTGCCACACCTTCAAGAACCTTCCCACCGAAGAAATGAAAAAAAAGGTGGAATGTCTGGTCCAGTCGTTGCGAAGCAAATGCGCCGGCGAATCGTCATGCCCCAAGACCCTTCCCGGCGGTTCCGATGTGGCCGGGTATGTGAACACGATGAGCCGGACTGAAATGAGCTCCGCCCTGATTGTGGACTACGTGAAGATCCTCATGGGAAAACCGGACAAATCCCCCAACATCGCGTTGAAACCAGGAAACCCCCGAAAACCGGAGGCGTTCTGAACTGAATCCGGTGTCTTTTTTTCAAGGAACAATCAAAGGAAAATCATGGACAATCAAAAGGTAAGGGCCCTTGGACTGTGCTCCGGAGGGCTTGACAGCATACTTTCGGGAATGATCCTGAAAAATCAGGGCGTCGAGGTGACCTGGGTCAGTTTCGAAACCCCGTTCTTCAACGGAGACAAAGCCGAAAAAGCCTCCCGGCAGACGGGTATTCCCCTGATACGCCGGGATATCACCGACATCTACATGGATATGCTGAGGAATCCCAAGCTGGGTTATGGGAAAAACATGAACCCCTGCCGGGACTGCCACAGCCTGATGTTCCGGCTGGCCGGCCAGATGATGGACGAAGGGGGCTGGGATTTTCTGTTCAGCGGTGAAGTGCTGGGCCAGCGGCCTCTTTCCCAGACCAAACAGGCGCTTCGCTATGTGGAAAAACAGTCGGGTTATGACGGAAAGATCCTGAGACCCTTGAGTGCCAGAGCCCTTCCTGAAACGGACGTGGAAAAGGCCGGCCTGGTCCGCCGCAGGGAGTTGATGGATTTTTCCGGACGATCCCGTAAGCCCCAGATTGAACTGGCAAAAAACCTTGGAATTACGAACTACCCATCTCCGGCAGGGGGCTGTCTGCTGACCGACACAAATTTTTCAAGACGGCTGAAAGACCTGTTCGACCATGAAGACAGGCTGGTGACCAGTGACATCCACCTCCTGAAGTTCGGCCGGCATATCCGTTTGAGCGACACAGTGAAGATCGTTGTGGGCAGGACACGGGGGGACAACCAGAGTATCCTTGCCCTGAAAGACGACAGGTACCTGGAAGTCGACGCGGTGGGCATGGGAAGTCCGGCGGTGCTCGTTCCGGTTCATGCGGGCCCTGAAGACGTCCGGCTCGCCGCATCCATCTGCCTGGGTTACACCAAGGTTGACCGGGACCAGGAATCCCAGGTTCGGGTGAAATCGGGCCATGGAAGCGAGGTCGTCAGGGTCATGCCCGTGGAACCCGGAACACGGGGGGAGATGCTGTAGAGGCTGTACGGGGGTGGTTGATGTAAAGCCGTTCCGAATGGATAACTGCCGAACGTTGAACATCCAACGCCCAACGTCCAACATCGATGAACTCGTAAAAAGTCATCAATGGATGGCAAAGTACAAAAGTTCGAGTTCAAGGCGTCGCGAATCCCGAGGAATGAGGCGTACTTAGGGTACGCCGCAGTGACGAGGGATGAAGCGCAACGCAGAAATCGGACTTTTTACGAAGCCATCAACATCCAATGGAGGATGACTCCATTTTTTTGAATTGTGAAATAAAAAAACCGGGGGCTTTTCGCCCGCCGGTTTTTTTGTTTTTATGGATCGGAGTTTTTATTTTTCCGGGTAATGCCACTCGTCACCGGCGGACACGCCCTGGTACGCGCTGGTGATCAGCACGGTGGACATGTTCTCTTCGGTGAGGAGCACGATGAACGAGGCGAAGTCCACGGGGACGAAGAGCTTTTTGCCACCGAACAGTTCGCTGGAATCCTTTTCCTCGGGGTAGAAGATGTTGTACATCTGGCCGGGTTTCACGCCATCTTTGCTGCCTTTGTCGATAAAGGCGATCTTGTCGTCGGCGAAAAGGCTTTCCCCTTCTTCCGATGCGATGACGGCTCCCTTGAGACCTTCAACACTGGGGGTGAGGGCGATGTCCGGGGATCTCAGGGTAAAGGGGATCAGGTAGTCCTTGAGGGCGATGGGGCGGTAGGACTGGATGACGGTGCCCAGGGCGTATCCTGATTCGAGCTTGGTGATCTGGATGACGCCGGTGAGGTAATGCTGGTTGCCCACCTCGGTCTTTTTCGTTTTCCGTTCGAGTTTGCTCAGCTTTTTCCCTTCCTTGACGGCTTTTTTGATCTTGGCAGGGGTGATGATCTGGTAACAGTAATATTTGGCTCCGGGAACCAGGGATTTGTCGTTCATGTCCTTGATGAACACCTCGTCTCCCTTGTTGATCATCAGGTGATCCGGGCCCTTTACCTTGAAGATGTAACCATGGGCTTCAGCCGGTTCGTCTTTCATGAACCCCACGTCGGCGATCTTGGCGTAGTGGTAGTGGGGAAGGGCGAGACCGGAGCTGCTGTCCGTCGCGGTGTCGAGTCCCCCCGTCATTTTCACGGGGTCGACGGCTCCCGCGGATTTGCCCGGACCGGTCAGGGCGTCGGCATGGATCTTTTTCAGGCGGTCCATGTCGTTCCTGTAGAACAGTTTGATTTTCTGGCCGGGATAGATCAGGTGGGGGTTGGTCATGGGCTGGTTGTCACTCCACATGCCGGGCCATTTCCAGGCGTTGTTGTTGAAACGTTTGGAAAGATCCCAGAGGGTGTCGCCCTTTTTGACCGTGTAGTAGACGCCGGATTCACTGTCAACTTTTGGAGAACCGTTTCCAGGGCTTTTGGTTGATTCGGCCGATGCGTGGGAAAAGATGAGGGTAAGGGTCCATATGCTTAAAATGACTAACACAGATGCTTTGATTTTCTTGTTCATCAGACGCCCCAGTCGTGTTTGGTTATTGTGGAAAAAATCAGGCAATGATAATCGACAAATCTATAACCTGTACTTTGTTGATTTGTCAAGGTTTTCAATGGGATTCTAAGGAATTCGCCTTTCACGGCGGCAAAGAGCACTGGCGTGAGTGTTCTGTGACACAGCACTTGCAAAATCATCCGTCTTCGACTAAACAGAGAGGACCTCAGGGTTGACGGGACGTTACAATCCATAAAATCGGGCATCCGGGCCGTCTTCCGGATGTTTTTGGGAACCTGACTGCGGGAGGGCATGCGGTGAAACATATTTCGAATCTTCTTTTCGAAGCGAAAATTCTCAAGGAAATCCCCCGGTCCGGTTATCATTTTCTGGGGTCTGGCAGGGAGTCTGTGGCCGAACATTCGTTCATGATCAGTTTCATCGCCTTTGTCATGGCCCGGATGGAACCGGGAATCGACGCCATGAAGCTGGTGGGCATGTGCCTTGTCCACGATCTGCCCGAATCGAGGACAGGGGATCTCAATTATGTTCAGAAAAAATACGTTCATGCCGATGAGAAAAAGGCCGTCGCGGACCTTGTCCGCGACCTTCCTTTCGGAGACGCCATCCGGGACCTGATCGAGGAATTCAACGAGGCAAAGACCAGGGAGGCCCGGCTGGCCAGGGACGCGGACCAGCTTTCGTTCATCCTTGAGCTGAAAACATTGTCCGATACGGGCCGGAGAGGTCCTGAGGACTGGCTGCCCATCGTGACCGCGAGGCTGACCACCGATACGGGGAAGCGCATCGCGGAAAGTATCGCAGAGACAAGCTGGGATGAATGGTGGAAAAAAAATTACGTGGAAGGATAGCAATGGAACCAGACGTCAGCGACAACCAGGTGAAAATTCTCTACATCGACGACGATACCGAGCTTGTTTCAATTTACGAACAGTTTTTTGATGACACGGGATACACGTTCAGAACGGCCCTGAGCGCGGAAGAGGGATTTGAGACAGCTATTGTCTTCAACCCGGATCTCATTATCTGCGATGTGATTCTTCCGGGTATGAACGGTCTTGAATTCTGCCGGCGGATCAAATCCGATCCCGCTTTCAAGGATTTGATTTTCATGCTGGTCACCGGCATGGAGGTGGACACCCGTGACATGGTGGAAGGGTTCAGGGCAGGGGCCGATGAGTACCTGATGAAGCCTTTTTCGAGGGACGAGATCCTGGCCAGGGTAAAATCCCTCTTGAGGATCAAATATCTAAAGGACAGGCTGGCCCTGGCGGAACAGCGGGCCGACTCCCTTGCCCGGGAAATTGAGGAACTGAAAACAAAGGTGCGGGAATAGCCCCGTGATCTCTGAAACGCAACCACAGGCCAGAGGTCTGAAATGAAGCTGGAACTTGAAGCACTGGCCCGCTGTCTTCAGCTGCCAAGAGATACCCTTGAACGATGGATACGACAGGGGCGGATTCCCGTCAGAAAAACGGACCGGCTCTGTGATTTTCAAAAGGATGTCCTGGACGCATGGGCCCGGAAACACCACATCCGCTTCAATCTGGCGGAACCCCAGGCGGCCGGCCAGGCTGACGCCGACCCTGAAAAGGAAGATGCGGGATCCCTTCTTTCCGCCCTTGCCAGGGGAGGTTTTCATCTTGGATTGGATGGACAATCCGTGGAAGATGTCCTGAAAAAGGCTGTGACCCTTGTCCCCGCGCTATCCGGTTCCGAACAGGACATGCTGTTCGAAAAACTCATGGAACGGGAACGCCTCACCTCCACCGGTATCGGAAAAGGGGTGGCCATCCCCCATCCCCGGAACCCCCTTCCCGGAAACGGGCGGGAAGCCATGATCACCGCCTGCCTGCTGGACAGTCCCGTGGATTTCAACTCCATTGATAAAAAACCGGTGACCGTGCTGTTCCTCATGGTCTGTCCTTCGGTGAAAAGCCATCTGTTCCTGTTGTCGCGCATCTCGTTCTGCCTCAGGGACGAGGCATTCATCACCCTTCTGAACAGCCGGCCAACGGCCGATCAGTTCTTCAGCGCCATAGAGGCCCTGGAATCCCGGCTTGAAAAAGGCTGATCGATGAAGCGTTTCTTCTCATGGCGCATCCCCGGGACCTGGACCCTGTTCCGGGCCGACGACCGCCTTCTCCTGATCGTGAGCGGCATGGTCGTGGGGCTGGCCGGGGGTTTTGCGGCCTATCTCCTGAACCTAAGCCTGATCTTTCTGTTCGACGTCCTTAAACCTTACAGGACCTGTGCGTGGTCGTTCGTGATTCCCGGAGCCGGCGCGGCCCTTTCCGTTCTTTTCCTGACCCGGGTGGTCCGGGAAAAGGGAGGGCACGGCGTGCCCGAGGTGATCTATTCCGTCTCAAGGCTTGGCGGGCGGTTAAGCGCCAGGGCCATGTTTTCGAGGCTTGTGGCCAGCAGTCTGACCATCGGCAGCGGCGGGTCCGCCGGGCCCGAGTCTCCCGTGGTGATCAGCGGAGCCGCCATCGGATCGAACATCGCCCGTTTTTTTTCCATGAACGAACGCCAGCGGGTGACCCTCTTGGGATGCGGGGCCGCCGGCGCCATTTCCTCGATTTTTAACGCCCCCATCGCCGGATTCGTGTTTGTCCTCGAGGTGGTTCTCGGCGAATGGTCCAAGGCCCATATCGTTCCCGTGGCTGTTGCGTCCGTGGCCGGAACCCAGATCAGCCGCCTGTTGTCCGGAAACCAGATTGCCTTCAGCCATCACCGTTTCCAGGTGTCCTGGCAGGACACCGTGGCCTGTCTTGGGCTGGCTCTTTTTGCCGCCCTGATCTCCGTGCTGATGACCCGAGGAATCCGGAACATGCACCAGATCGCCGGAAAAACAGGACTTCCGGCCTGGGTCAAGGCGGCCTTGGGCGGCTGCGCCGTGGGCCTGATCGGGATCGTCGTTCCTGACGCCCTTGGCGAAGGGTACCACGCGATCCGGGAGATGATCGAAGGAGCCTACGCCCATGGGCTCGGTCTCGTCTTTGCCGCCTGTCTGGTCAAGGTTCTGGCCACCTCATTCACCCTGGGCTGGGGTGGGTCCGGGGGGATTTTCGCTCCCAGCCTGGTGGTGGGAAGCTTTGCCGGGCTCGCGTATCACCGCGCCCTGGTGTCCGTTTTTCCCACCCTGACCTGGGTTGGCGAAGGCGGTTACGCTCTTCTCGGCATGGCCGGACTGGTGGGCGGCATTCTCCAGGCTCCCCTGACAGGCATTTTTTTGATCGTCGAAATCACCGGAGGCTATGAGTTCATCCTGCCTCTGATCATTGTATCGTCCATTTCCGCCACCGTCTGCTACTACTTCGAACCGGCCTCGTTCTACATGAAGGAACTGATTGAAAAAGGCCAGCTGTTGAGGCCTGGAACCGACGGCAGGGTGTTGTCCGACCTCAGCGTCCTGGAGCTGATCGAAAAGGACTGTGCCGTGGTCTGTCCTGAAATGACCCTGCGGGACCTGACCGGAGTGATCAGCCAGTCCCGGCGGAACCATTTCCCGGTGGAAGATCCTGATAGCGGCCGGTTTCTCGGAATGGTGACCTTCGACCATATCCGGCCCTACCTTTTTGAGGAGATCATGTACGACGCGGTGTTCGTGGAACAGATCATGGACACGGACGTGGCCGTGGTCCGGCCCGGTGACAGCGTGGCCGATGTGCTGGCCATCATGGACAGGAACGGGCTCTACAGCATGCCTGTGGTGGACGGGGAAAAATTTGCGGGTATGGTTTCCAAAGCCACCCTTTTCGACCATTACAGAAAGGAACTGATGGTCCAGACGGACCACGACTGATTTCAATTGACGCACGGACCTGAAAGGAATGTAGGGAAGAAAGATGAGCAAGGGAAAAAAGAGAATCGGCTGGGAGATAGCTGTGTGGATGGTTGTGTCCATGGGCATGACGTCCATGTCTTATGCCCAGGAAACCGCCCGGCCTGTGGACGAACGCAGTTCTTTCGCCATGATTCTGGAAAACGATTTTATTGTGGACACGGACAAGGCTTACACCAACGGGCTTTTTTTTACCTGGTCCAAACCCTGGGTGGGTGAGGGGAAAGGAACGGGCGATGAACCGGACCGGGTGTTTCGGCTGACGGACCGGCTGAGTCTCACGCCCGGGACTGATCGGGAACGGCGCAAGGCATATTCCTTCGGCCAGGCCCTGTACGCTCCGGACAATATCAAGACGGCCATACCGGACCCGGATGATTTCCCTTATGCCGGCATCCTGACCGCAAAAATGAACGTCCAGTACCAGAACGATACCAGGGCCGATGGCATGGGAATCCTTTTGGGACTTGTGGGGCCAAGCGCCCAGGGGGAATGGGCCCAGAAAAGGATCCACAACCTGATCGGAGTCGCCGATCCGCAAGGCTGGGACCACCAGCTGCGGGACGAACTTCTGATCAATTTAAGCTACATTCACAAATGGAAGCTCTACGACAGCCTGACCATGCTGTCTGGAAAAGAGACCGGTTTCGACATGACGGTCTATTCCGGAGCCGATCTTGGGAATTTCATGACCGACGTGAACGCGGGGGCCATCGTCCGTTTCGGCAACGGCGCCAACCGCTTTCCCTCATCCCCTTTCAAGGCCTCGGTGGGCTTTATCCCGGATATCGGCTACAGCGAAAGCTATCCGTTTATCGTCAACCTGATCGCAGGGGTGGAGGCGTCCTGTGTCCTTCATTCCATCGTTCTGGACGGGAACACGTTCAAGGACAGCCCGAGCCTTGACCGGAAACCTTTCGTGGCCAATGTGTTCGGAGGTTTCGGAATGGGAATCAAAGGGTTCTGGGCCTCTCTCATCATGGTGACAGAGACGGAAGTCCACGAGAAACAGGACGAGCCGTTCACCTACGGGTCGTTTATCGTGGGCCGGACGTTTTAGGGTCTCGGATCAGACCCGGGTGAGGGAAACCTTTCGTTTCAGGATGGTGGACGCGGTTTTTTCGAACTGTTCGGTGATGTCGGATACGAACAGATCGGCCCGCCCCGTTTTTTCGATGGTCTGGTCGATATCCGGATGGGCTGAGAAAAACTCCCGGATCTTTTCGGCCACGGCCACGGACGAGTCGATGATCTTCACACGCCGCCCGATTTTATCCTGGATGATGGATTTCAGGAGAGGGTAGTGGGTGCAGCCCAGGATCAGGGATTCCACTTGGCGGACCTTGAGGGGGTGCAGGTATTTTTTAACGATCATCCGTGTTTCCGGCTTGTCGAACCAGCCTTCTTCCACCAGAGGCACCAGGAGGGGGCAGGGCGTGGAAAAAACGCTGGCCTCGGGAAGCCTTTCCCGGATCAGCCGTTCGTAGATTCCGCTGTTGATCGTTCCCCGTGTTCCAATGACCCCGATACGTGATTTTTTCTTCTGGGACACCGCCTGTTCCACCGCAGGTGTGATCACCTCGAATACGGGCACATGGTACTTTTCCTTGAGGATCTCCGTGGCCACGCTGGACGCGGTGTTGCAGGCCATGACGATGACTTTCGCCCCGTGGGCCAGGAGGAATTCGGTGTTCTCGATGGCGTAGCGCACCACCGTGTCCCGGCTCTTCGAACCGTAGGGTGTCCGGGCCGTGTCTCCGAAGTAGATCAGGTCATGCCCGTCAAGCGTGTCCATGAGGGCCTTGACCGTGGTCAGGCCGCCGATTCCCGAATCGAAAATTCCAATCATTTTTTTTAAACTTGCGCTTGCATTTAAGGGTCAAGTGTAACAATCTCTGTGGATTCCATGAATCCAGGAGCCAAAAAACCGGGCATGAAAATCACTGTCTGCATATCTCAAAAACCGGGCCAACACAACTGAAAGGATGAACATGGCAAAACAAAATTCCACCACCCTCATGGAGCAGAAAATTTTTGAACTGGGGTTGCCCGTAGGCACGGTGTCCGTCTATCTGATGTGCACCGGCCTGGCCGATCTGGGCGAGCCCCTGACCCATGATAAACTCGATCTCGTATGGAACGGTAACCGGGAAGAGCTGGCAGAGGGAATCGAGGTCCTGGTCCGGTACGGAATCCTGGAACGGACCGGAAACGGCACTCCCGCTTACCGGCTTATCCCGGTGGAATACTGGAAAAAAACTTGACATCCGGACAGTAAAAGCGTTTTTATGGCAACCTATGGTTTTGATGAAGATGGATTTCCCCACGGGGGGGAGCATGACCCCAGGTCGTGCTATCATTTATCGAAAATACAGGAGAACAGACATGAAGCCTTTCAAAAGGACTTGCGCCGCCCTGGCGATGCTTTCCATCGCCGCCGTTTTTTCCTCCATGGCTTTTGCCGCTGAAAAACCGGTGAAGCTCAATTACAGCGTGTTTTTCCCTCCCACCCACAGCCAGTGCAAGGCCGCTGAAAGCTGGGCCAAGGAAATCGAAAAACGGAGCAAGGGCCGTGTGGTTATCCATGTTTTCCCCGGTGGAACCCTGACCAAGGCCAACGTCTGTTACGACGGCGTGGTCACCGGGATCTCCGATATCGGCATGAGCTGTTTCGCTTACACCAGGGGCCGTTTTCCCGTGATGGAAGCCGCTGACCTGCCTTTGGGTTATCCCGACGGCCTCACCGCGACACGTGTGGTGAACAGTTACTATAAAAAGATGCAGCCCAAGGAACTCTCCGACGTACAGGTCCTTTATGTCCACGCCCACGGTCCCGGTCTTCTTCACACGAAAAAACCGGTGAAAAACCTGACCGATCTCAAAAAAATGAAAATCCGGTCCACAGGCCTCAGCGCCAAAGTCGTTTCAGCCCTGGGAGCCGTGCCTGTGGCCATGGAACAGGGTGAAACCTACGAATCACTCCAGAAAGGCGTGGTCGAAGGCACCATCGGTCCTGTGGAAGTCTTGAAAGGCTGGCGTCAGGGCGAGGTGATCAAATCCACCACCGACTGCAACGACGTGGGCTACACCACCGCCATGTTCGTGGTGATGAACAAGAAAAAATGGGCGGCCCTGCCTGAAGACCTGAAAGCCGTTTTCACCCAGGTCAGCGCCGAGTGGGTCGATGTCCATGGCAAGGAATGGGACAAGGCGGACAAAGAGGGGTTGGAGTTCAGCAAAGGTCGCGGTAACGCTGTGATCACCCTTCCTCCTGCGGAAAGCGCCCGGTGGGCCAAAGCCGTAGAGCCCGTTCTCGATGAATACGTGGCGGATGCCAAGAAAAAAGGCATTGACGGCAAAGCCTGTGTGACCACCCTCAAGAGTCTGATCAAAGGAAAGAAATAATGCTGCTTCACAAAGTGAGCCGTTTTGTTCACGCCCTGTCACGGGGCATGAACAAGGCGGCCGCCTTTTCCGTGTTCTTTATGATGTCCATCACCTGCGCGGACGTGATTCTCAGGTATTTCAGGCATCCCGTCACCGGGACCTTCGAGTTGGTGGGATTGTCCGGGGCCATGGCCGTGTCTTTCGCCCTGGCCCAGACCACCCAGGAACGGGGCCACATTGCCGTGGATTTTATTTTCAGGCAGTTGCCCGGGAAAGCCAGGAACTGGGTGGAACGGATCAACGATCTGATCCAGGCCGGGCTTTTCGGTCTGATCGCCTGGCATTCGTTCATCCTGGCCATGGCGTCCAAAGCCAACAACGAGGGTTCCATGACCCTCCATGTGCCCCATTATCCGTTTATCCTTGGAATTTCGGCAAGTTTCGCCGTGCTTTTTATCATCTGCGTCCTGCATTTCCTCTTGTCCTTTACGCCGCCCGCCGGTTCGACAGGGAGCCAAACCGGAGGTGAACCATGTCCATGACCCTGGTGGGCGTCCTTGGAATCGTCGCCCTTTTCGTTCTGATTTTTTCCCGGATCCCCGTGGGCTTTGTCATGGCCCTGGTGGGCGTGGCGGGTTTCGCCTATATCACCAACATGGACGCGGCCATGAGCATGATGGTGAAAGACGTGTTCGAGGTGTTCGGTTCTTACAACCTCACGGTGATGCCCCTTTTCATCCTCATGGGTCAGCTGGCCTTTCACGCCGGCATCAGCACCCGTCTGTTCAACGTGGCCTACAAGATGATCGGGCACTGGCCCGGCGGCATGGCCATCGCCACCATCGGGGCCTGCGCCGGTTTTTCCTCGATCTGCGGTTCCACCAACGCCACGGCGGCCACCATGGCCTCGGTGACCCTGCCGGAGATGAAGAAGTACGGCTACCGGGACAGCATCGCCACCGGCGTGGTGGCGGCCGGGGGAAGCTTAGGAATCCTCATCCCGCCCAGCGTGGTGTTCATCCTTTACGGCATCATGACCGAGCAGAGCATCGGCAGCCTGTTCATGGCCGGAATCCTTCCGGGTATCGTCCTCACCCTGCTTTTCATGGCGGTGGTGATGGCCTGGGCTGTGCTGGACCCCACCGTGGCGCCCCGTGGCCCCAAGGCCACCTTCAAGGAAAAAATCAAGGCCCTTGGCGGTGTCCTTGAAACCCTGGTTCTTTTCATCCTGGTCATGGGCGGTCTTTTCGGCGGTATTTTCACGCCCACGGAAGCCGGCGGCGTGGGAGCCATGGGCACCCTGGTCATCGCCCTGGTCCAGCGGAACATCTCTTTCAAAGGCATTCTCGCCGCCCTGGACGAGACCACCCGGATATCGGCCATGATCTTCGTCATCGTGGCGGGGGCCACCATCTTCGGCCATTTCCTGGCCCTGACCCGGCTTCCCTTCGACATCGCCGACATGGTCAGTCACCTGGACCTTCCCCATTTCGCCGTCATGGCCCTGATCATTCTCGTGTACCTGATCGGCGGCTGTTTTATCGACGCCCTGGCCCTGATCATGCTGACCGTTCCGATCTTTTATCCCGTGGTCACCTCCATGGGATTCGACCCCGTGTGGTTCGGCGTGGTCATCGTTCTCGTGACCCAGATGGGCGTGATCACCCCGCCGGTGGGCCTCAACGTCTACGTGGTCCAGAGTGTGGCCACGGATGTGCCCCTGGGGACGATTTTCAAGGGGGCCTTTCCCCTGCTGCTGGCCATTGTGGTCATCACCCTTTTTCTGATTTTCGTTCCACAGCTCGCCCTGTTTCTGCCGTCGCTGATGACGGGGTGATGTGGGAGAGTCTATGAAAGGTGAGAGTTTATGAACAAAACCAGGGGACAGCTGGAAGCCGAGATCTGCGAGGCGGTGATCCGTTTCGAAAAGGAATACATGGGCCGGGGCCCGGTGGAAACCAAGGCCTACCTCATCGACGACATGGTGCTGGTGCGCCTGAAGAACGTCCTGACCCAGGCCGAACTCAGGCTGGCCAGCGGCGACGACCACAAGGAAGGCCGAGAGCTGATCAAAAGGATCCGGATCACCTTGCTGGAACAGGGGCGCCCCCTGCTTGAAACCGATGTGGAGAGTATCCTGGGTGTCAAGGTGAAAAGTCTGCACACGGATATCAGCACCGTGACCGGGGAACGGGTGATCCTGTTCAGTCTGGAATCATCGCCCGTTTTCGTTCCGGCCGGAAAAACAGCTTGACAATTTGTCCGGAATCATGGAATATTTTTAGCAACCTGTCCGAGAAAAGGCGTGCCGGTCACGAAATTTCGACGAGGGGTCTTATGATGTCTACATGTTGATACGGACTCTTTTCCTGGTGAAAAGGGTGCGGAAAAAATAATGGACCGTCGATTGTTTCCTTTGGAAACAACCGGCGGTTTTTTTTTTGCCCGAAAATATTTCAAGGAGGTGACACCATGATCCAGGCCAACCATGCAGGCCAGACCCCGAAAATTCATGCCACAGCCTTTGTCCACCCGTCGGCCGTGGTGATCGGCAACGTGGTCATCGGTAAAAAGGTGTTCGTGGGGCCCAATGCGGTGATCCGATCCGACGAGCCGGGTGCCTGCGGAAACGTGGAGTCCATCATCATCGAAGGAGAGGTCAATATCCAGGACTGCGTGGTGATCCACGCCTCGGGCGGTTCCCGGGTCCGGATCGGCAAAGGGGCCTCCCTGGCCCACGGCAGTGTGGTCCACGGTCCCTGTGATGTGGGCGAGAACTGTTTTATCGGATTCCGGAGCGTGGTGTTCAAAGCCTGCCTGGAAAGAGGTGTGGTGGTCCAGCATCAGGCCCTGGTGGAAGGTGTCGCCCTTCCCGAAGGAATCCACGTGCCGTCCATGACTTCGGTCCAGAGTGAGTGCGACGTGAAACGTCTGGCCCCCGCGTCTTCCGAGCTCACGGCCTTCGCCGACCAGGTCCGGAAAACAAACATCTTCCTGGCCGAATCGTCTTTGAAACGCGCGTCGTGACAGAACCCTGTCACGCCCCTCGCTATCGCTATCGGGATCGCTATCGCTATCGAAAATCTTGTGGCAACCGGGCAGGCTGAACATAGCGCATCTTTCTGTTTGGTAAGAAAAGATACGATTTCCTGATTGTCGAACCCGATCCCGATAGCGATACCGATAGCGATCGTGGAGCCCTGACCTGAATCATCATCTTCCGCCGTTCCAATCCCTACCTCCCGGCTCATGTATAAATAACCGCCTGATAAAAAACTTCCTTGAAGTTTCCGAAGGTTGCGTGCTAATCCTTTGATTCACCGCTCGTTTTTGTCACGCTGCACACGGCCCGCGTCGTTGCGGGTTAAACCGAAAAGAGAGGCTGCATGAAACTCACCGACATTCTCCCCGTGGAACAATGGATTGAACTGGAAAATGACATCTACGCCCGATCAGGATTGAACCCCACCATTTACGACACCGAAGGGGTCAGCATCACCCGGACCAACACGTTTCCCAACGCCCTCTGCCCGGAGATCAAGGCCATAGCCAAAGGCCAGACGTTCATCTGCTCGGCGGCCCACCAGAACATCGCCGGAGAAGCCGAACAGACCCGGGAGCCGGTGGTGGACGCCTGCGACGCCGGCCTCCTTAAAATCGTGGTTCCCATCTACGTGGGAGACACTTTTGTCGGCGCTGCCGGAGGCTGCGGCCTTTTGCCCGAAGACGGGGAGGTGGAGAGCTTTCTCGTGGGCAAGACCCTCGACATGGACGACGAGCGAATCGAGGAGCTGGCCCAGAGCATTCCGGTTTTAAGTGACGAGAAGGCCCAGGCCATCGCGGACTATATCAAGCAGCGAATCGACGCCATTGTCGCCGATTACATGACCGCCGGAAAAAAGGCATGACGCCATGAACCCTGATGGAAAAGACAACCCCTTTTCAGATATCGACAAACTGCACCACATCAACCGTTGTATCCAGTGCGGCACATGCAGCGGGTCCTGCCCCCTGTCGGACAGGATGGACCACGCCCCCCGGGAACTGTTCGCCCTGATCCGGGAAGGGGCCTATGATGAGGCCCTCACCTCCAACACCCCCTGGTTCTGTGTGTCCTGCTACGCCTGCATGGTCAGGTGTCCCAAGGAAATCCCCGTGACCGACCTGATGTACGCCTTCAAGGAAAAGGCCCGGGAACAGGACACGGTGCCGAAAAATACAGACATGCCGGACATGTACGACGCCTTTTCAAAAACCGTGAAACAGTTCGGCCGGATCACCGAATCTTTCCTCATGGGACGATACGGCCTGCGTCATCCCCTGGCCGCGGCGAAAAACGCGCCCCTGGCTGTAAAAATGGCGCTTCGTCACCGCCTGGAACTGAAACCCCAGACGACAGCCGACCCGTCCGCCTTTGCCCGGCTTTACGATCTCACGGAAAAAAAGGGGGGCAAACCATGAAAATCTGCTTTTACCCCGGCTGTTCCTTTGCATCCTCCGCGGGCTACAAGGAATCCACCGACGCGGTGTGCCGGAAACTGGGCCTCGAACTCTCTGAGATCCCCGACTGGAACTGCTGCGGGGCCACCGTGTCCTTTGGAGAGAACACCCTTCGGGCCCTGGTCCTTTCGGCCCGTCATTTCGTTCTGGCCGAATCCATGGGATTTGGCCAGATCGTCACGGGCTGCAACGCCTGTTACGCCACCTTGCGGAAAACGGCGGATATCCTGGCACACGATCCGGACCTTTTCGAACAGACGAAACATGTGCTGAAACAGTTTGACCTTGACCTCTCCGCTCTTCCGAAAATCCGCCATCTGTTCGAGATCATCTCCGAAGCCATGCCCGAGATCAAAGGCGACACGTTCAGGGACATCCCCATCGCCGCCTACTACGGCTGCCAGCTCACCCGGCCCCACCAGGATCTGGACCGTGGCGATCATCCCACAGTCCTCGAAACCTTCCTTAAAAAAATCGGTTTCGGCGTCACGGAGCATTCGGCGAAAACCGCCTGCTGCGGAGCCTCCCACGCGGTGGTCTACACCGGAGACTGTCGTGTTCTGGCCCAGCGCATCCTCCGGGAGATGGAAGGGAAGGGAGCCAAAGCCGTCACCACACTCTGCCCCCTGTGCCAGTTCAACCTGGATCAGAACCAGAGCAAGGACGCGGGGCCCAGTCTTCCGGTCACCTATTTCACCCAGCTTGCCGGGCTGGCCTTGGGGCTGTCTCCCAAAGAACTTGGGATGAACAAACTTCTCGTAACCGCAGAAAAGGTGTTGAACAGGCCATGACCTCACGAATGAAACCGAAAATCGGCGTCTATGTGTGCCACTGCGGCATGAACATCGCCCCCAAAGTCAATGTGGAAGAGGTGGCTGAACACGCGAAAACCCTGCCCCACGTGGCCGTGGCCCGGGATTACAAGTTCATGTGCTCCAATCCCGGCCAGGACATGATCGTGAACGACATCCGGGAGCTTGGTCTGAACCGGGTGGTGGTGGCCTCCTGTTCGCCCAGGATGCACGAAAAAACTTTCCGGAACGCCCTGCTCAAAGCGGGTCTCAATCCCTATTACTTCCAGATGGCCAATGTGCGGGAACAGGCGTCCTGGGTCACCAAAGATTCGGCGGAAGCCACGGAAAAAGCCAAGGCCCTGGCGTCGGCCGCCGTGACCCGGGTGGCCTTTCACCAGCCTTTGCTCACCCGGGAAGTCAAGGTGGAAAAGTCGATCCTCATCGTGGGCGGCGGCATCGCCGGCATGCAGGCGGCCCTGACCTCGGCCCAAGCCGGATACCAGGTCTATCTGGTGGAACGGGAACCGTCCATCGGCGGTCACATGGCCAAATTCGACAAGACCTTTCCCACCCTGGACTGCGCGGCCTGCATCATGACCCCCAAGATGGTGGATGTGTACCAGCACCCCGACATACAGCTTTTCACGTACAGCGAGATTGAAAAAGTCGAAGGGTTCATCGGCAACTTCGAGGTCACGGTGAAGATGAAACCCCGCTACGTGGACATGACCAAATGCACTGGCTGCGGCCTGTGCATGGAAAAATGCCCCACCAAGAAAATCACTAGCGAATTCAACGAGGGGCTTTCCAAACGCACCGCCATCTACACGCCTTTTCCCCAGGCCGTGCCCAACGTGCCGGTGATCGACGCCGCCAACTGCCTGACCCTGGGCAAGGGAAAGAAATGCGGGGTCTGCGCCAAGTTCTGTGAAAGCAAGGCCATCGATTTTGACCAGCAGCCCGAATTCAAAACCGTGAAAACCGGGGCCATCATCGTGGCCACGGGCTTCAAAGCCTTCGATCCCGGCAGCATCGGTTACTACGGTTACGGCCGTTACCCGGAAGTCTACACCAGCCTGGAGTTCGAACGGTTGAACAACGCCACCGGCCCCACCTCGGGCAAGCTGGTGATGAAAGACGGCAAAACCCCCGAACGGGTGGCCATCGTCCACTGCGTGGGCTCCCGGGACCAGCGCCACAAAAAGTACTGTTCACGGGTCTGCTGTATGTATTCCATGAAATTCGCCCACCTGATCCATGAAAAGACCGGGGCCGAAGTCTGGGAGTTCTACATCGACATCCGCTCTCCGGGAAAAAATTACGAGGAGTTCTACAACCGGGTCCAGGAAGAAGGGGTCAAATTCGTCCGGGGCCGTGTGGCCGAAATCACCGACATGACCGACGATCCCAAAGACAAGGGCCGCCTCACCGTGGTGGCGGAAAACAGCCTGACCCGCCGGACCCTGCGCATCCCAGTGGACATGGTGATCCTCTCCGTGGGCATGGAGCCGTCTCCCGGCGCTGAAGACATGGGCCGCCTTTTGGGCGTTTCCCGTGACGCCGACGGCTGGTTTAACGAACTCCACGCCAAACTCGCCCCCGTGGCCACCCCCATGACCGGCGTGTTTTTGGCCGGTTGCTGCCAGGGCCCGAAAGATATCCCCGACACCGTGGCCCAGTCCATGGGCGCCGCCGGAGAGGCCATCGCCTTGCTGTCCAAAGGCAGCGTCACGACCCAGGCTGAAATTTCAAATATTGATGAGGATTTATGTACGGGCTGCAAGAGCTGTATCGCGGCGTGTTCCTATTCGGCGGTCGGGTTCGATGAAGCAAGAAGGGTTGCTGTGGTGAACGAGGCGCTGTGTATGGGCTGCGGAAGCTGCGCGGCGGCGTGTCCGTCGAGTGCGGCGAGTGTGCGGCACTTTTCGGATCGGCAGGTGATGGGTGAGTTGGAGATGCTGTTGTGAAGGGGAACGTCCAACGCCCAACGCTCAACATCCAACGTCGAATGGGTTGCGGCGCGGAGAGCGCGGTTGGAGTGGGCCGAGCTGGTTATTCGGAAATGATGAATGTTGAATGGTACAATCGTAGGTCGGCTTCTCGGAACGAAAGCCGACGAATGGTCCGATCCTTTGAATTTGTGGTCGTTGGAACCATTGTGAAATCTGTGAACGTCCAACGCCCAACGCTCAACGTCCAACGTCGAATGGTTTTCAGCGCGGAGGGCGGGGCTGGAATGGGCGTGATGGTTGTGCGGGAATGATGAATGGTGAATG
>CAZWTY010000072.1:0-23004 GCA_964637565.1 uncultured Desulforapulum sp.
CACAATATCCAAGATACGTATATCTGGGGATTAACTTTACAAAGTCAAACTAATCCGGCATATCTATTTGGACGCCGCGAGAATCTCCTGGGCGATGTTGAACGTGTTGTCCCCTGTCTTTTCCAGGTTGTTCAGGATGTCCACAAAAAGAATCCCGCAGTCCACCGTGCACTCCCCGTGATTGAGACGGGTAATATGGTTGTTCTTGAACTGACGCCTGAGCTGGTCGATGAGGTTTTCATCCTGGGTATCAAAGGTTTTCGTAAAATTCTCGCGGTTGAAGGCGGTGAGAACGTTTTCCGCAAAACGCACGGTCACGGTGAAGATCTCATCCATTTCCGCCATGGCCTTCTCGGAAAACTCCATTTTCTCCTCGATCATCCGCTCGGTGAAACGACCGATGTTCTCCGCGTAATCCCCAAGCTTTTCGATATCGTGGAGAACCTGTAGAAGCCGGTTGATGGTCCTTGACGTTTCTTCGGTGATGTCTTTTTCAAAGAGCTTCACCAGGAAATCGGAGATCTCCTTCTGGAGGATGTCCACGTTCTTTTCAAGCTCGTAGATCTTGTTCACCTTGTCGAGGGATCGTTCGAAAAACGCTTCTTTCGCCAGTTTCAGCATGGCAAGGGCATCGTCGCTCATGCGCTGCACCTCTTTCCTGGCCTGAACCACCGCCAGGGTCGGAGTTTCCACCAGCATGTCCTTCAGGTAGATCAACCTGAAAGAAGACGGGGAATCATCGCCCTTGATGATCTTTTCACAGAGCTTGGCCAGAAGGGGGAGAAGGGGCAGAAAGATCAGGGTGTTGATCACGTTGAACATGGTGTGAAGGTTGGCGATATGCCGGGCCAGGTTGGGCCTGGTGCCGTCGGCGGCCACGATGTTTGCCGCTCCGGGGGTCAGATAGTCCACCAGTTGCATAAGCCAGGGCAGCAGAAAAATCATGTACATCACGCCGAAAGTGTTGAACAGCAGATGACCCAAAGCCGCCCTCCGGGCCGCCTTGTTGGCGCCGATGGCCGCCAGGTTGGCCGTGATGGTTGTGCCGATGTTTTCACCCAGGACCAGGGCGCAGGCCGCCCTGTAGTCGATGATCCCGATGGTGGCAAGAGCGATGGTGATGCCCAGGGTGGCCGAGCTGCTCTGGACGATCATGGTGAGCACCGTTCCGGCGAACACGGCCAGAAAGGGATTGGACGAAAACAGCACAAAGGCGTGCTTGAACGTTTCGTTGTGATTCAGGGGGGCAAAACCCTTGGTCATGGTTTCCATGCCCAGGAAAAGAAACCCGAAGCCCAGAAGAATCTCTCCGTAGTTGTGGGCGTTTTTCCCTTTGATGAAAAGGCGCATCACAACGCCGATACCAATGGCCGGCAGGGCCAGGTGACTGACTTTGAACGCGATGATCTGGGCCGTGATGGTCGTTCCGATGTTGGCGCCCAACACCACCGAAAGGGCCTGCATCAGGTTCATAAGGCCGGCGTTCACGAATCCCACCACCATCACTGTGGTGGCCGAACTGCTCTGGATGATGGCTGTGACCAGGAGCCCGACAAACATGCCGATGACCCGGTTGGAGGTGAGTTTCTCCAGAATCATTTTCAGGCTGTTGCCCGCGGATTTCTGGAGCCCGTCGGACATCAGCTTCATCCCGTAAATAAACATCCCCAGCCCACCCACCAGGGCGTAAATCAACTTCATCCAATCAATATCCACAGAACTATTCCTTATTTATGAATCGGTCATTGTCATCGGTTCCAAATCGACAAAAAACACTGGTTTTATAATTCCTGCTAAATGGGATGTCAATATCTTGTATTTTTTGGTCCAGGTCCATCACATATAACATTGGCTATCGCCATCGGTATCGGTATCGGGATCTCTATCGAAACGTCCTGAATATCGAACCCGATAGCGATACCGATACCGATAGCGATGAAGCGAGGGGTATCTTGCGAATTCAAGGCGCCCGCCATGCAAGCCGACCGTTAAATCCATGCCAGTTGACAGCCCGGATTCCATCCGGTAATTTCAGCTTATGACATCCCGACTTTCTCCCCCAGAGCATGGAACCTCCATCCAGGATCTCGTTTTACAGATCCAAAGCGCCGGAACGCCGGAGCGTGTCATCGAGGCAGGCCTGAACGTCCCTATGGCCTTAGCCGGCCTGATCCATCAGGGAGAACCGCCCCTTGCCGTGATCCAGGGCACGTCACGGATCAGTGACAGCATCATTTTACGTTTCATTGACCTTGCGGTCCTTGAACTGGGGCCTCCTCCGTTGCCGTTTTCTTTCATGGTGTTCGGAAGCGCGGGCCGGGAAGAACAGACCCTGAAAACAGACCAGGACAACGCCATCGTATACGACGATCCAGCGGAGAAGGATGCGGTTTCCACCCGGAACTATTTCCTCGGTTTCGGGAAAAAAGTCTGCACCTGGCTGAACAGTTCGGGGTACACGTTCTGCAAGGGTGAAAACATGGCCATGAATCCCCGGTACTGCCAGCCCCTTTCGGTCTGGAAAACCTATTTCAGCCAGTGGGTGTCCGGCGGAGACATGGTCGATCTGTTGAAATTCCGGATTTTTTTCGATTTCAGAAAAGTTTATGGAGAAAACCATCACGAGGAGGATCTGAGAAACCATCTCGAAGCGTCTGTTTCGGAAAACCACCGTTTCTTCCAGATCCTGGCCAGGAACCTGCTCGAGTACTCGCCTCCGCTGAACTTTTTCGGGAAATTCATCGTGGAAACGGAAGGGCCGAAGCGGGGTGGGCTGAACATCAAAAACGCCACGATCCCCATCGTGGACTTTGCCCGGATCTACGCCATGAGGCACAGACTCCGCAGCGTTTCCACGGTAGAAAGACTGGATGCCCTTGTGGGCTTGAACATCCTGGACGCACAAAGCCAGGGTCTCGTGATAGAAACCTTCTCTGATCTAATCGGCCTCCGCCTGAAAAGCCAGGCCAGAGCCGTGGGCTCGGCCTGGGCCTCTCCATCCAACCATATCTATCCCGGGTCCCTGGATAGAGGTGAGCGAAAACACCTGAAAGAGCTTTTGTCCAGAATCAGAATTTTCCAGTCACGGCTCAGCTACGACTTCACAGGCCAGGCGAGTTTCTGAACCCAGACTCCTGTTTTCGGTTAAAAGGCATCACCTTCGGGCAAAAAGGTTCTTGTCTATCGCCTTTTCGTAAGCCGATTCCGTGGTGATGATTTTTTTGGACACCAGCTCCATCAGATGCTGGTCCATGGTCTGCATGCCCTGGCTTGTTCCCGTCTGGATCAGGGAGTTGATCTGGGCGATTTTCGAACTTCGGATCAGGCTGGCCAGGGCCGGGGAGCCGATCAGGATCTCGTTGGCCGCGCAGCGCTTCCCGTCCACGGTCCGCAAAAGCTGCTGGGCGATGACGGCGCGTAAGGATTCGGAAAGCATGGTCCTGGTCTGTTCCTGCTGTTCCGAGGGAAAGGCGTTGATGATCCGGTCGATGGTCTTGGCCGCCGAATTGGTGTGAAGGGTCCCGAACACCAGGATGCCCAGCTCGGCGCAGGTAAGGGCCAGGGCTATGGTTTCAAGGTCCCGCATCTCGCCCACCAGGATGATGTCCGGGTCCTCGCGGCTGGCCACCCGGAGGGCGTCGCCGAAGCTCAGGGCGTGAGCTCCGATCTCCCTTTGGGTAAACAGGCAGCGCCTGTTGGTGTGGACAAATTCCAGGGGGTCCTCGATGGTGATGATATGGGCTTCCCGGGTGGAGTTGACATAGTCGATCATGGCGGCCAAAGTGGTGGATTTTCCGCTGCCCGTGGGACCGGTGACCAGAACCAGGCCTTTCTTGAAATCGGCGATGCGTTTCAGGGTTTCGGAAAGTCCCAGGTCTTCCAGGGTGAGGATGGTGCTGGGGATGATGCGGAACACGGCGCCGATGCCCCGCCTCTGGTAAAGGAAATTGCACCTAAACCTGGCCACGCCGGCCAGTTCGTAAGCCATGTCAAGGTCACGATTCTGTTCCAGGTACTCCTGTTTGTCAGGGCTGAGCATTTCAAAGAGAATGTCCCTGTTGGATTCCGCCGTCAAAACCGGGTGATCGGTTTTCACCAGCTGGCCTCCCAGCCTCAGAAGGGGCGGGAATCCCACCACCATATGGAGATCGCTGGCCCCTCTGTCTTTCACTTCCTGAAAATAGGTGTCGATGGTGATCGCCATGTCGTCGTTCCTTATCTTGCCATGTCCCGCGGGTTTTTGGCCGGGGCAGGCGTGCTGTTCTGGGGAGGTTTGTACCCGATGCCCGCCTTGACCGCCGATTCGTTCTCGGCGTTGGCAATGGCCGTTTCCTCGCTGATCTCACCGGCTTTGAACAGTTCGATGATGGATTCGTCCATGATCCGCATGCCCAGGTTTTTTCCGGTCTGCATGAGGTTGGGAATCTGGAACACCTTGGAATCCCGGATCATGCTGGCCACAGGCACCGTGCCGATGAGAATTTCCGTGGCCAGGACCATCTTGTCCCCGCTGGCTCCGGGAAGAAGTTTCTGGGTGATCACCGCTTTCAGGATCTCGCTCAGGGCGGCCCGGACCTGGGACTGTTCTCCGGCCGGATAGGAATCGATGATCCGGTCCACGGTTTTCGGCGCGTTGGTGGTGGACAAGGTCCCCAGGACCAGGTGACCGGTCTCGGCGGCGGAAATGGCAAGAGAGATGGTTTCCAGATCCCTCAGTTCGCCGATCATGATCACGTCGGGGTCTTCTCTCAGGGCTGCTTTCAGGGAATTCTTGTAGGAAAGGGTGTCGTAGTGGAGCTGACGCTGGTTCACCACGCCTTTTTTGAAAGGATGGATGAACTCCACCGGGTCTTCGACGGTCAGCACATGGTGGGCGCGGTTTTCGTTGATGTAGTCCACCATGGCCGCCAGGGTGGTGGTCTTGCCCTGCCCCGTGGCTCCGGTGACAAGGATCAGGCCCTGGTGGTTGTCCAGAACCTTTCTCACCACCTCGGGCAGTCCCAGGCTCTGGAGTGTTGGAATTTCCGGCGGGATAATCCGAAACGTGGCGCTCATACCCCGCTGGTGCATCATGGCGCTTCCCCGGAACCGGCCCAGTCCTTCGATTTCATAGGAAAAATCAAGCTGGAGGTTCTTTTCCAGGCTCTTTTTCTGATCCTCGTCCAGAAGCTCGTAGACAAGCTTCCGGCACATGGCCGGTGACAGGGGAGGGCTTTTCGATTTCATCAGTTTGCCGAACCGCCGCATGATGAACGGTTCAAAGGGAACCACATGCACATCGGAGGCCTTCATCCCCACTCCGACCTTGAACACCTTGTCCAGATCCGCCATGTCCTGTCTCCTGAAAAATTCTGTGATAACAGGCCAAAACCTTACCCGGCCTGGATTTCAGGGCACGGTCAAGGGCGGCCATCAATCTTATTCCGGTATTTTCCATACCGTGTGCTGCCGTGAAACATAAAGCAGTTCACAAAGATAACCGGCGGCATCCACGTTGTGAACTTCATAGTACAGGCCTCGTTCATTCTGGATGAAGTCGGACAGCCGGTCGTAGCCTGTCATGTTCACGTTGCCTTTCACCACTTCCCCGTTGACAAGGCGAAACATCAAGGTCTGCCAGCTTCCGATTTTTTCCGTGTCGGCTTTCTCACCGGAATTGACCCACAAGGTCTGGCTTTTGGAAATCATCAGGGTTCCCACCCCTTTGATGCCGTCAATCTGGCAGTCGTACATCACGATATCCGGTTCGGGGCCCTGGAGATATTCGGAGATGCTCCGCCCGAGGACGTTGATGTAGCCGGAAATCCGGCTGTTGCCAGCCGTGAGGAGAACGATTTCATGATCCTGTTTCGGGTATTCGCTCATACAGTCTCCTTGATCATCACAGTAATGGTCACACAGGACAGTTTGTACGTGTTCTTCTTGAATATATGGTCTGTTGACAGGGCTTATAAAGAGACGATCACAGCAATGGGTCACTATAACCCATTCGATTAAGGCGTGTCAAACAGCAGCAGCAGGCTCTCGGCAATTATTTCAGGCTGGCTTCTTCGGGAGGCGGGAGGCGAAAAAATCGTTGGTGACACGGTTGAAACCAAAGGCCAGTTCCATGCCTTCGATTTCCGATTCGGTGAACCATCCGAGGGCCTGACCTTCGGTCAGTTTCAGATCTCCGGTGTCCCTTGAAAATGAGGCAGAAAACACGTGGTCGGTTCTGTCGTCGAATTCATAGATCCTGAACAGAACTGGATTTTCTATGTCCACGCCGAGTTCTTCCCTCATTTCGCGGACAATGCAATCTTCCGGAGTTTCACCGGCTTCCACGTGGCCGCCCGGCAGGTCCCACATGTTGGCGTAAGGCAGACCCGGTGTGTCATCCCTCAGAAAAAGAAGAAGGCGCCTTTCTTCATTATATAAAAGAATGCTGGCGCCTTTTTTTTTCAAACGTTCTCCATAAGACTGTGAAAAGCCCGCCTGGGTGGCCAGGAGGGCTTTAGGCCGGTCAAACCTGGTCTTTTTTCTCGTCTTCGGTGTAAATGATGATCTTCCGAAGCCTGGGGAGAAAGATGAACATCAGCGTTTCCTTGACCCAGGCCCAGTATTCGGAAGCCGACGGATCAAGGCCCAGGAACTGGGCGTAGGTGGAACTCGCCCCCAGATAGTTGGTGGCCACCACGGTAAAGCTGTAGACGAACCTTCGCACATCCTCGGGTGGAGCGGTGTACGCGATCTTATCTTTGAAGGTTTCGAGAAAATTTTCATGGAATGCCGTGTACTTTTCAGCTCCAGGAAAATTTTCGTAGTCTTCCACATGCGCCGTGTTCTGCATGATCAGCCGGAACAGGTCCGGCGAATTGAAATGAAATTCGAACAGCCTGTCGAGAAAAACCGAAAAGCTTTTCCCGATGGACATGGTCTCCAGATCTTTGTACCAGGAATTGGCAAACACTTTGATCTCGTCAAGAAGTTCGTCCACAACCGCGTCGAACAACCCCGCCTTTTTCGGAAAGTAATAGTGGATGATCGGATGATCAAAGTTCCCCGCTTTGCCGACCATACGTACACTCGCCGAATGATAAGGGTGGTTTGAAAAAACCGTTCTTGCCGCCTGAAGTATCCTCTTTCTGGTATTTTCCCCTTTCCTGGTGTTTTTCCAGTCGTCACCCATGGTTAATGATTTCCCCTGTTTTGAAAATTAATATTTTTTTACAGCCCGAATTTATATGGCCTGATCAGTATTGTCAAGCATTTCAACAATTAAATAAGGATTTTATCAATAAGAAAAAAAACATTGTTCACCATCTTATCATGATCATGGACAGGAATGTGTTCGTCGCAATTCTGACGACTGTTCAGAATATCCATCCGGATCACAGACCCCATGAGCCTCTCCGTTTCAGTCCACCAGATAGGTGGCCGCCCTCCGGAGATACCGCTGAAGCTGGTCTTTCTCCCATGCTTCGTCGTAGCCCAGTTCTTTGGCCATGACCCGGACCACGGCGGGGGCCGCCTCCATGCTGGCGCGGGCGTCCAGGATCAGGGCCCGCGTCCTTCTGGCCAGGACGTCGTCCAGAAAAACCGCCATTTCGTGGCGAACGGCCCAGACGATTTCGGAGAAACGGTAGGGCAGACGTTCGTGGATCGGCCGATCCAGTTCGGGATCCACTTCCACGATTCGCTTGATGAACCGGGCGTTGTTTCCGTAAAGTCCGTAAGGCGCGTTGCCCTCGTGGTCCACGGACCAGCCGTTGAGGCTGAGGTTCCGTGTCCGGGACTTCCTGGGCTCAAGGGCTCCGATGGGAATGGCTGTATCGATGGTGTCTTCGGCCATTTTGCGGTAGGTTGTCCATTTGCCTCCGGCGATGGTGATCAGCCCGGAAGGGGACACGGTCAAGTGGTGATCACGAGACAGGGCCGCTGTTTTCTTTCCTCCACCGGCCGTGACCAGGGGACGGATGCCGGCAAAGGCGGAAAGCACGTCAGACGCCGTAGGATCCTTGGTCAGGTATTTGGCCGCGTGATCCAGGAGAAAGCTCAGTTCTTCTTTGAGAGGCAAAGGTTCGAGGCTGGGCTGGTCGATCGGAGTATCGGTGGTTCCCACGATGACACGCCCGTGCCAGGGCACGGCGAAAAGCACCCGGCCGTCTTCGGTGTGGGGAACCAGAATCGCCGCATCGCCTGGAAGAAACGATGAATCGAGAACAATATGGACACCCTGACTGGGAGAGATGATGTTTTCATGATCCGGCGTATCCATTTTCAGGACCGAATCCACGAAGATTCCTGTGGCGTTGACCACGCTTTTGGCCATGACTTCGTATTCCTTGCCCGAAAGCTTGTCCACGGCTTGTACTCCTGACACGATGCCGCCTGTCTTGATCAGCCCTTTCACCTGAACGTAGTTGAGCACACAGGCCCCAAGGTCTTCCGCAGTCTGGGCCAGTGTCACGGCCAGCCTGGCGTCGTCGAACTGCCCGTCGTAATAGATCACCCCCCCTCGAAGATCTTGGGGTTCCAGAGTCGGAATCTTCTCAAGGACCTTTTCCCGTGTCAGCACCGTGGATTTCTTGAGCCCCAACTTACCGGCCAGCATGTCGTAGACCCGAAGGCCGACTCCGTAAAAAGGCCCTTCCCACCAGCTGTAGTTGGGCACAACAAAGGACTGGTGATGCACGAGATGGGGAGCGTTTTGAAGCAGAAGGCCCCGTTCCTGAAGGGCCTCGAGAACCAGGGAGATGTTGCCCTGCTGAAGATACCGGATGCCCCCGTGGATCAGCTTGGTGCTCCGGCTCGATGTGCCCTGGGAAAAGTCCCCCTGCTCCACAAGAAGCGTACTGTACCCCCTGGAGGCCGCTTCCACCGCAGCACCAAGCCCCGTAGCCCCGCCTCCGATCACCAGCACATCCCAAACCTTCGTTTCGTTCTCAAGCCTTGCCAGCATTTCACTTCGAATCATCTCTCCCCTCCAGAAACCAGGCACCCCGGACGTTCTTCATCCCTTGCGGTTAAAAGGGATAAACCATCTTTCAAAGGTCTGCGGTTTTTTCATCGTTGTTTTCATGTTGTGGACAGAACAGGCCGGCCCTTTTTCAGATGCGTTGACGTGAAAGGGCCATAAAATGGTTATACCTTCAACTGGAGTGCTTGTGCAACCCGTATTTCCCCTGCCTGACAAGAAATAAAAAAACCTGGAAATGCGGAACATTTTTTTCCTGTTTTTTTTAGGAAATACTGGCAATCCATGCGAGGATCTGTTACGACTTTTTCAATTCCATTTCCACTATTCATCTGAAAAGGAACGTGCAATGAAAGATGCCATCTACCCCGCCCTTCAGCTGACCGACGCCTGCAATAAACGATGCCGCGTCTGTCTTCGTGTTCCCGGCCACAAGGTCCATCAACTTGACCGGAATGCCTTTGAACGATACCTGACCGACCTCGACCGGCTTTCCACCGTATACCCCATTGGTTTCCAGTTCGTCACAGGAGGTGAACCCACCATCTGGAAAGACGACGGCTTGGACGTGGCCGACATCCTGGCCGCCTTGTCCAAAACGGGAAAAATCCGGAGCATCACCATGCCCACCAACGGCAAACGCCTTGAAAACAAAGAGTTCGCCGAAACATTTCTGGATAAGGTCTCCCGTGGAGTTAACCACCCGGTGATCATCGGCCTGAGCGTGGCCGAGTACCAGGAAAACCTCATCGACGGAAAATGCCAGGCCCTCAATCACCTTCTGGCCCACACCGAAAAACCGGGCCACAACATCCTGCCCGTGGCCTTGGTGACGTTGTTCAAAAAAGACGAGACAGACCAGACCCTGAAAAAGAACTACCCCGGCGTGTTTCAGCGCGTCACCCCCCTTGCCCCCATGGGAGCCGGTAAAAACGAAATTGAGGAATGCCCGTCCCTGTCCCTTGGGGATAGTGACAAAAAAGGGCTCGGGGCCTTTTATCCCTACTTCAAGAAAGACGTCACAGGCCGGCTTTCCGTCCGGGAGGAAGATTTTGACGCCATGCCCAACCGGGAGATCATGAACCGCCTGTCCCTGTTCGCCCATTGCGGACGCAGCCCTTTTGTGGACAACGCCTGGCATTACTGCCTGCCTTTCAGGGAAAACCCGGACTTCGACCTGGCGAAGGTGGGCGAGATGAAAGAAGACACGATCGACCGTTTCCTTGAAACCATGCCCTTTCTCCAGCGAATCCGAACCATGGGGGTCCTCGATGCCGCGTTGTCGTATCGTGACCGCCTGACCCGGTCCACCCGGGATAAACTCGACCACTTTTTAAGCCCGGACCACCGGGTTTCCGTGGCCTACCGGGGCTGCATGGTCTGCAAGGAACTGACAGAATTAGGGATCTGGGATGAAATCCGAACCCTGTCATGAAAAACAGCCTGCACGGGAAGATCTCTAAACGCCCCTGCAGGCAGCCCCCTTCTTCATCTTATAAAACGTTTGCCAAATCCATGGTTTTGCCCTATGACTCGACTGTGTTTCATACCCCTTAACTGGGATATGACAGAGACTACGGGCATCAGGCCCGATATATATAAAGGTGGCTCCATGGAAATCATGCCATTTTTGCCGGAAAGGCCCGAAAAATCACCCGAAGATTCCTCGCCTCGCGGATTGACCAGCGTGGTGTCCGCCATTTTATCCTCTCCCGACCAGTTCGCGGAGGATGTGCCCTGCTGCGGCCCGCCGGCAGGACCTTCGGCAAGCCCCCATGAACGTCCGGGTTACCGGATCTGTTCTTTTGTGGAAGGTTTCATGGACACGGCCGCCGGATTCGTGCCCCGGGTCCGTCCAGCTCTAAGCCTTTCGGAACGGGTTTCCACGGTTCTCGTCAGGTGCAACGTCGGACGCAACACATACACGGTGGCTCCGGGGCTTTACGCCGTGGGCAACCCGGACAAAGACTCACCGGTTCTGGTCACGGCCAACTACAAACTAACCTTCGACCACCTGAGAAAAGCCCTTGAAAGCATGAACGTTTTCATCCTCGTCCTCGATACCCGGGGCATCAATGTCTGGTGTGCCGCGGGCAAGAAAACCTTCGGAACCGATGAACTGGTGAACAGGATACGGCTTACGGGGCTTTCAAACATCGTAGCCCACCGCCGCCTCATCGTTCCCCAGCTGGGAGCCGTGGGCGTTTCGGCGATCCAGGTAAAAAAGCAGTCGGGTTTTTCCGTGACCTGGGGACCTGTGAACGCCAAGCACATCCCCCGGTTCATTGGGAACGGCATGAATGCGGAACCTGCCATGCGCCGCCTCAGCTTCAGCGTGGTGGAGCGGGCCGTCCTCGTGCCGGTGGAGTTGTCCCTGGCCGCCAGACCAGCCCTCTGGTTCGCCCTAACCCTTCTTGTGTTTTCCGGCTTCGGACCGGGTGTTTTCTCGTTTTCCGCCCTTTGGCACCGGGGTCTCCACGCGATCTGGGCCATGACAGCGGGGCTTGCCGCCGGAGCCGTCCTCACCCCGGTTCTCCTGCCCCATCTGCCCGGAACCCGATTTTCCGTCAAAGGAGCCCTCGCTGGTTCGGTTCTTTCCCTCCCCGTGGCCGTCATGGCCGGAGATGCGGGATTTTTCGGTGCCACCGGTCTGGTTCTCATGGCCTCGGCCGTCAGTTCCTGGCTGGCCATGAATTTTACCGGGGCCACCCCTTTCACCTCTCCATCCGGGGTGGAAAAGGAAATGCGACAGGCCATGCCCCTCCAGGTCGCAGCCCTTGCGACAGGTCTTGTTTTCTGGCTTTTTTCAGCTTTTTAGGATGTAAAACCAGGGAGAAAACCCATGGAACATTTCAGGTATCTTGAAAACGTGAGCACGATCCGTCTCGATGCGGAACGTTGCGTGGGCTGTGCTGCCTGTGACACCGTCTGCCCCCATCAGGTGTTCGCCATGGACCAGGGCAAAGCCCGGCTCGTGGACCGTGACGCCTGCATGGAATGCGGGGCCTGCGCCCTGAACTGCCCAACACTGGCCATCAGCGTCTCGCCGGGAGTGGGCTGCGCCGCATACATCATCCAGACTTGGATCAAGGGCCCGGAAAAAGCGGCTTGCGACAGTGGATGTTGCTGAAAACGTAAAAACCGTCTGTCAGGGATCTAAAGAATGATAAAATCGCACAGCAGTTAATCCAGCGAGCACTATCATGTTGCCATTGTAAACATTTCATTTGACAAATTTCGACCATTCACGTATCCATGTTGACATTGACAACATCAAAACGCACCAGGGGAAATGCATGAAAAAGGTGTCTTTATCCTACCACCACGGCAACCTCAGAAGGGCCCTGATCGACGCGGCCTTAGAGATCATTGGTGAACACGGGGTGAAGGCCCTGTCCATCCGGGAAGTGGCGAAAAAAGCCGGGGTGAGCCACGCGGCTCCTTACAGACACTTCAAGGACAAGGACGACCTGCTGTCCGCCGTGGCCATCGAGGGGTTCGACATGGTGATCCAGGACACCCTGGAACGGTTCGAACGTTACAAGGACACCCCCCTGGAACGTTTCAGGCAGAGCGGGCTGGCCTACATCGACTTCGCGGCGGCCCATCCCTCCCATTACCGGGTGATGTTCTCCTCCTGTGAGCAGAACGTCACGGACGGGGTGGACAAACATTCCCGGGAAGCGTTCATGATTCTCTACACGTCCATCGCTGAATGCCAGGAAAAAAAACTGGTCAGGGCCCAGGACACCTTCGAACTGGCCATGGCGGCCTGGTCCCTGGTTCACGGCTACGCCATGCTGGTCATCGACGGGTTCATCAAGGACCCGTCCGACCGGTTGAAATACGTGATCACCGACGCCCTGTACCGGGGCTTACGTGACACCAACACACCATAACGACAAACAAGGGGGCAACCATGTCTGACACACAGGCGGACACCATTTACAAAAAACTGGCCAAGGTCCTCGACACCCTGCCCAACGGGTATCCTGAAACGGAAAGCGGAGTGGAGATCAAAATCCTCAAGCTGATCTTCACTCCGGATGAAGCCGAGCTTTTCTGCGACCTGAGGCTGACCTTCGAAACACCGGATCAGATCGCTCAACGCACCGGCCGCCCGCTGGAAGGACTTGACGAAAAGCTCACCACCATGTGGAACAGGGGCCAGCTTTTCGGCGTGGATTTCGGAACGGTCAAGATGTTCAAGATGCTTCCTTGGGTGTTCGGCATCTACGAGTTCCAACTGAAACGCATGACCCGGGAATTCGCCGAACTCTGCGAGGAGTACGGGCCTTTCTTCGGGCCCCAGTTTTTCACCAACACACCCCAGCTCATGCAGGTGGTTCCTGTGGAAGAGGAGATCTCCACGGAAAGCCTCCAGGTCGCCATGCCCTACGAAAGAATCTCCGCCCTCATCGAAAAAGGCCAGTCCTTCGCCGTCAACGACTGCATCTGTAAAAAGGAAAAGGAACTCCTGGGCCAGCGCTGCGACAAGCCCATGGAAGTCTGCCTGGCCATCGCCCCTGTTCCCGGAATCTTCGACAACCACCCCATGGGTGCCCGTCCCATCACCAAGGAAGAAGCATACGAGGTGCTGAGAAAATCCGAGGAAGCCGGGCTGGTTCACCTGACCAGCAACTTCGAACACGGCCACATCTTCATCTGCAACTGCTGCGGCTGTTGTTGCGGCGTTCTCAGGTCCATCAACGAAATGGGCATCAACAACGCGGTGAACGCCCACTACTATGCGGCCATAGACGGTGACGCCTGCGTGTCCTGCGGTCTGTGCAAAGACGAGCGCTGCCAGATCGGCGCCATCGAGGAGAGCGACGGGACTTACCGAATCCTTCAGGACAGATGCATCGGCTGCGGAATCTGCATTTCCACCTGTCCGGCGGATGCCATCCGTCTTGTCCGGAAAAACCCCGAAGACATCGTGAAACCTCCCGCCGGTGAAACCGAATGGTTCAAAATGCGCGGCGGCATGCGCGGCGTGGATTTCAGTGCCTACGAATAAGATCCCTTCCGCCATCCGTTCCAGGGAAAACCTTGCCGGATGGCGGTCTTCATACCTTTACCTCTGTTTTATACCTTTCTATTCTCATTCGATTGTAATAGAATAAAGCCATCCTTAACGGGTTAAGATCTCGTCACCGTCACCGGAAGGCCTTAAGGGGCAGGACGCACATCAGGACCGGTCCGCCCGATTCCCGAAGATCTGTGAACAGATCAAAGAAGGCCTTCTTCGCAGCAGACCCTCAGCCAAGGAGCCCTATGAAAAGTAAAAGCATCAAAGTCGTCGACACCAGCACACTGGTCCATGATCCCTCCTGTCTGACCTACCTGATGCAGAAAGGTGTCAAGGCCTGCATTCCATGGAAAGTCCTGGAGGAACTTGACGGGCTGAAAGGCCGCCCGGACATCGGATACGACGCCAGGGAGGCCATCCGGAACATCGAGGAACTCCGGCAGGGAAACCATCCCGGTCTGGTCATCGAAAAGAAAATGACCTGGGATAAAATCTCGTTCCTGGACCCCAAGATCAGTGACCATCATATCCTGTCCACGGCCAACGGCCTTCTTTCTTCCTATGACAAGGTTTCCATCGTTTCCAAGGACAGCATGATGCGGATCAAAGCCAGGGAGCTGGGATTCGAGGCGGAAGACTACTACAGGAACCAGGCGGAAAAAAACGCCGATGACGTGCTTCCCCGGATCCAGGTTCCAGCTTCGGTCATCGACATGGAGACGTTCACTTTCCCCTACGTCAAGAAGAAGCACGGGGACATTCCCCTGAACAGCGGGGTGGTCTGCGTCAGCGACTGGACAGGAGACATGAAGCGGACCGATGACCGGACCGAAGAAGGAGAACATTTCGCAGCCGTCCGCCACAACGGGTATTTCCAGATCATCAACCGGAACATCCAGGCATTCGGCATCCGGCCCTATTCCGGTCCTGAAACGGATAACCCGGCGGTAAACTGGCCCCAGTACATCGCCCTGTACCTTCTGACCAACCCTGCCATCAGTCTGATCTTTCTCGAGGGAGGCGCCGGCACGGGGAAAACCCTTCTGGCCCTGGCCGCGGCTCTTGCCACAAAGAGCCAGTACCGCCAGATCCTGGTAAGCCGTCCCATGGTCCATCTGGAAGACCGGGACAACATGGGCTTCCTGCCCGGAGACATCCATGAGAAAATGGGACCCTGGCTCCGGCCCATCTGGCAGAACCTGTCCATCCTGAAAGAACTTGAGCCGCGAAACAAAGATCTCATCGACAAGCTGGTGGTGGAAAAGAAAATTGAAATCGAACCGCTGGACTACATCCGTGGAACCACGTTCTGGAGGTGTCTTCTGATCATCGACGAGGCACAGAACCTCACGCCCCATCAGGTCAAGACCATCATCACCCGGGCGGGCGAGGGGTCGAAGATCATCTTCACAGGGGACCTGGACCAGATCGACCGGAGGAGACGCCTGGACAAAATTTCAAGCGGCCTCGCCTACGCGTCAAGCCGCCTCCAGGGCCAGGACATCGTCGCATCCATCAAATTCAAAACCTCGGTGCGTTCGGAACTGGCAAAAATCGGGGTGGAACTTCTCTGAAAACACATCACGGCAGGGGATGGATTATCCGCCCTCTGCGGTGACTTGCCGCGCACCGTCCGGAATCCTGATCTGCGGAGCCCGGACGGTGTGCCTGACTACCTTTCCAGGGATCTGACCGCCTCTTCTTTCCGGCGTTTCAGTTCGAGAAAATAGTCTTTCGAGCCGTACCGCACCCCGTTTTTCCGCTTCGAGCGGTATTCGGAATTGGCGCGGATGAAACATTTCTTACAGGCAGCCCTCAGTCCGGACTTGCCGCCTTTCTGGGTGTAGAACTCGCCGACCGGCTTTTCTTCTCCACACCTCGAACACACTTTCGTATTAATCTTCAACATCCTTCGATAACCCCTTCATTCTGTTTGAATCGGGCAACTTACTAAAAATAACCGCCCGTGTACAGAAAAATTATCATGAAACAGGATGTTTCAGAACTCCTCGATGACACGCCCTTTTTCAAGTATAGTCCCCACCTCGTTCAAGGTCTGGACGCCGGATTCCAGGTGCCGCTCAAGGCAGCGGCACACAGGATCATCATTCCCGAGAAGCTCCCTGGCCCTGCCGAGAAGATCCCTCGTTTTCAAAACCTGGGTTTCCACCTCGCCGACCAAAGATTTCCGGAGTTCGTGTTTGTCCCTTTCAGCCCGGATGATGTTTTCGAGACGCTGGATCGAGTACTCCACCAGGGCGTCCCTGGGTGTGTCGAAGGTCCTTGAAATCTGTTCCAGGGCATTCAAGGTTCTTCGGCTCAACACAAAGGTTTTCTGAACCCTGGGATGGTTGTGGATTTTCAGGTTCGACAGGTTCTGGGCAATGGTGTGAAGGGTGCCGGCGTCGTCCATCAGATGGTCGAACAGGGATTTTTTCTTGATCCCGAGATGGCCCGCCACGATACTTAAGGCGTCAATGGCCCTTTCGGACAGCCGGAACGTGGCACGGACACTCTGACGGCCCAGCAGGTCTGAAAACGAAGCTTCCGGAAGTTCGAAAGCTTTTTCACGGGGTCCGGTTTTTTTTTCGTCGTTGTCTGTCATGGCCTTCCTCTCATCTCATTACTTTCAAATCTAAAATATTTTTTAGTAATGTTTATTTTTTATTCATATGATCATATTGACACTGATAATATAGTGACTATTTTACATTCAAACAATAAGTCATCACGACAATAAATAACAAAAACCTATAGCACAGGAGGAAAGGTTATGACACTGGTAAGATGGAATCCTTTAAAAGAAGTGCCTGTTCTCCAGAACAGGATCAACCGGCTTTTTGAAGACTTCTTCCCCGAAACCTTCATCGAAGGCGCCAAGGACATGGCCGGAGTCTGGAACCCAGTGGTGGACATCTACGACACCCAGGACACCACAGTGATCAAGGCCGATCTTCCGGGCATGAAAAAGGAAGACATCACCATCAGCATCGAAGGCGACGTCCTCACCCTGACCGGGGAAAGAAGCCATGACGACGAGGTGAAAAAAGAGAACTACTACAGACGTGAAAGGGCCTACGGCATGTTCAAACGTGAATTCACCCTTCCCTCCACGGTGGATCACGAAAAGATCACGGCCGATTTCAAGGACGGGGTTCTGAAAATCGAAGTCCCGAAACCTGAAGAGAAGAAACCCAAAACCATCACCGTCCAGTGACCGGTACGTTCCGGTCACCCAAGGCCCCAAACAAAGGCGGCCGTCCCGTGTTACGGGGCGGCCGCCTTGTTTTTTCAATTGTTTTGACCGGAAGCAGGTCGCCGGAAAAGTCCTGAAAGATCAGAACCGGATATCGAACCCCTCGAATCCGTTGGTGTACTCTTCCCAATCAACCTCCACCGCTTTCACCACGGCCATGGGAGGTCCCTTTTCGCACCATTTCAAAAGGGATTCCACTTTATTTTTTTCCCCTTCGAAAACCGCCTCCACACTTCCGTCACCCTTGTTCCTGACCCACCCTGTGACCTGGTGTTCACAGGCGGCGCCTTTGGTCTTATACCTGAAAGCGACGCCCTGAACCCAGCCCCTGATTACCACATGGGCCCTCACTTTATCAGACATAATCACCCCTCCTTGTCGAGGATCGCGTTGGTCATCCGGCTGACACAGACCAGCCGGTCATTTTCATCCTTGATCCGGATATCCCAGATGTGGCTGGAGCGCCCGAGGTGAAGAGGCGTGCAGTATCCCGTGACGCGACCCGATTTCACGCTGCGCACATGGTTTGCGTTAATTTCGAGGCCCACCACGTCGCACTGGTCCGGGTCCACACAAAGGTAGGACGCGATACTCCCCAGCGATTCGGCCAGCACGCAGGACGCCCCCCCGTGAAGAAGCCCCATGGGCTGCCGGGTCCTTTGGTCCACCGGCATGCTGAACACAAGGGCGTTTTCCGTCATGTCCTCCACCCGGATATCCAGGTGTTTCAGCATGTTCACTTCGATAAAACTTTTCAGCACTTCCATTCCGACTTCATTGTAAAACGGATACCAGATTCTTTCCATAACAACCGATTCATTCCCCCCAAAGCTTGACACTTGACATTGAACTGAGTTTTAAGACATATCTTGCCTCAAATCAATATCTGATTTCCGGGATACTGAACAAAATGAACAGGGGTCAGGGATAATCAGCACAACTCATGGGTGAAAACCGGTGGGATATTAACAGACAGGAGACCGACATGCCCAAAGACACGATCTACACCGAAAAATACGGGTCCGTCCCCCCCTTCGAGTTCAACAGCAAGGTGGTGGACGTGTTCGACGACATGATCAGCCGCTCCGTCCCCTTGTACAACGACGGCCTGCGCCGCATGGCCCAGCTCGCCGAGGTCTTCTACAGGGAAAACACCCTGATCTACGACCTGGGGTGTTCCAACGGGAATTTCGGCCTCACCTTCCTTTCCGCCATGGGCCGGAAGCCCTTCCAGATGATCGGCGTGGACAACTCGGCGCCCATGCTCCACATGTACAAAGAACGCCTGGACCAGCGGCCCCACGGAGAAAACGTCCGGCTTGTCTGCGGCCGCATGGAAGACATCGGGCTGAAAAACGCCTCGGTGATCGTGATGAACCTGGCCCTCCAGTTCATTCCCCTGGCCCACCGGGACGGCATGATCCAGAGTGTCTGGGATGCCCTGGTTCCATCGGGCATTCTTCTGATCACCGAAAAAACCATCCAGACCCACGATGACTTCACCCAGCTGTTCCAGGATTTCTACTACCGTTTCAAAAAAGAAAACGGGTATTCGAACCTGGAGATCAGCCAGAAAAGGGACGCCCTTGAAAACGTGCTGATCCCCGAAACCGTGGAAACCCATGTGGACCGTTTCAGGAAAGCCGGATTCTCACGCATCGAAATCTGGCAGAAATGGTTCAATTTCACCTCGTTCATCTGTCGGAAATGACCCGTGGCAGAAAACCTGGCCTTTGACGGTGCTCATTTTTAGAAAACAACCCCCTTGTCAGAATTAACCAATTAGGTTATTTTACAACTATGGAAAAACGAACCCCTCACTGCAAACTTCCAGAGATCAAAGCGCTTGTTCTGGAGGGTAAAGTCCGGTTCACCTGGTCGGCGCTTGAAGGCGCTGCGGCCATGGGTTTCGATGCAAACGGTGTTATCGAAGTGGTCATGGCCCTGACGATAAAGGAATTTTATAAAAGCATGACGACCCACGCGGATCATCGCATATGGCAGGATGTCTACCGCGCCAGAACATTGGCGGGTGAAGTTTACATGAAACTGACTGTTGTCGATGATGTGCTGATCGTATCTTTCAAGGAGTTGTAACCATGAAATGCCCCGTATGCGGCCAGGCTGATCTGACAAGAGATACACGCGACATATCTTACACCTACAAAGGTGAAACAACGGCCATTCCATCTGTGACAGGAGATTTCTGCCCGGCATGCGGAGAAGCTGTTCTCGAAAAGGATGAATCTCTCCGGGTCAGCATGCTGATGGTGGAGTTCAACAAACAGGTCAATGCCGCCATTGTGGACCCTGCCTTTATTGCAAAGGTCCGTAAAAAACTCGCCATAGACCAGCGGGAGGCCGGTGAAATTTTCGGCGGTGGAGTCAATGCGTTTTCCAGGTACGAGAATGGCAAGACCAAGCCCCCCCTGGCTCTTGTCAAACTGTTGAAGGTACTTGACCGCCATCCGGATCTTCTCTCGGAAATCCGATGAAAGGCCCTGGCAACCAACAACCAAAGAACGCATTATAAAAGGAAACAGAACGATCCCCATGGAACATCTGCTTCAAGACGCCCGGGACCTGGGCCTGGGATTCATGAAAGACCGCCTTATGGAGTGCGTGACAACTCTCAGGGCGAAACTTAACAGCGATTACGGAAACGAAAAAATCTGGCGGGAGGTGATCGAGGCCCTGCCCCCGGCCCGGCAGGCCCGAGTGGACGCAAGTTCCGACCGGGTGATCCTGGGCTCTTCATCGGACATGGAAGATCATGACCGGGCCGCCCTGGTCCGGTGCATCCGCGACCTGATTCCCTGGAGAAAGGGGCCTTTCGACCTTTTCGGCGTGCCCCTGGACTGCGAATGGGCCTCCAACATCAAGTGGGACCGGCTGAAAGACCACATCGGCAGCCTGGCCGGCAAACGGGTGTTCGATGTGGGATGCAGCTCGGGCTACTACATGTTCCGCATGCTGGAAAAACAGCCGCTGATGGTCCTGGGCATCGACCCCCAGCTCCTCTACTATTACCAGTTCAGGCTGGTACAGCATTACGCGGCCGCGAAAAACCTGTACTACCTCCCGGCCGGGCTCGAGGACATCCCGGATTTCACTGATTATTTCGACACCGTGTTTTTCATGGGGGTGATCTACCACAGGAAATCCCCGGTGGACACCCTGGCCCAGCTCCGGAAATCCATGATCCGGGGAGGCGAACTGGTCATCGAAACCCTGATCATCGAAGGAGACCAGCCCGTGGCCCTGTTTCCCGAAGACCGCTACGCCAGCATGCGGAACGTGTTTTTCATTCCCACGGTATCCTGCCTTTCATCCTGGCTGAAACGCACGAAATTCGCTGACATCCGGGTGGTGGACATCTCCCCCACCACGGCGGACGAACAGCGGACCACCCCGTTCAGCGGGGTATTGTCCCTTGAAAGCTACCTTTCACCGGAGGATCCGGCAAAAACCATCGAGGGCTACCCGGCGCCGGTCAGGGCCATGGTGATGGCCCGGGCAGTATAAAAGTCTGTACAGGAAAACCTTTTTCCGATAGGTACAGAAAAAAATCAGCGCCGGGGGTTCCGGTGCCCATGCCAACCCAGGAGACAGCCCGTCATGGAAAACCAGGTGCAGGATCTCGCCGCCTTGTGCAAAACTCTGGCGGAATACGCGGTGGACCGGGACGACATCAAAGTCTTTGTCCACAACCTTCCCCAGGACCAGAACATCAACACCGTCACCGTGGATTACGAACTCCAGCTTCTCAAGATCATCAGCGTGGGCTGGGCCCTTTCAGTGTGCATGGAAAACCATCCCCAGAAAAGCCAGGCGGCGGTGGAGTTCTGGAACCTGATCCGGGGTTTTTCCAAAGACATTTCGGACGTCACCCAGATGATGATCGGTCACGATGTGGATTACTTCCAGCTCCTCAAGGAGAGGTTCGACTTTTACGTCGATTCCCTTGGCCGGGCTGTGTCGGGCGACGACCTGACCTCGGCCATCGGCCCTGCCTTTGCCGAATGCTGCAAGGACAAGGACAACCCCTTTGTCACCCTCACCGGGGCACGAATCTTCTCTTATTCGGTGCGGGGAGTCCGGGAACACCTGGAATCTCTGGGCATCAAGACAAGCTGAAGGCATCATGTACGCGAAAAACGCCGCCCACCTCAAAGAACTGATCCTGGCCAACCCAAAGGAACTTCCATCGAGTTTCCTCCGGGACAGCTCGTTTGCGGCCCACTGTTTCGACAGGCACAGCGCCCGCTACCTGAAATCCGCCTTTCACCGGGACCCCGACCCCGACGAATGCGAACAGTGGAACATCACCCCCACGGAATGGAAGGAAAACGTGGAAATGGCCTACATGGCCAGGGTGGCCACAGACAAAATGTAAATGGCGTATAATATCTCAATGACATTGACATAAAAACATCGACGCCCTTATGATGGATATCATGCACCAAAACTGAGGCGATTTTGAAAAAAGACAAACTGACATCCATGATATCCATTCTTTTTCAGTCATTTACCGAAAACCATATTCCTGTTTGTCTGATTGGCGCCTTTGCCCTGGGTTTTTTTGGTCTTCCACGGCATACCGTGGATATTGACTTCATGGCAGATGACGCTGATTGGGAAAAAATTCTGAAAATCATGACAAAATCGGGTTACACCTGCTTTCAGAAATCCAGGTCCTTTGCCCAGTTTGACTCAGATTACGATATTTTCGGCAAGGTCGACATCATGCTCGTGGACACAGCGGAAGGCCGGGACATGTTGAGTCGAAGTGCCTGGATCGATGCGGAGATTATTGGAAGGATCCGTGTTGTCCAGCCTTCGGACTACATTATCCTGAAACTGCTTGCCATCGCCAATAACAAGGAAAGACGGCTCAAAGACGAGTCGGACATTTCCGAGTTCTTCAAAACCGTCAGGGAATTTGGCTTGTCCGATAGATTTGAGGCGTTGGATTTTCGTCGAATCATGTTTTTCGCCGAGAAATTCGGCCAGGATGAACTCATTCAAAAATATTTGGGTTGAATACCATGGATCACCCGGAAAACACGAACCACCTTCCTGGCTCAAAAGAAAGAATCATGGTCTTTAACCTGATCGACCGAACCTTCGAACTTTCCGTGGAAAAAGGCCCCCATCCCTTTGATATCAACTGCCCGTGCCTTGCCTGCATGACCAAAAGAAAAAAACGCCTTTACCCCATGCCCGCCCAATGGACATACTCCCTCTGAAGCTCACCGACGTCCCCCGGGAGAATCAGATAACGGCCAAAAACATCCCGTCATTTCGAGACAATGGCGGAATGCAAAAACACATTTATCCCGCCGCCGTTTAATGCTACTCTGTGCCCCATGAATGAGACCACACACACACCAGACGAAAACCAGGCCGTTTCAATCCACCGGCCCATGATCCTCGCCCCGGCCGGTAGCAGAGCCTCGTTTCTGGCCGCCATCGGAGCCGGGGCCGACGCCGTGTACTGCGGCCTGAAAAACTTCTCGGCCCGCATGGAGGCGGACAACTTCGGAACCGAAGAATTGTCGGCCCTGACCCGGCTGGCCCACAGCAGAGGGGTTAAGGTTTACATCACCCTGAACGCCATGCTGAAACAAAGTGACGTTGAAAAAGCCGCCCATCTGGTGGAAAAACTGGCCCGGCACGTCCGGCCCGACGCCCTGATCGTGGCGGACCCGGCCTTTGCCCCCATGGCCCGTGCCGCCGGTTTCAAGGGAGAACTCCACC
>CAZWTY010000073.1:0-22636 GCA_964637565.1 uncultured Desulforapulum sp.
CAAAAGCCCCCCCTGCTGTTCTGGATGATCAATACGTGCTGGGCCTTTTTTGGAGTCAGCCGCTGGGCCGGAACGATCCCCGTTCTGATCGCCGCTTCAGCCTGTGTTCTTTTGACCAGAAAGTTGGCCAGCCTTCTGTTTGACGCTCCCGAAATCACCAGGGCCGCACCCTACGTCATCACAGGCAACCTTGGCTTTTTGATTTCCAGTCTTCTGATCATGTTCGACGTCACCCTCACGGCATTCGTTCTGCTTTCCGTGATCGCCCTTGTTCTTTTCGCAAAAACAGGAGAAGCTGAGTACATCTTCTGGATGGCGCTCGCCATGGGCCTTGGGGTTCTTTCCAAAGGACCCGTCGCCTGGCTTTACGTGTCTGTCCCCATTCTCACCGGACCTCTCTGGATGCCCGTCCGTATGAAGCCCCTGAAATGGTATGGAAGCTGCACCGCCTCGATCCTGTTGTCCGCCCTTCCTGTTCTGGCATGGCTGATTCCCGTGCTGGCCCAGTCATCAAGCCAATTCGGCCACACCCTTGTCTGGGACCAGACCTTCGGCCGTGTGACAGGCCGCTTTTCCGTCTCACATTCAAGGCCCATATGGTTTTACCTGCCATTTCTTCCCGTCATCTGCCTGCCCTGGATTTTTTTTCCGTCCTTCTGGAAAGGTTTCGCGAGGTTAAAAGATCGTTATGCCACAGATTGGGCGATTCGCTTTCTCGCCCTCTGGACCATCCCCGTGTTCGTCGCCTTCTCTCTCATCAAGGGAAAGCAACCGCATTACCTTGTTCCTCTGCTTCCGGCTCTTTCCATTGCCATGGTGTACATGATGCAAACGTCGTTCAAAACACATCTGCGCATTTCCCTGGCCATGGTTTCGTTCGTCATCCTCCTGCACGGGGTTGCGGCCCTGACAGTCTTCAAAAAATTCGACCTTGAACCCATGGTCACCTTTCTTGAACCTTATAAAGGCGAAGACTGGTTGTACGCGAACAAATATCATGGAGAGCTTAATTTTCTGGGAAGGTTTGAAAAACCTGTGGATGAACTCAAAGACACCGACACGATAGACGCCTGGTTCAAAGATCATCCCAACGGGATTGCCATAAAGCGTTATGGTCGACCTGACGAAATCAAATCATTCAACGTTCTTTTCGACATGCCGTACCGTGGTAAAAGGGTTTGCGTCGTGAAGCGCTCTGAGTCCGGATCTCCGGCGGATTCCACGACCCTGTCCGTCACAAATTCCAAAGGAACGCCTGGGAAATAGCCTTCGTATTGACGGAGTCCCCATAAGTGCATATACTGCCTGCCTGACACGGTTCAAGGAGGCCGCATGGCATGAGACAGGATTTTCTTCCATTTTCAAGACCTTCCATTTCCGAAGAGGACATCGAGGCCGTGGCCGACGTGCTCCGGTCCGGCTGGATCACCACCGGAGCCCGGAACGCGGAGTTCGAACAGGCGTTTTGTGAATACACAGGAAACCGTCACGCCGTGGCCCTCTCCTCGGCCACCGCCGGGATGCATCTCCTTTTCAAGGCTTTGGGCATCGGACCGGGTGACGAGGTCGTGACCCCGTCCATGACCTGGGTGTCCACCGTGAACCTCATCACCCTTTGCGGGGCCACCCCCGTGTTCGCGGACATTGACCGTGACACCCTGATGGTGTCGGCGGACACGGTAAAACCCTGCCTGTCCGGCCGGACCAAAGCCATCGTTCCCGTCCACTTTGCCGGAGCCCCTGTGGACCTTGACCCTTTGCGTAAACTGGCCAAAGAACACGGGGCCTTCCTTATTGAAGACGCGGCCCATGCCGTGGGAACCGAATACCGGGGACGGCGAATCGGCACAGAAGGTACCGCCGTGTTTTCCTTTCACCCCATCAAGAACATCACCACCGGTGAAGGCGGAATGGTCGCAACCGATGACGACAGTCTTGCGGAGCGTGTGCGTCGCCTGAAGTTCCACGGTCTTGGGGTGGATGCCTTTGACCGGACCATGCAGGGCCGCTCGCCCCAGGCCGAAGTTTTGGAGCCGGGCTACAAGTACAACCTGCCGGACATGCTGGCCGTTCTGGGCCTGGGGCAGCTGAAACGGCTGGACCCTTTCATCGAAAAACGCCAACGTCTGGCCGTGCGCTACCTGGAGCATTTCAAGGCCATGGAGGAAGTCTCTCCCCTGGCCATGGCCGATTATCCTCACCGCCACGCATGGCATCTGTTCATCGTCCGGCTGGACACGGATAAAACGGGTATGGACCGGAACGTTTTCATGGACGCCCTTAAAAAAAGGAACATCGGAACCGGCCTTCATTTCCGGGCGGTTCACCTCCAGAAATACTACCGGGAAACCTTCGGATTTGAACGGGGCATGCTGCCCGCCACGGAATACAACTCTGACAGGATCGTCTCCCTTCCCCTTTTTCCGGACATGACCGAAGCCGATGTGGACGACACCGTGTCCGCCATCAGGGAGGTGTTATGCGCATAGCCTCAAAACCCCGTGTTTCCGTGGTGATTCCCGTCTTCAACGAAGCGGCGAACCTCCCCGAACTGATGGACCGCTGCCTTCGGACCCTGCGGTCCATGGATCTCCCGTTCGAGCTGATCCTCGTAGATGACGGCAGCCTGGACAGTTCCGCATCCCTCATCGAACGAGCGGCGGAAGCCAATTCCGGCGAGATCACGGGCATCCTCCTCAACCGGAACTACGGTCAGCACGCGGCGGTGATGGCCGGATTCGAAGCCTCAACCGGCGACATCGTGGTAACCCTGGACGGTGACCTCCAGAACCCGCCCGAGGAAATTCCCCACCTGGTGGCGGCGGTGATGGACGGAAACGACGTGGTTGGCACGGTGCGGCAGGACCGCAAGGATTCCTCGTTCCGTAAACTGTCGTCTTTGATGATCAACAAAGGGGTGCAGAAAGCCACCGGCGTGATGATGACCGACTACGGCTGCATGTTAAGGGCCTACCGGCGGGACATCGTGGATGCCATTCTCATGTGCCACGAACGCAGCACGTTCATCCCGGTTCTGGCCAACAGTTTCGCCCGGAACACCACGGAGATCCCGGTCAGCCACCATGAGCGCAAAGCCGGGGAATCCAAGTACGGGTTCTTCAAACTCCTGGCCCTCCAGTACGATCTTTTGACCTGCATGACCACCTTTCCCTTACGCCTTCTCAGCATCGTGGGCGGTCTGGTGTCCCTCATGGGCATGGGATTCGGCGTCCTTCTCATCGTCATGCGGCTGATCTTCGGCGCGGCCTGGGCCGCCGACGGGGTTTTTACCCTGTTCGCCATCCTGTTCATCTTCATCGGCGGGCAGTTCCTGGCTTTGGGCCTCCTGGGAGAGTACATCGGAAGAATCTACAACGACGTGAGGGCAAGGCCCCGGTATTTTGTGGACAGGACCGTGCGGTTCGAAAATAAAGACAAACCTTGAACATCCAACATCCAACGCCCAACATCCAATGGTGGGATAAAGGTATTTTATGGCGGAATCATTTCCTCCGGGAGACATCATGAACACCATCGTTTTCGCATACCACGACATGGGCTGCGCCGGTATCCGGGCCCTTCTGGCCCATGGTTTCCATATCCAGGCCATATTCACCCACAAGGACGATCCCCGTGAAACCATCTGGTTCGAATCGGTGGCGGAGCTGGCCACGGCGAACAACATCCCCGTGTACGCGCCGGACACCGTCAACCATAGCATCTGGGTGGACATGATCCGCCAGATGAACCCGGACATGCTGTTCTCCTTTTACTTCCGGACCCTCCTGAGCCCGGAGATCTTGGATATTCCTGCCTGCGGCGCCCTGAACCTCCACGGTTCCCTGCTCCCGGCTTACCGGGGACGCTGCCCGGTGAACTGGGCGCTGGTGAACGGGGAGACGGAAACAGGCGTCAGTCTTCATTACATGACGGATAAAGCCGATGAAGGGGACCTGGTGGCCCAGCGGGTCATTCCCATCTCGGACGAAGACACAGCCGGAACCCTGCACCGGAAATCCACCCGCGAGGCGGCCGTCCTTCTCGACGAGGTGCTGCCCCTTCTGAAACAGGGAACCGCAACACGGGTTCCCCAGGATTCCAGCCGGGCCAGTTATTTCGGAAGCCGCGGCCCCAAAGACGGCGAAATTTTCTGGGACAGACCGGCCACCGATGTGAGAAACTTGGTCCGGGCCGTGACACGCCCCTATCCCGGAGCATTCTCTTTCACCGGCAACAGGAAAGTGTTCTTCTGGGATGTGAGCGTGACCGAAATCGAAACCCCGGCGGCTCCCGGCACCATCATCAGCGCAAGTCCCCTGGTCATCGCCTGCGGCCAAAACGCAGTGACGGTCAACGCGGCCCAGAGCGAGGGAGGCCTCTACATCAGCGGCGCCCAGCTGGTGGACGAGCTCCGTCTGGTGGAAGGCATGCGGTTCGGCAAAGCCCCCCAGGTCCGGATGGAATCGGATCGAAAAAAACAGGTGCTGATCCTGGGGGTGAACGGGTTCATCGGCAACGCCCTGTCGGAACGGCTGATCGACAGCGGCAGGTACGAGGTCCACGGCATGGACATACACAGCCACGGCATCGAACGTCTGATGGGACGGCCCGGCTTCCAGTTCCACGAAGGGGACATCGCCATTCACCGGGAGTGGATCGAGTACCATGTGAAGAAATGCGACATCATCGTTCCCCTGGTGGCCATCGCCACCCCGGCGGAATACACCCGGAACCCCTTGCGGGTCTTCGAGCTGGATTTCGAAGAAAACTTAAGGATCGTCCGCTACTGCGCCAAATACGGGAAACGCATCGTGTTTCCCTCCACGTCGGAGGTCTACGGCATGTGCGAGGACCCGGTGTTCGACGAAGACCGGTCCCGCCTGGTGCTGGGCCCCATCAGCAAACAGCGCTGGATATACTCGTGCAGCAAGCAGCTTCTCGACCGGGTGATCTACGCCTACGGCCAGATGGAAGGGCTGAAATTCACCCTGTTCCGGCCGTTCAACTGGATCGGCCCGCGTCTCGACAGCCTGTCCTCGGCCAGGATCGGCAGTTCCCGGGCCATCACCCAGCTGATCCTCAACCTGGTGGAAGGCACACCCATCCAGCTGGTGGACGGAGGCGAACAGAAACGCTGTTTCACCGACATCACCGACGGCATCGAGTGCCTTTACCGGATTCTCGAAAACAAGGACGGGCTGTGCGACGGCCGGATCATCAACATCGGGAACCCTGACAACGAGGCCAGCATCCGCCACATGGCGGAGATCCTGGTGACAAAATTCGAGCATCACAGCCTGCGCCACAAATTTCCGCCCTTCGCCGGCATGCGGAAAACCGAAAGCCGGAGCTTTTACGGCAAGGGCTACGAGGACGTGCAGCACAGGAAACCCAGCATCGAAAACGCCCGGCGGTTGCTGGGCTGGAATCCGGAGGTGCCCCTGGACCGTTCCATCGAAGAAACCCTGGATTTTTTTCTGCGGGAACACGTGGAATAAAACGGCCATGGGCCGGCCAAATGGCAGAGTCCAGAACAAAGCATGAAAAATGTTTTTCGAGGTCCCCGCCCCTTGTCATTCCGGGCGGCCAGGGCTATTTCGACATACTTCGAGCTGACGGGTATCGTGCGAATTCAAGGTACCCGCCATGCAAGCCGACCCGGAATCCATGCCCGCGAACGATTTGACGCATGAATTTTCAGGAACGCTTGCCCATGCCAGCGTGGATTCCGGGTCGGCTTCGGAATTTGTGCCTGTGGTTTTTGCCCGGCTCGAAGCGGGTTCAAACACTCCGTCATGTTGGAGACCGCCCGGAATGACAGGTTGAGAACCGGAGGCCTGGTTCGGGCATTGTTTTTTCAGTGTTTCAGCCGGCACTTTCATATAAACCGTCCGGAAACGCCGGGTTGCACCCGGCTTGATGTGCCGGGGAAAACCCGGCGTTCCCATATACCGTCAGGGGATAAACAGATTAAAGGAATACTATGACGAACATCGGCCTTCGAATCGACGTGGACACCCTGAGGGGGACGAGGAAAGGAGTCCCGGCCCTGGAGAACCTTCTTTTCCGTTACGGGATTCAGGCCACCTTTTTCTTCAGCCTGGGCCCCGACAACATGGGACGGAGTCTGTGGCGTCTTGCAAAGCCCGCCTTCCTGAAAAAAATGCTCCGATCCAAAGCCCCGAGCCTCTACGGGTGGGACATCCTCTTCCGGGGCACCCTGATGCCCGGCCCCCTGATCGGCCGCCTCTGCGAAACAGCCATCCGGCGGATCGCGGCAAGGGGCCACGACATCGGAGTCCACGCCTGGGACCATTACACCTGGCAGACCCGGATCCTTTCGGCCACCGAACGGATTGCTTGCCGGGTCCTCCAGAAAGGCTTCGACGAACTGGTCCGGATCACGGGCAAGCTCCCCACCTGTTCGGCGGCCCCCGGCTGGATCGTGAACGACACGATCCTGTGCGCCAAGGACCGGTTCCCCTTCGCCTTCAACAGCGACTGCCGGGGTGAAAGCGTGTTCTACCCCATGGTGAACGGCCAGGTCCTGCGAACACCCCAGGTTCCCGTGACCCTGCCCACCTACGACGAGCTGATCGGCCGGGACGGTGTCACCCCGGCCAATTACAACGACCGCCTCCTCGCCCTGCTGAAACCAAAAAAACTCAACGTGCTCACCATCCACGCCGAAGTGGAGGGCATCGCCTGTCTTTCCATGTTCGAGGATTTCATCAAAAGGGCGACCGCCGCAGGATTCGCCTTTGTCCCTTTGTCTGAATGTCTCCGTGATTGCCCGTCGCCCGGGGTGTCCACGGTCTTTCCGGAATTTTTCCCCGGCCGTGACGGACGTGTCGGGGTGCAGCAACCACCCGTCGAGGTAACCCCGGTATGAATCGCCTGATTTTCGCAGCTGTCCTGATCGTCCTTCTGGCCTACGTCGCCCCCCTGAACCTGAGACCCCTGGTGGACCCTGACGAGACCCGCTACGCCGAAATCCCCCGGGAAATGATCGCCAGCGGGGATTACGTGGTCCCCCGGCTGGCCGGGGTTCTCTACTTTGAAAAACCGGTGATGGGATACTGGCTGAACGCCGTGTCCATGAACATCTTCGGCCAGAACCATTTCGCCCTCCGTTTTCCCCAGGCCCTTTCGGTGATCCTCACGGCCCTTGGGATCTTTTATCTGGCCCGTCGTTTCGGAAACGGAACGGAAGCAGGACTGGCCGCGGCCCTGGTCTACCTTTCCAGTGTCCAGGTGTTCGCCGTGGGTGTGTTCAACACCCTGGACAGCGCCCTTTCCCTGTTTCTCACCGGCAGCCTGGGCGCATTTTTCATGGCCTGGGACCAGCGGGACCATGAAAAACGGTTCCGGCTTTTCCTGGTCCTGGCCGGCCTTTTCTGCGGACTGGCCATCCACACCAAGGGGTTTCTGGCACTGGTGGTGCCCGCCTCGGTGATCGTGCCCTTCCTGGCCTGGGAAGGACGGTTCAAGGAGGTGTTCCGTGTTCCATGGATTCCCCTGGCTGTGGCAGGTCTTGTCATGCTGCCCTGGGGCATCCTGGTTCACCTGAAAGAGCAGGAGTACTGGTACTTCTTCTTCTGGCACGAGCACGTGAGGCGATTCATGGCCGAAGACGCCCAGCATATCGAGCCGTTCTACTACTTCATCCCCGTGCTTTTAGGAGGCTTTCTTCCCCACACCGTGCTGGCCCCGGCGGCCGTGGGAGGCTTCATCCTGAAAGGCTTCGACACCCCGTTCAAAAAATTCCTGGTGTGCTGGTCCTTCTTTCCCTTTCTCTTCTTTTCCGCCTCGTCAGGGAAACTGGCCACCTACATCCTGCCCTGCTTCCCACCCCTGGCCATGCTGGTGGCCGGGGCTGTCCGGGACGCCCTGGACCGGGGCAACGACCGCCTGTTCAAACGGGGAATCTTCGTACTCATGGGACTGGTCCTGGCCGGCGTGGGGGCGGCTCTTGGTTTTCAGTACAGGCTGTTCGGCGATATCGGGCCCATCTACGCCGACAGATCACGAATCGTGCTGTTCGTGGCGGGCATGGCCGCTTACCTGGCTTTTCTGGCAGCCGCCCTCCGGGCCAGACAACCGTTTAACCGGATCGTGCTGTTCTCCCTCTCACCTTTTCTTCTCTACGGAGTGGCCCATGTGCTCACCCCGGACAGGGCCCTGATCCGGAATTCCCCCACGGTGTTTATCGAAAAACACATGGAGCAATTCAAGGGCGACCCGCTGATCGTCTCCCCGTCCACTCCGATCAAGGCCCTGTGCTGGTCCCTGAAACGTGACGATATTTTTTTGCTGGATGACGGAGGCGAATTGCGTTATGGTTTCGGTCAAAAAAACATGAAACACCGTCAGGTTTTTCTCAGGGCCTTCCCGAAGATGGTCGAGGAAAACCAAGGCAAACGGCGGATTGTCCTCGTGCTCGACGAACGCAGGTTCACCATGTACGGAGACAAACTCCCCAAACCGACGTCGATCATCAAGGACGATGACGACGGATTCATGATGGCCATCTACCGATAAGGGCCAACATGTCGATTCACAGGAACAGACACAACGACAGATTCAAGGGAAACGGACAGACAGCATGATCATCAACCGATACACCGCCAAAGGATTTTTCAAGTATTTCCTCATGATCATCGGGGTGGTCGTCTCCCTTTTCGTCATCATCGAATACCTGAAAAGCACAGGCAAATTCATCCGCCACGACATGTCCCTGTTCGACGGATTCAATTACGTTCTGCTGAAAGCCCCCTACGTGTTCTGGCTCGTCACCCCTGTGGGCTGCATCATCGGCCCCATTATTTTCTTCGGGCTGATGAAGCGGAACAACGAGCTGGTGGCCCTCCAGAGCGGCGGCATGAGCCTGTTTTCCCTGTTCAGGCCCCTGGCGCTCTACGGATTCCTCCTGGGACTTTTGGTTTTCATCATCGGTGAAACCGTGGTTCCCAAAACCATCACCAAGGCTTACGAAACCCAGCGGATGCTCCGGAACAAGACGGTTGCCACCACACGGACCACCAACATCTGGCTGAAAAACGATCGGAACATCATCCATATCGGGAAATACGACGAGGTGGAAAAAACCCTCTCCGACGTGACCGTCTACGCCTTTGGAAAAGATTTTTCCCTGGAACGCCGGGTGGACGCCCAGGCCGCACGGTACGACAAAGGCGGCTGGATCTTGATGAAGGTCCTCGAGATGCGCCTGGACAAAAAAACCGGGGAATACCGCAACGTGTTCCATCCCGAGAAGAAAGAGGCCATCAAGATCGAACCCAAGGACCTGAAACGTGTTCTCAAGTATTCCGAAGAGATGAACATCGTGGAGCTGTACCGTTACGTGAAAATGGTGGAAGCCGAAGGGTACGAATCGAGCCGCTACAAGGTGGACATGTACTCCAAAACCGCCGTTCCCGTCACCTGTCTTCTGATGGCCCTCATGGGAACGGGCATCGTCTTCGCCCGGCAGAAAAGGGACGCCATTCCCTCCAATGTGGCCCTGGGCACCCTGGCCGCTTTTCTGTTCTGGTTTTTCAACAGTTTCTGCGTCTCCCTGGGATACGCGGGACTGCTTCCGGCCTCGGTGGCCGCCTGGATCGCCAATGTGCTTTTCATGTGCGCCAGCGGTATCGTGCTGATCAAAACCGAATAACAGACAAAGGCTCCGCAACCCATGGGTGACAGATCTCTTTTCCCTTCCCAGGTCGTCGTTTCAGACAGCTTCCGGGATGTTTCGACCGTTCTCGATTTCATGGAAAAACGGTTTCCCCTGACCCGCCGGGATTTCTGGGAAAGTCGTATGAAAGAGGGTCTTGTTTTCGACAATACAGGGCAGCCGGTCGCTCCCGACGAACCCTGCACTCCCGGAAAAAGGATTTTCTATTTCAGGGAAGTGCAACAGGAAATCAAGGTCCCGTTCACCGAGGAAATCCTGCATCACGACGACCATCTTCTGGTGGCGTTCAAACCCCATTTTCTCCCCGTGACCCCCTCCGGGCGCTACGTGAACCACTGCCTTTTGAACCGGCTAAAAACATCCACGGGCAACGGCCAGCTCACCCCCATTCACCGCATTGACCGGGAAACGGCAGGGATCGTGGTTTTTTCCGTGAACCCGGAAACACGGGGGCTCTACCAGCGGCTTTTCATGGAAGGCGCGATGAAAAAGAGCTACGAGGCCGTCGCCCATTCCCAGACAGCCGCTCCCGAGGAAACAGTGGTGGTGGAAAACCGCATCGTCAAGGGCGAGCCTTTTTTCCGGATGAAAACAGAGCCCGGACCACCCAACTCCCGGTCTTTGATATGTTGCCTGAAGCAGGGAAACGGCCTGGCCCTGTTCCGGATCGAGCCCGAAACCGGCAAGAAACACCAGATCCGCATTCATCTCAGCGGCCTTGGTTTCGGTATCGTCAATGACTCGTTTTACCCCGTCCTTTATCCCGAACAACCCCCGGATTTCCGGAACCCCCTTCAGCTTCTGGCCAGAAGCATCGCCTTCCGGGACCCTTTGACCCAAACGGTCCGCGAATTCCGGTGTTCCGCGCAGCTTGCCCTGGCCTCGTCTTTTTGAAAAAACAACCCTGTGTTCCCGGAACAGCCGAAAACACAGGGTTCTGTGATCAGGACAAAAGACGCCCAAGGGGTCTTATTCAACTGTGGAATCGGGCGCCGATCCGGTACCGGGGATTGAGCTTTTTGAAATTCGAAGCCGGCCTGCTCCAGGCCACGGTGGCTTTCTGGACGACATTCTCCTTGTCGTTCTTTGATTTGAGAAGAATTTCCGTACCCCGGAGATAGGGAAAAGGAGAGATAAAACCGATCCCCTGATGGCAGGTGTCCATCAGTTCGGCATCGTAGGCTTCTCCCAGAAGTGTCCGGGAAAAAGAGATTTCCCCAAGGATGTGCATGCGGGATTCCCCCCGCTGGTTCTTGAAAATGGACATAAACGCCTCCTTCCATAGACTGGGTTGAACGGGAAAGATGACAGCCAAAACACCGGACAAGGTTTTTGTTTCGGATACGGGCATGAACGGGCGGAGGTGTGGGAGCGTCTTAAAACCAGCCGGACAGCATGGAGATTCAGGATCTGTCAAACATCATGATCTTTAGCGGGATACAATCAACAAACCTTTCCTATTTTATAACACAAAAAAACAGCCCCTTCAACACAGAGGTTGAAGGGGCTCAAGGCAATCGCATGGATCTTAGTCATCGGTATCGCAATCTCCATAGGGATCGCTATCGAAACGTTCTGAATATCGATCACGAAGCGATACCGACCCCGATCACAATTCACCTGGCGAGTATTCCCGGTCAGGCGCCCTGAACGAGCTGACGCGCCAATGTTTTCAGGTTGTCCTCCGACCGTTCCCCGAGCCAGATCCCGAACAGGGCCGATTTGATGGCCATGCCGGGAACCGTGATCTTCGATTCCCGGCTGCCGTTCTTGAACACCTGGATTCCCACGCCTTTTTTATAAGCGATTTCAAAAAGGTCGTCGTCACGAATCTCGTCGGCAAAAGCACTCAGGAAGGCTTCGATCTCTTTCTGTATGGGCGCTGTATTTCCCCCCGTTGATTCCTTGAAGCCGTCCCTGGCGTGATCGGTGAATTTTTTCGACGTGATCAGGGATGTCACGATTTTGATCCTCAGCACCATGGTCTCATCAGCGTCGATGATCCGTTTTGAGTTTCTGTCTTTATCTTTCAGGTACAGCCCGGCCACATAGACGTTTTTCGAAATGGGCCCCAGCTTTTTCTTTCTGGCCCCGGCCCCGTTCAGAACAAGTTTCGTGTTACCCAGTGTCATGGTTTCCGGGACATCCACCCCTTCCACTTTCGCGGCCTGGGCCAGGGTTCCAAACGCAAACAGAACGATCACAGCCATCAGCAATTGCCGTATCATGGTTTCACTTCCATTGTTCAGTTGTGGTTTTGGCAGGCGGAGCGGAAGCTGTGCCTGGAATAGACCGCCGTAACCTCCTGCCGTGGCTACAGGTTTCAATATCACAAACCATACATTTGTAAAATTATTTTCAGGCGGTCGAATAAAAAACTATCTTTCTGAATTCAAAGAAGAATAACACCGTTTCCAAAAAAGATGGCTGATATTCTCTCTTGACAATTTTCCATGTTCAGTTTAGCAATATCCTGCAAAGTATATAGCGTCACTATATACTGTATGCCTTGAAATCACAATGGTTCAGCCGCCACGGCATTTTGTCTTGCCGACGGCGGCTTTATTAACATTATTCAATTTTAAAGGTCATGGGGTTTATCATGAAATTAGAAGACATCACATCCATCACCATTCTCGGCTCAGGCGCCATGGGTCACGGCATTGCACAGGTCTGCATCGAAGCGGGCTTCGACGTCATCATGCGGGACATCAAACAGGAGTTCATCGACAACGGCGTCCAGAAAATCAAGGACAGCTTCAGCTTTCTCGTGGGCAAGGGCAAGATGACCCAGGACGCCATGGACGCGGCCATGGCCCGACTGAAAACAACCACCGATATCAAACAAGCCCTGGCCGGGGCCAAACTCGTCATCGAAGCGGTTCCTGAAATCATGGACCTCAAGAAATCCGTGTTCAAGGAAGTGTCCGATCTCGTGGACGACGACGTGATCATCGCCACCAACACCTCCACCATGAGCATCTCCGAAATCGCCACCGTGGTGAAAAACCCGGCCCGTTTCGTGGGCATGCACTTCTTCAACCCGGTGAACCGCATGAAGCTCGTGGAAGTGATTTACGGGGACAAAACTTCGGACGAAACCGTCGAGATTCTCTGCGAAGTTTCAAGAAAATACAACAAGATCCCGGTGAAAGTTATGAAAGACAGACCCGGATTCATCGTGAACCGCATCAGCGCCCCCAACCAGGCCTTTATCAGCGCCATGCTCGATTCCGGCGAGGTGGTTCCCGACGAAGTGGACACCACCATGAAGAGCGTGGGCCAGAAAATGGGTCCCTTCGAACTGGCCGACTTCGTGGGCATCGACGTGTTTTCCCACACCCTGGAGTACTACGCCCAGACCCTTTCCAAGGAATTCGAGCCCGGAAAAGTGCTCAAGGAAAAAATGGCGAAAAACGAGCTGGGACTCAAGACAGGCAAAGGGATTTACAATTGGAAGGACGGCAAGGCCGTGATCGACGGCTCCAAACCCAGTGAAAAAGTGGGCCCCCTGGATTTCGCCGCCATCCAGATCAACGAGGCGGTCCGTGTGTTCAAGGAAGGTATCGCCCAGAGCACCAAGGACATCGACGACGCCGTGAAATTCGGCATGGGTTCGTTCATCGGTCCCTTTGAACTGGCGGCCGGCATCGAAGCCCAGCAGCTCGCGGACACCCTGAACAGGCTGGCCGAAAAGTTCAACCTCAGCATCCTGAAACCCGAACCTGAAATCGTGGACGGTTCGTTCAAGACCCTGGGCAAATAATGATTCACGGCGTGAAACAATCTGAGCGGTTGTGATTTTTGAGGTTCATGGGGCGAACCTGGTGTTCGCCCCTGTCTTTTGTAAAGCCGGACCGATCCGGAACCATTCAGTTGGAGTTGTCAGTCGACACCTGCCGTCTTGTCCGACCAGAAATTTTTGTTTCGCTGGAGAATCGCCTCCATGCTGTCTTCGTTTCCTGAAGCCGGCGGAGCCTGAACGCCCTCGTCCCGGGAAAGACCCTGGTCCGACAGATCTTCGAAATCCCCTCCCCCTTCATCAGGTTCGCTGCTCTCCAGGAGTTCGATAATGTCTTCGTCATCGGACCCGGCAATCTCCGTTTCTCCAACCGCATCCTCTGTTTCGGCCTGGGCCTCCCCCTGGTCCAACTGAACCAGGTTTCCTTCCCGGTCGAACATCACCGAAAGGTCCACCGTGACTTTAAAGTTCATTTTGTAGACGATACGGTTGTCTACGATGGCCATGTCGCCTGAGACAAAATCCAGGCTGTCGGGAGCGAGATCCTGGGTGGCAATGGCGGCCAGAACCTGGGGGTCCATCTTCTTCATGATGGACAGGATCATTTCCTTTTCACCCGTTTTGATGCTCTGGGAATCGGCTATTTTCATGGTGGTTCGTCTCCTTGTCTGCCGTTGAAATCGTATACCATGTCACGGAACGTGAAAAAATTATAGTTCAAGGATCGTCAGGCTGTCAATCACAGGAAAAAATCTTCCGATCCGGCAGGGCATTCGATCACCGTTGCGGCCATTTGTTTTTTATGCGTGATTATCTTTCCCCAATGCCCCGGTATTGCCATGAGAAAAAAAATTTGTTAGACTTTTCACGCAATTTTGACGAATGGACTTATCATTAGCAAACAATCTGTTGAACATCCATTTAAGTTCCATGCAAACACGACCGATATTCCTGGATAACGAAATCGGCGTTCACGTGTTACGGTTTCGCCGACGGATGGCTCATGGTTTAAGTCAACAGCCCGGGTTATCCGTCTGAACACCAAAGAATTCGATCGCCGGTTTCCGGAAGACCAGGCGTTTTCACCGGACCGTCATCGCCTCGTCCCTGTACATTGTAAAGGAGGGATACCATGCCTGACATTCCTGTTATCAGGATCGGCCATTTGAAAATCACGGATCATCTCGTTCTTGGAATCACGGCGGAAAAAATCAGGGGCGGCGTGGAAACATTCAAACACGGGTTTCTCGAACCCGTCCTCATGCACGGCTGGAACCAGGTGGCCGACGCCCTGGCCGACGGAGGACTTGAAGGAGCCCTCGTTCTGGCTCCCACGGCCATGGATCTTTTCAAATCAGGAATTCCGGTAAAGCTGATCCTTTTCACCCACCGTTCAGGAAGCATTCTCGTGAAAAACAAAGCCGCCGGTATCCGGACCATGAGGGATTTCAAAGGCAAGATCGTTCTCATCCCCTACCAGCTGTCGGTTCACCACATGCTGTTTCACCGCCTGCTCGCCGAGGTGGGACTGAAACCTGGAACAACGAAAGACCCCCATGCCGACGTGTTTCTGGAGGTCATGGCCCCCTCCATGATGCCCGAAGCCATCGAATACGACGACGAAGGGGAGATCGGTGGGTTCATCGTGGCCGAACCCATCGGAACCCAGGCTGTTGCGGCCGGATTCTGCGATCCGGTCTGCCTGTCCAAGGACCTGTGGCCGGGCCACCCCTGCTGCGTCCTGGTCATGAGAGACCATGTGATCGAGGAACATCCCGAAGCGGTCCAGGAAATCACCAACAGCCTGGTTCAGTCCGGCTTCTTCATGGACAAGAACCCTATGGAAGCGGCCCGTATAGGAGCCGGTTTCCTTTCACAGAACGAGGACCTGATCCGGTCCGTCCTGTCCGATCCCTCGGACCGGATCACGGCCAGCGAGCTTTACCCACGCATCCGGGATCTCGCTGTCATCCAGGACTACATGATTCACGACATGAACATCATGACAAGCGCCATCGACCTGAACGCCTTTGTCGATGCCCGATTCGCAAAAACCGCCGGAGCCCTGTGACCACCGGCTGGAAAATATCAATGAGCACCTGTATTCAAACACCAGACAAGGAGAGTCAAAATGCCAGTTGACATGAATATGACCATATTGGTTGTGGATGATTCCGGAACGATGAGACTGATGTTCAAGCAGTATCTGAACAAAGCCGGATTCGGCAATATCATCATGGCGGTGGACGGGAAGGACGCCGTGGGTAAACTCGAACAGGGACTGAAAATCGACCTGATCATCAGCGACTGGAACATGCCCAACATGGATGGCCTGGCCCTTCTGCAATGGGTGAGAAGCACCCCCTCGTTCAAAGACCTCCCCTTCATCATGGCCACGGCCCAGGGCGACAAGAGCCAGCAGAGCGTGGTTTTGGAGAATGGCGGCAACAACCATATCGCCAAACCCTTCGATTCCGAGGAGCTGAAAGCCAAAATTTTCGCCGTGTTCGAAGGGGCCAGTGAAAAACCGACCGGAATCAGGGTGCCCGAGCTTGTGGATGGCAAAGTCAAAATCAAAATGGCCCATATCCAGATCACCGACCATCTGATTCTGGGTGTTTTGAAACACCAGATCGCCACCGGGGCCGTCAATCCGAAAACCTTTGTCCTTGAGACCGAGTGCATCGGAGGCTGGAACCCCATCCAGGAAAAAATCGAAACAGCCGCCGTGGACGGGGCTTTCGTTCTCGCCCCCATCGCCATGGACCTTTTCGCCTTCGACGTACCCATCAAGCTGGTGCTTCTGGCCCACAAAAACGGCAGCGGATTTATCAGAAACAAAACCTATGATACAGAACCGTCGGACAGTCTCAAGGATTTCTATAAATACAAGGTGGTCAACATCCCGCACAAAATGTCGATCCACAACATGCTGGCCCACAAATTCCTGAAAGGCCTGGGACTGAAACCAGGGGTGCCCGGAAAAAAAGCCATTGACGTGCGTTTCGAAGTGGTACCCCCTGTCAAGATGCCGGGGATCATGAAAGACAACGAAGATGTGGGCGGATTCATCGTGGCCGAGCCCATCTGCACCAAAACCATCGCCATGGGCATCGGGGACATGGAATTTATCTCGGCCACTCTCTGGCCGGATCACCCCTGCTGTGTGGTGGCCATGAGGGATGAGGTGGTAAGCGCTTATCCGGACGCCGTTCAGGAGCTGACAGACCTTCTGGTCAAGGCCGGCCGGTTCGTGGAGCAGAACAAGGACAAGGCCGCCGAAATCGCCGTGAACTTCCTCGACCCGGACAAGACCCTGGGACTCAACACCACGGTCCTCAACAAGGTTCTGACCCAGCCCGGAGGGATCACGATGAACAACCTCTATCCGATCAAGGAAGAGCTGGACCGGATCCAGCAGTACATGCACCACGAAATGGATATCGGAAAGCTCATCGACCTCAACCGTTTCGTGGATCTCCGGTTCGCGGACAAAAGCTGTTAGTGCAGGGTCTGACCGTCTGTCTTTTCCATCGCCCCCGAGTCTTCCAGGAACTCCATGAAGCGCCTGACGGAGTTCTCGGGGGTGTAGAAAGTATCCAGAATATCGTCCGCGCTCATCACCGACACGATTTCGTCCATGAACCTCTCCACGCAGGACTCCATGGCCAGGCGGTCCAAACCTTCCAGGTCATCCATAAACAGCTGTTTCAGGGCAAAAGTCAATCGTTCGATGATGTAGTTTTTATCAAATGAAAGCGTCATGGTTCAATAAGTTGTCCTGGAACACCGGGCCGGTCAGACCGGAAAGCGTTCTTTCAAGTAAAATTCAAGGTCATTGAGAAGCGCCGTCTGCTCTTCGTCACAAAAGTTCTCCAGTCTGATCGTTCTGATCTGCTCCAGGGCCTTTGCGGGGATCAGCCGGCGTTCGTTCCTGTAGTCCACCATCGCCGCTTCGTCACTGACGGCGTTCACCTTGTTCATGTACGCGAGGTGCTCTTCTTCATACCCCTTCATCGTGTTTCTGTCAAAATTTCTGAAAAAAATCCGTAAGGCAAGGGTTTTCAAATCTCCATCAGGAAAACTTTCCAGGGCGGCCATTCCCCGTTCGTAAAAATCCCGGTGAAAAGCCGCACACCTCTTTTCGTCGTCTTTGGACAAAAATCCCCGGGTGTAAAGGGAGGCGTCCGGGTCCACGTCAGGCACATCGGGATAGCGGAACTCACAGTACTCCCTGACGATGGCGTAAAACGTTTTTCTTTCCGCCTTGAGCCAGCGCAAATTTTCGTTCATGCAGGCCAGACGTTCAGGTCCGAGATGGGTCATGAACCGGTCAAGGGGCGGCAGGATGACTTCAGGCTCCCCCATCCTTTTGCGGATGGCCCGGGTCGTTTCGAACACGGCGTCTTCCACCGTGTCACGGAGTTCGGGCAGGTCAAGCCGGAGCCAGAGGCTCTGATTTTTATAAGGGACCGAATCCCCAAGATAAAGCACCGGAGCCTGGTACAGGTTGTCGCCTCCGAACTTGCTTCCGGTCATGACGCCGAAAAGGTGCATGCCCGCCGCGGACTCGAAGGCCGACGGCAGTTTGTGAATCCGTTCCCTTTCCGCCTCCTTGTTGAAATACCCCAGCACGAAATCCCACATGGTTTTTTCGCCGGCGAACCTCCTGGCCAAAGCCACGGTGGCTTCCACGTCGACCATGGCGTCATGGGCTCGCCCTTGGGCCAGACAATTCTCCCGGGACAGGTGTTCGAGTTTGAGGGACGGTTTTCCCTCCACCGTGGGCCAGACCAGGCCGTCCGGCTTGTAAAGGTAATAAAGCACGGCCATGGGCAGAAGGTCCATGCGTCCGCAGCCCGAAGCGTATTGGTGGGTGTAAGGCGGAAGAAGATTCCGGTGAAAGGAGAACCTTAAAAATTCGTCGTCGAAGCCCAGGGTATTGTACCCCAGACTCACCGTGCCCGGAGTGTTCAGTATGGCGTGAATCCTGCGGACAGCGTCGTACTCATCCATGCCGTCCCTCAGCTCGGCAAAGGGAATCCGGTGTGTGATCAGGGCGTAGGGAGAAGGAATCACGTCGGGTCTCAGCCGGACCTGGAGCGTGTGCCGCTCCTTTTCCTTGAGGTGCACGTCGGTCCGTATGGCGGCGAACTGCAGAACCTGGTCAAAGGGTTTGCTGAGTCCCGTGGTTTCGAGGTCATAGAAAAGATAGCTTTTCATCAGCTCAGCTTGTCCACGATGGCCTGGAGCTTGGGTTCGAGGCTGATGAACATTTCCGCCAGTCTGGGATCAAAATGGGTTCCGCTCCAGTTCCGGATTTCCTCGATGGCCTCGCTCACCGTCCAGGCCTTTTTATAAGGTCTCTCCGATACCAGGGCGTCGAACACATCGCAGATACAGACGATCCTTCCCACCAGGGGAATCTCATCCCCTTTTAGGCCTTCGAAATAGCCGGATCCGTCCCACCGTTCATGGTGGGTCCGGGCGATGGTTTCGGCCAGCTGCATCAGCTTGGAGCGGCTGCCGGACAGAAGTTCTCCGCCGATAATGGAATGGCGTTTCATTTCCTCCCATTCATCGTCGTTCAAAGCCCCGGGTTTGAGCAGGATATTGTCGGCGATTCCGATTTTGCCCGCGTCGTGCATGGTGCTGGCCAGGGCCAGGAGCTCGTATTCCTCCTCGGGCATGCCGGCCGCCTTTCCCAGAAGCCGGCAGTACTCGCTCATCCGCTGGACATGGTGACCGGTGCACTCGTCCCGGTATTCCGAAGCCAGCCCCAGCCGGTTGATGATTTCAAGCTGGGTTTCCTCCAACTCCCGGGTTCTTTCCTTGACTTTGCGCTCCAGGATCCTGTTCTGGTCCCTCAGTTCGGCCTGGGCCGTGATCAGGGTCAGGTGGGTTTTCACCCTGGCCTTCACTTCGGTGACGTCAAAGGGTTTGGTGATATAGTCCACCGCCCCCATTTCAAACCCACGGGTCTTGTGTTCCGGCGAGTCCATGGCCGTGATGAAGATAATGGGGATATCCCGGGTCGCCGGATTTTCCTTGAGTTTGCAACACACGTCGTAGCCGTCCATTTCCGGCATCAGCACGTCGAGCAATATGAGGTCCACCGGGTTTCTGGAGATATAGTCAAGGGCTTTTCTTCCGTTTAAAGCGACCCCCAGTTTGAAGTCATCTTTCAGGGTCTGTACCAGAATGTCGATATTGGTCTTGGTGTCGTCCACAAGCAGAACCCTGCAACTGCCCAAATCACGCATATAGATTATAACCCCAGTTTTTTCTTCAGTTTTCTATCCAGAACTTTCAAGGTCTTTCCCGCTTCATCAAAATGGTAGTCGGAAACCTGCCGTTCGAGAATCCGTCCCAGATCCTGGAATTCAGGATGCATGACTTCCAGGCTGATGCTTTTCCTGATTTCGTTGAAGCAGGCTTCGGAACGGACAGGATCGAATTCCTCCAGGCTTTCCCCAAGTTCACGGAAAAGATCGAACAGGCGTTCACCATCGATACATTCCCCCGGATCCACCACATGCACCCGGGTGTCTCTGGGCCTTTCCCATTCCTTCAGGGAGACCGCCAAACGTGTCAAGGTCTTTTCCACTTCCGACGCAAGACGTTTCATGGCGTCCGTGTTCTGCCCGAGGCACGCATCTTCAAGGAAACCGGCGGTTTTTACGATATCATCCACAGGAATTTGCCCGGCGGCTTGTTTCATGGACTGGACCAGATCTTTCGCCTCTTTGAAATTACCCTTATCAGCACTCGAGATAAATTCAACAAAAAAATTTTTGAAGGTGCGACAAAATTCCAGAACCGAAGGGGTGCTGGCAGGCCAGGTTACGGCGCCCCATTCCATGCCTCCCCACGTATCGGGCACGTTCCGGCCATGGGTTGCGATCCGCACCGGACCGTTGGTGTCTTCCCTGTCCGGCCATGAAAGGTCCGTGTTCACGCAACGGGGGATGTTGTTCCTCAAAGCGGAAAACAGCTCTTTCCGGTCAATGGGCTTGGGCACATAATCGTTCATTCCGGCAGCGAGGCACCGCTCCCTGTCCCCGTACATGGCATGGGCCGTCATGGCGATGATGGGAATGTCCGCAAGCCCCATCTGATCCCGGATAAAGCGGGACGCTTCGAGACCGTCCATCTCAGGCATCTGCACATCCATCAGTACCGCGTCGTAGCTTTTCTGGCCCAGGGCCTGAATGGCCGAAAGGCCATGATCCGCCCTGTCCACGGAGATACCGGCAGACACGAGGATTTCCGTGGCCACCATCTGGTTGATGGGGTTGTCTTCCACCAGAAGAACAGAGACATCGCTGAACTCGTCCCAGGCCATGAGCCCCTGGGGTTCGTCATCAGCCCTCACGGCTTTGTAGCCAAAAATCTCCATGATGGTGTCAAAAAGCACGGACTGCTTCACCGGCTTCATCAGGAAACTGTCGGAACCGGCTGTCTTGGCTCTTTTGACATCGCCGTCCTTGCCGTAGCTCCCCATACAGATCACAGGCGGAGCCGGCAAGCTCCGGATTCCTTTGATTTTCCGGACGAGGTCCACGCCGTCCGCCCCCCTGAGGTTCACGTCGACGATAACCAGGCCGAAAGGATTCCTTCCCTGGGAGGCGAAATACAGTTCGGAGGCCGCTTCCGCCGAATCGGCCAGGGCCGTTCGAAAACCGAAACTCTCGATAAACCGCTTGACAATCAGAAGGGTGCTAGGGTTGTCGTCCACCACGAGAACCCGTTTATCCTTCAGTGGCGACGGGACGACCTTGGGGATTTCGTTGTCAAAGGGGACCACCCCCGTGTCGATGGTGAAGAAAAACGAACTGCCCTTGCCTGCGGCGCTTTCCACCCAGATGTCGCCCCCCATCATCCGGACGATCTTTCGGCAGATGGCCAGACCCAGTCCAGTACCCCCGTATTTCCGGGTGGTGGATCCGTCGGCCTGGGCAAAGGCGTCAAAAAGCCGCTCGGATATGCCCGGATCGATCCCTATCCCAGTGTCCTTCACACAGAAAAGGAGGGTGGCCCGGTCCTCGTCCTGCCCCACACGCTTGACGGTCAGAACGATTTCGCCGGTTTTCGTGAACTTGAAGGCATTGGACATGAGGTTGGCCAGAACCTGACGGAGACGCAAAGGATCGGATAACAGTTTCCGGGGAACCTGGGGCTCGATGTCCACCACCAGCTCGATATCACTGGTCATGCTCCTTTCGATAAACATGTCCGTCACCTCTTCGATCACCGACTGGAGACTGAAAGGCACGTTCTCGAATCCCAGCTTGCCCGCGTCGATCTTGGAGAAATCCAGGATGTCGTTGATCAGCTCAAGAAGGGAGCGGGAGGACGAACGGATGATGCTCAGATACTCCTTCTGTTTCCGGGTCATCTCCGTCCCCATCACCAGATCGCACATCCCGATGATGGCGTTCATCGGCGTCCTGATCTCGTGACTCATGTTGGCCAGGAACTCGCTTTTGGCCCGGGCCGAAGCATCGGCCGCTTCCATGGCCTTTTTCAGCTGTTCGTTTGTTTCCTTGAGTTCGGCCGTGCGCTCTTCGACCCTTTTCTCCAGCTCGTCATGGGCTTTCTTGAGGGCGTGCTCCGCTTTTTTCCTCGGGGTGATGTCGATGACCGAAGCGATGATCTGGCCTGTTTTCTCGTCGGAATTCACCTCGGAATACACATGGATGATCTCGCCACTCTTCTTCACCAGCTTGAACTCATATTCCCTTGGAGGCGCCTGGCGCTGTTCCATCCTTTCCAGGTAGTCCTCCCGTAGCTGTTTCCTGTTTTCCTCTTCCACGAAGTCAAACCAGCGGAAGCGGCCTTCGATCTCTTCCCGGCTGTACCCGGTCATTTTTTCCATCATGGGGTTGGCTTCGGTCACCACCATGTTTTCATCGATGATCAGAAGCCCGGCTCCGGTGTTTTCGAAGATGCTCCGGTACTTGGTATGGCTGACCTCCAGGGCCAAAGTCCGTTTCCGTGTTTCTTCACGGAACCCCTCGATCCGGAATATAAATTTGTAGACATAGAACAGCACGAAAAAGCAGAGGATAAGCATGGTCATCTCTGCGCCGCTGTAAGACAGGACATGGCTTCTCAAAACAAACACGAAGGGCGCCACGATGGCGATGCTCAGACTCAGGAGCCTGAAAGCCCTGATTCCATACTGGATGCCG
>CAZWTY010000074.1:0-22400 GCA_964637565.1 uncultured Desulforapulum sp.
GGCCACAATATCCAAGATACGTATATCTGGGGATTAACTTTACAAAGTCAAACTACTGATGGCGTTGCAAAAAAGCCCGATTCCCATGTTTACCAGGAACCGGAAAGAAGCCGTTCCGCGTTGCCTCCCAGGATGGCGGCCCTGTCTTCCGGGGAGATTCCGGCGGTATCCAGATCCTTGTAATAGCGGGAGGGTTTGATCAGGGGGTAGTCACTGCCGAACAGAATCTTTCCTTCCCCTGCGAGGGAAAGGGCCGCCTTGTAGACCGAGGGGTCGTAGAGGTAGGGCGAGGCCGCCGTATCGTAGTAGATGTTTTTCAACACCTCACGGGCTTCCTTTTTCAAAAGGTTGAAAAAGAATATGCCCCCTCCCCAGTGGGCCAGGACGATGCGGTTGTCCGGATAGGCGGCGGCCAGGTTGTAAATCTGGGCCATGGTGATGGGCGTTTTGCCAGGGTACATATGGCCCACGGGTTCGTTGGTGTGAATCAGCACCGGAACCCGTTTTTCCGCGCAGAGCCTCATGACCGGCTCCATTTTTTTCAGGGCTTCGCCATCGATGCCCGATTCGTAAAAAGCCAGCTCCCCGATTCCGCAAAGACCCGCGTCAAGACAGCGTTCCGTTTCCTTTTCCACACCGTTTCCCGACAGGTCGAAACAGCCCATGCCGATCAGCCGGTCCGGGTACCGGGCCACGGCCTCGGCGATGCAGTCGTTGTTCATCTTGTAATAATCGGAGTGAACCCAGGGAAAGCCGAACACCACCGACCGATCCACCTGGTCCTCGTCCATGATCCGGATCAGGTCGTCCGCCCCCACCATTTTTGATTTCGGCGAATCGTAGAGCAGCTTGAACGCGGGCTCGTCGTGAAAGAACCGTTCTCTGTTTTCGATCATGTCAGCGGGAAAAATGTGGGTGTGAAAATCGATGACCATAACGCCTTCTCCATGTCTTAGGGTTTGACGAAAAGCCGTTTTCAGGCAGGTCACATCGTGTGGCTGAAAACGGCGGATTTTCAGGGAGGCTTTTTGCATCGCCACCAAGGCTATAATCTCCAATCCGGAAAATAGTCAATATGAGAAGCGGACTTTTTGTGGTATACCCTCCGAAAAACGCAGAATTCTCAGGATAGTATTTTGATATCAGGATGGACTTTCCAATGAATCTCACCCTAAACCTTTCGGATTCCCAGGACCCTGGGCGCAATGATCAAAACCCCCTGGAACGCCACGTGGTTCTTGTCGCTCCGGAAGTTCACTGGAACACCGGCAACATCGGGAGAACCTGTCTCGGCACCGGGGCCTGGCTCCATCTGATCAAACCCCTGGGTTTTTCCCTGGCAGCCCGCGAGGTGAAACGGGCCGGTCTCGATTACTGGCCCCGGGTGAAACTCAAGGTATGGGATGATTTCGCGGATTTCCAGGCGGCCATGGCTCCAGGTCCGGGTGAGATGGCCTTTTTTTCAAAAACAGGCCGGCGCAGTGTGTTCAGCATGCCCGGGACCCGTCGCCTGTTTCTAGTTTTCGGCTCCGAAACAAGGGGGCTGCCCCCATCTTTGATAAATCATCATGTCGGCGATCTTTTCCGCATTCCCATCACCACGGACATCCGCAGCCTCAACCTGTCAACGGCCGTGGGCATCGCCCTTTACGAAAGCCTGAGGGAAACGGACTTCGAAAACCGCCTGGACGAACGATGAACGTTCACGGGAGCCTTGAAACTCCGAAAAACCGGTGATCGGGGCAGGCTTGGGTCATAGAGATCCTCGTGTCCCCTGGACGGTGATCCAGGGTTTGACAATTCCGGTGGAGATGGGCTATGAAACAAAGCGAAAACAAACCCCGTAAAAGAACACGACAAAGAACCAGATCCAGGAAACACGAGGCACAGCATGAAAGAAAGCGAAACCGGTCCATCCCTGTTTATCCAGTTCGCCGGGCAGGGAGTCAAGTACATGGACGAGTTGAGGCGAATCTACACCTCGACACCCGGAATCCAGCCGTTCATCATGGCGGCGGTGGATGAGATCAGACGTCAGGCGGAACGCTACGACGATTCGGCCACCGGCTTTTTTGCACAAGGTCTTGATGTGGACCGGTGGATCCTCCACCCGGAAACCACGCCGGACAACGGTTACCTTCTTTCCTCTCCCTTGTCCCACCCCCTGATCTTCCTTACCCAGATTTCCGGTTACCTGTCTTTGGTCCTGGACGGTATGGATCAGGATCTTCTGCTGGCCAACACCCACAGCGCCACAGGTTTTTCCACAGGTATCGTGGCGGCGGTGCTTGTGTCCCAGGGGCTTCCCTTCGATGATTTCGTGGAAAAGGCTTTGAAGGTCCAGGCCATGTTCGTCTGGCAGGGCATACGCTGTCAGGAATCCATGCTATCTTTCGGTGCCAACCCCAGACTGGAACCGGAGCTCCTCGAAACGGCCGAAGGTTGCCCAAGCTGCATGGCCAGCGTATCCGGTCTGCCCCGGAGCGCTCTGGATGAAGCGATGTCCCTGTTTTCAAAAACCGGAACGGTCTATCCGGCTTACGAGCTCTTTCCGGGACGCTGGATCGTGGCGGGGCTTCCCGACGACCTGTCGGCTTTCAACCGGCTTATCAAAGATCGGCATCCATCGAATTCCGTGACGTGGCGCTATATCCCCTCGACCATCGGAGCCCATTCGCCGTTTCTCGCCCACGCCTTCGCCACATCGCCGGAAGACGCCAGGAACCTCGGCCTTTCTTTTTCCGGAAAAGAGATGAAAATCCCTGTATGGTCCAACGACACTGGCGAGGACCTGCGTCGCCTCGACCCTGTGCTCGATGAAATCATGCGGGCCTATTTCCTTCATCCCGCTTTTTTTCGCCGCCAGATCAAACCCGTGCTTCCCCCCACCCGGATCCGTTATGTCCTTGATTTCGGTCCTGGAACGGGAGTCGCGACACTCACGGAAAACCACAGCGCCCGGTCCGGGGTTCAGGTGATCCGTTGCGCCATTCCTCTTGGCCGAAAAATTCTTTTCGAAGAAGTTATACCCCGGCTTTCCTGCTGAACGGATCGATAGGTTATAAGGAATCGCCTGAACCGAAATATTGACGTATCCCTCGTTTTTCCCTTTTGCAGACCGTGGCCAGAAACAGCTTGCGGTCTCCGCACCTTTGAAAAAAAATGTATCTATCCTCCTTATTTTGTGGAATAATAAATTCAAGATTTTGTTTTCATTATATATTTATGCATTTGTAAAAAATTGAGCCAGCCGGTTTTTTTTGAACATCATCAAACAAAGGTGGGACCTGTCAGCATGAATCATGCGAAACAGTTTGTCATATTGGGGGAAATCGAAATTTTTTCAATTGGGAGGATAGACCATGATGATCAATTTGTCAGACAATGGGGGCCGTCGCCTTGAGGGTGACAGACGTCAGTTGACCAATCTGGATTACGCTCCTGAGCGCAGGTCGGGATTCGACCGGCGGATCAGAGGCGACAGGAGGACCCAGGACCAGGGCGCCACACCAGGATCTGAGCGTCGGGTGATTTACGAGTTGTTGATCGCCTGATTTTTTTTGAACGGTTTTTCTGAGGTAAGGTTTTCCGGAGAACCAGGAATCGAGATTAAAAAACGCAGGGGGGAAGGATGCGAAACTCCCCCCCTGCGTTACCTCAAAAGCCGAAACTGGGTTTAGGCTGGTTGAGGAGGATTCCTTAGTTTCAGGTTTTATCGCCTTTTTTTTCCATCGCGTCAACAGGGATGATGGATTCGAGGTAGAGATCCTCGAATGTTTTTTTGTCCTTGACCAGAACTTTGATCTGCTCTGAAATCTTCAGTCCAAAATCTGCCTGGTCCATGGCTTCCTGGATGAGCTGCTTGGCCTTATCGTTTCCGTAAGGTTGCTGAACCAGTTCCTTTTCGGCCTGGTCAGCCAAAGAAATAGCTTTTTGGTAACTTTTCGGCGCGAAATACTCGCCTTTTTTCATGGCTTCGATCTGCCGCAGTTTTTCACGGATCTCGATCATGTAGCTGAAGGCCACCGTATCCCGTTCGACCTGGCGGAAAAGCTGCTCGGCTTCGTCGGCCAGGGCCTTGGCATCGTCCCGGCTTCCTTTTTCGAGTTTGGAAACGGCCCGTTTCATCATTTCTTCAGCCCTGTTCCATTCATCGTTTCTGTATTTCGGAGCCATCACTTTGCGTGCCGCCATGCGGGCTTCTTCGGCGTGACCCAGGAGAGAGGCTCCCTCACGGGACACATCCATGGCCTGCCTGAACATGGCCGTGGCCTTTGCCAGTTTTTCGGTAATTTCCCGGATGGTTTTTCCACGTTCGTAATCGCTTTCTGCCGATTTATACTCGGACAGGGCGTCGTTGAAAATTTTGGGGGCGTAAAAGCGCGTTTCCTGCGAATCCGCTTCAGTCATGACTTTTTCCGCATCCTGAAACAGGGATTTTTTGACATCACCGGCATTGTCCGCGGAGCAGAACGCCGCTGCCGCGATAATATAAGCGAACGCCGAAAAAACACGAATTGCCGTTCCAAGAAAGGTATTCCTCCTCATGTCCCATTCACCTCGCCATGTATCTGTTTTGTTTTAAGTGTTACGGTGGGTAAGATCAAGCGAACAACCATGTCTTCCCTGCATCTTCAGTGGGGCAGCAGCTCACGAACAATGTTCGCTTCCATAAGCCAATTATCACACACAAACGGGTTTTAAAAGAAAAAACAACACAGGAACTGTGAATCAAGAAAGCGCTTTTTAATTGATATCAAACGTGATAGGCATTCGGAGCGAAAGAGGGCCTTGCGTTCAGGGCCATACAACCAATATCAAAGAAGGAGACATGACATGAGCCTGGGAGCATCCAATCCGTCCATCGACTTTACCGTGGACACCACCAACCTCTACCGGGAAGAAGCCTACACGGATCTCCATGTGGCCAGCATCCGGATTCTGAAGCCTGTGAAGATCGACGGCAGCGACGACCCGTCACGACCGGCTCTGTTTTTCGGGCACACCCAGCTTATGTCGCCCCAGGGGCCCATCCCCATCCAGTCCGATCTCAAGGCCACGACTCTTGAAGAGGCGATCCGGGAATTCCCTTCGAGCATGGAAAAAGCCATGAAAGAAATAATTGAAAGTATCAGGGAACTTCAGCGCGAAGAGATGGAAAGAAGCCAGTCCCGCATCATCACTCCACGGTAGGCCCGCCAAAAAAAAGGCCTTGTGACTCTCCCCCCCTTGACGAGTCACAAGGCCACGTGTAGGCTCTGCGGTAACATGAAATAGATTTCACCTTTTTGAACTTTACGTTAACGATATCACCCCGGGTTTGTCAATGATTAACTGGAGCGGTGTCGATTTTTTATGGTTATTTTTCATCATGTTCGCTTATGTCGAACAATCGGTGGTCTCTCCATAAAACGAGTGCCATATCGATCCGGCACAACGGTGCGCGAGAATCTTCACGGGAAGGCCTTCGAGTGTGGCCCTGGCCAGAGGCGCCTGGCTGTTCAGGATGCCGGACAGGATGAATCGTTTCTTCCGGATGAAACCTTCTGCCTTGAGAATTTTCTTCATGATGTCGTAATGGATGTTGGCCACGAGAAGGTCTGATTCCATATCCACGAAATCTTCCGCAAGTCCCTGGACGGCGAGAATCCTGTCATCAAGGCCGTTTAACCGGATATTGCGCCGGGTGGTTCGAACGGCCAGGGCGTTGAAATCCACGGCGAGAACCGTCGGGCAGTTCAGCCGGGCCGCGGCAAGGCTCAGCAGGCCGGTTCCGCATCCCAGATCCATGGTTTTTGAAACAGGACGGTCGCGCAGGGCCAGTTCCAGGAATTCCAGGCAGTCCCGGGTGGTGGGATGGGTTCCTGTCCCGAACACCACACCGGGGTCGAGAACCAGATGGTAGGCTCCGAAACAGGGGAGATAGAACCGGTCCACCGTCTCCCAGGGCGGGGAAACGGTGAACCGGCCGATATGGCGTGTGGTTGGTTTTTCACCGAGCCAGTCATTGTAGGCCATGGTGTAACTGTCGATCAGGGCGAGGCCCTCCTGGGATTCGACAAGAGACCGGACAAAGTTCCCGGCGGGCTTGGAAAAGAATAGAAAGGAAAACCCGTCTTCCACCCAGTTGCCGATGAAGTCAGGGCCCATCTCCATTTTTTCCGTCCGGGCGTCCCCTTCCATATAATAGATATGCAGGGTGTCCCAAGGACAGCCCCCTGTCGTGATGTGGCCTCGGTCTTGTTCCAAAGCGTCATTCCGGTCTTTCATGCTGCGAATTATTTGACCGATTTCAGGGCATCTTCAATTTTACGGCTGACCTTGTCCGTCATGTCGGCCACCTCGTCAAGTAACGAGCCGGTTTCCGCAAATCCGTTGTCCCTGGCTTTTTTGGCCCAGTCCCTGTAGGAGGTCACGTGGCTTTCGTTGTGACTGATCCAGTGGCTGAACAGAATTTTGAGCTGTTCCTCGAAGGTCAGGTTGTTTTTTTCATGGCCCCGGCTCTTTCCATGATCCCCATGGTGGTGGTGATCGTGATCCGAATCGCCGTGGTCATGGGAATGCACATGACGGTGCTCATGGCTGTGATGCGTTTCATGGCTGTGGCCATGATCGTGTTCATGGTCATGATCATGATCGTGGGTATGGCTGTGTTCATGGGCGTGGTCATGTTTTTTTCCATGCTCTTTTGAATGATCGTGGCCGTGCTTGTGCTCTTTCTTCTTATCGTCGTGATGGTGATGTGACATATCGATTCTCCTTGATCGTTGAAAGGATGAAAGCGCATTACTTTAGAACAGATGATAAACACTTTAAAAGGGAAATCATCATTACATCTTGATTTTTTATCCGCGCAGGATAAACTCAACCTGTTTATTTGGTTGACCAATTCATTCATACTCCAGGGAGGAAAGTACGATGCACGGACATCTTCGGATTCTGAAACGCCAGAGAATCGTCTTGTTTTTCACGGCAGCCTTTTTTCTGCTCGCCGGCCTTTGCAGTCCGGCCATGGCAGAGAAAAACACCCTTCTAATCATCGACGCGTCGGGAAGCATGAGGTCCAGCATCGACGGCATGGTGAAAATGGACATGGCCAAGGATGTGCTGTGCGACTATATCAGCCGGCTTCCCCGGGACATGAACGTGGGCCTGGTGGCTTACGGTCACCGATCCAAGGACGATTGCAGTGATGTGGAATACATGGTTCCCCTGGGTAAAAACAACAGGGATCTGATGATCGAGAAAATCATCTCCATGAAACCCATGGGCAAAACCCCCATTTCCCTGAGTCTTGAAAAGGCCGTGGCCATTCTCGACACCGTTTCAGGGGACAACACCATCATCCTGGTGAGCGACGGAAAAGAATCCTGCAACGCCGAGCCCTGTGCCCTTCTCGAAAGATACGCAGCCCAGGGAAAAAGCTTCGTGGCCCATGTGGTGGGCTTCGATGTGGGCGTCAGGGAGAAAAAGGAACTGGAGTGCATCGCTGCGGCCGGCCGGGGAAAATACTACCCTGCGGACAACCTGAAAGGGTTCAAGATCGCCCTTGAGAATGTGGCCAAGGACCAACCTCCGGTGATCGCTCCCGTGGAACCCGCGGTTGTTCCCATGGCGTCAGGCGTTCTTTCTCTTCCGAAGACAGCTTATGTGGCCGGAGAAAGGATCTGGCTCCATTTCGACACGGTTGAGAATTACGAACCCAAAGCCTGGGTGGGCATCGTGCCCGCAGATGTTCCCCATGGTTCTGAAAAGATCAACGATCAGCACGATCTGAGTTACAAGTACCTGAACAGGATGAAAAGCGGTGATTTCGAATTTTTCGCTCCGGGCCAGCCCGGTCGATACGATTTTCGCCTGAACGATTCGGACAACAACGGCCGTGAAGTGGCCCACGTGACGTTCGAGGTGATCCGGGGTTCGGCCACCCTGTCCATGCCGAAAAACAGCCTTGTCAGCGGCGAGCCGTTCACGGTCACCGTGAATCCCCTCTCCTACCTCTGCCCCAAAGCCTGGGTGGGTGTCGTGCCTTCGGACATTCCCCACGGCGACGAGGAGAGAAACGACAAATTCGACCTCAGCTATAAATATCTGGGGGACAAACCCAACGGCACCTTCGCCTTCAACGCCCCGACAAAGCCCGGGAACTATGACATGAGGCTTCACGACACCGACAACAAAGGTTCGGAAATCGCCTCCATCTCGTTTACCGTGGGCCAGGCCTCCGGCGGTTTGTCCCTTCCGAGAACCGTGTACCAGGCCGGGGAAAAAATCGTGGTTTCTTTCTCAACCGCGGCGAAACTCGACAAAAAAGCCTGGGTCGGGATGATTCCTTCGGATATCCCCCACGGCAGTGAGGCGAGAAACGATCAGCACGATCTGGCCTATCACTACCTGGATGGCCAGCAGACCGGGAGTTTCGAGTTTGTGGCTCCCAGCAAGAGCGGAAGCTACGATTTCCGCCTGAACGATTCGGACAACAACGGCAACGAGCTGGACTCCATCTCATTCACCGTGGTGGATTCCAGCGCCAGCCTGAGCCTGGACAAACCGGTCTACGCGCCTGGTGAGCGGATGTGGGTGACATTCAAAACCTCGGTGGCGTTTGCCAGCAAAGCCTGGGTCGGCATCATTCCTTCCAATGTTCCCCATGGCCGGGAAGAAGTGAACGACGACCACGATATCAGCTATGTGTATGTGGACGGTGAAACGGAAGGTGTCAGGGAAATGGAAGCCCCCACCGTTCCCGGAACCTACGATGTGCGGTTCAACGATACGGACGACAATGGCAAGGAAATCGCGTCGGTGACGTTTACGGTCAGGTAAAAGAGCCTTCCGCTCCGGGAAAACAGGCGTCAAGGCCGTTTTGCCGGGGCGGAACGGCATGTCCCCACGAGGCTCAGCCCTGGATGATCCGGCCCCTCTTGTCCAGGTCCGGATAGGCCAGTCCTTTTTTCCTGTAATACGGCGCGAGTTTCGGATAGCCCCATTCGAAGAGAAGGCGCCTGAACTGTTCGTCGTCGATCTGGCGTCTGTCGTACAGGCCCTTGGCCATGCGCTGTCTTTGGGCTTCGTAGAGAACAAGGGCCGAGGCCACGCTCACGTTGAGGGACTGGATCATGCCGAACATGGGAACCATGATGCAGCCGTCGGCCATGGCCACGGCCCGGGGTGAGACGCCCTCCAGCTCGGTGCCCAGAACGATGGCGGTGGGCACCGTGTAATCGACGGATCGGAAATCCATGGCTGTTTCATCGAGATGGGCGCAGTAGATCGTATATCCGTTTCGGCGCAGGTCGCCAAACGCCGCTTCAAGAGATTCGTGGGTTTTGACCGAGATCCATTTTCGGCTTCCGCTGGAAGCCCGCTGTTTGAGGTCGATGGCGTGAAGGTTTGTCACCGCGTGGGCCTGGAAAATGCCCACGGCGTCACAGGTTCTGGCGATGGCCGCCAGATTGTGGGGCGTCTCCACATGCTCCATGAGGACGGTCAAGTCCATCTGCCTCTGGTTCAGTATCCTGACGATTTTCTCGTAGCGTTCGGGTGTCATGGCGCTCCAGTCTGTTTTGATGAAAACGATAGGTCTCATCTCAGGGCTTGCCTGTCAAGAAAAAGATCGGTCCGTCAAAGGTTGTTCCAAGGGGCGTCCTCAGCGTGAGGTGTTTGATGAATGATGGAAAAACAGTGTATGAGCAGACGCTGGAAGGTTACCGGGATCGGTTTAAGGCCCTGTCCCTGGAACACCTGGCAAAAAACCCGGACATCAAGGTCGGGTCCCGCAGTGTGAAACTAATGTTTTTCAACGAACCGTTTCACGTTTCGGACAGGGGTGTTTTCACGGAAGTGGGGAAAGAGGCCTCTTTCGAGGTGTGCGTGGTGATCTACAACTACCTTCTGCGCTACAGGAAAGGGGAAAAAAACCCGGGGGCCTGGGTGGCCTACAGGGACACACAACATTCAGGCCCCCTGACCGTGTACTTCGCCGATTCCGTGGAAAAAAAGATTGTCGATGTCTATGGTAAAAAGGGCCCGGCGCTGATGGACGCCTGTCATTTTCTGGGCGGCCGGAAACCCGAAAACGCTCCGGATGTGGATGTGGCCATGGTTTTCCAGGCTCTGCCGGACCTTCAGCTGCTCTTTTTGTTCAACCATCAGGACGAGGATTTTCCCGCCTCGTGCAGTGTCCTGTTCCGGCAAGGCGTGGAACGCTTCCTGGACCCTGAAAGCCTGGCGATTTTAGGCGCCGTGTTCGCGTCAAAGCTGGCTGGCCGAAACCCGGCTTGACAGGGCTTGCCTGTTTTTTTATAGTCGGAACTTCGAATGATCCAAAACTTCTAACCCGACACAAGGAGTACGCCATGACCGGCCAGGATGTCCAATCTGAAATCGACGGCTTTCTCGAAACATGGACCGTGGACGACAACGAGATGAAAAAAGCCTTTGTTCGCCTGAAACAGCATCTGGAAGCCATGCCCGGTGTGTCGTTCGCCTTCAAGGGCCGGGCCGGTGTGAGCTACTCCCTCAGGGCCAAACATGAAAACCAGAAAACCCGGGATCTTTTTGTCATGGCGGATGTGATAGACGACGATCCGGAGGCCCGGTGGCTGTCGGTATGCTTTTACGGGGATCTGATCACGGACCCTGAGGAGAAGGGGGATCTGGTGCCCGGAGGACTTTCCGGTGATGACGGGTACTGTTTCGATCTCGACGAATGGGATGATGAGGCTCTGGCCTATCTGGAAGCGCGTCTTTCAGAGGCCTGCGGCAACGCGTCCAGATAAACTTCGTGCCGGGGATCCACAGGTTCCCGGCTTATTCCGCTGTCACGGCGTCTTCACGAAGGGGAACACGGATTTTTCGTTTTTTCGCTTCTTTGTGCCGTCTGTAGAAGATGGCCACATGGCCGATCATCCCCACCATCTGGCAGCCGGTCCGTTCTTCGATTCCTTGTGAAATCTGGTCTTTCTGCTCTTTTTTCTTGAATTCGATAAACTTGAGCTTGATCAGTTCGTGGGCGTCCAGGGCCTCGTTGATCGATCGCTCCACGGCCTCGGTGATCCCGTTCTGGCCGATGAAAACCACAGGATCGAGATCGTGGGCGAGGCTTCTCAGATAGCTGCGTTGAAATCCTTTGAGCTTTTCCACATTGAACTCCGCATGTGTTGTTGTTCCGTTGGTCCCCGAAGCATATTCCAGTGTCACGGACATTGAAGCCGGGGGAGACAGAACGGTCACCGGGCACGGTTCGCCACGGCGCCTGGAAAGGGTATCTGAAACTGGAATAAATCCCGGAATGTTCTGATGATACTATACCGTATCGGGTTTCGATGCAACATGATATATTGTATTGCTATTTACCGGATGAGAACACTGTTTATTCTTACGGACGTTCAGGGGGAAATGTGCTTGATTAGCGGTTTTATCTCTGTTATATTAGTTAAAATTCGTAAACACTTGTAGCACTCACTTTCTCGGGTTTAAATCATCGTCAAGATTCGGCTTGTTCTCAAACACTTCAGGGATTTTTCCCATCGTGACTTTACGCTCTGACAACATACACGAAACAATCAGGGATCAGCGGCTGGTTCGTAAAACCGGATCAACGCCTCATTTTATATGGACTTTCAAAACAGCACAGGAACCAAGGCATGGATGAACATTCAAAATTTTCACAACTCAAGGAAGGGGAACGGGAAGCCCGGCGGGAAATCCTGATCGAGGCCGCCCTCGACCTTTTCGCGGAAAAGCCCTTCGATGAAATCGGCGTCCGGGACATCGCGGCGGCCGTAGGTGTTTCTCCCGCGTCCATGTACAGGTATTTCACCAGCCGGGAGGATCTGTTTGTGGAAGCCTTCATCAAACAGCTCCGGTCCATCGAGAAGTGGCTGGACACCCTGATGGAGGACACGGAGAATTTCACCATCGAAGCCTTTTCCACAGGCCTGATCCACCACCTTCTCGACAGCGAATCCACCTTTCAGATGATGAGTTACCTGATGATCAAGGGCAAGATGAGTCCTGAGCTCCTGAAAAAATACAATGCCGTTCAGCGTTCCCTGCTCAACCGCATCGACATCGCCATTGAAAGGGCCGGTATTCACACGGACAACCGTCTGTTCTCCCATGTGTTCTATGCCTCGCTCAGCGGCATCCTGATGACGTTCAGAAACTATCCCGGCCGGAGCAAGGAGGAGATCGAAAAGCACGTCCACCGTCTCAGCTCCCTGCTGTGCAAGATTTTCCGCTACGGAGTCGCATCGCCTCTGTTTGACGACATCACCAGCAAAAAGAAGAAACCCTCCCAGGAGGGTAGCGAACTCCCGGCGTCCCAGTCATGATGACCGTGTCAAACCGAGAACCTTCTCCAGTCCCCTCCTGGAGAAGATCCGCACGTTTCAAGGACGCCTTCCCAACCCAGCCTCAGGATCCGAATCTATTTTGTCTCCAAAAAAACGGTTATAATTCCGAAACTTAGTTCTTGCCCATAATCTTAGAGCGTTGTTGATCCACGGGAAAAAAAGGTGGTATACTCCGGTCAAAACTCAGGTTATCCATGCCGCCCTCCTTCAACATACCAAAATTAACCCCGCCTGCTTTGATCAGGCATAGAAGAAGGGGGAATATTGACCCATGGAAGTGAGAGGCGGAATTGGACCGAGCGTCTCGACTGCACGTAAGCCAGGCCACGGCAGCTCCGGATGCTCACAAGTGGTTCGGTCGCAAGGACTGAGCCACTTTTTTTTTGCCTTGGGGCAGGGCTTGTTTGTCGCGGTTCCGACCTGAAATCGCTTTCAATGTCTGTTAGAGACCCAGCAGCTTCCGGTTGATGTCACGGCACAGAAAGGAACTGTCTTTCAGATCCGAGCCCTCGAAAGAACGGACAGGAACGGCGCCCATCAGGGAATTGGTGAGAAAGACCGCGTCATACTGATCCATTCTGAAGGGGAACACCTTCCGGTCACACACCTCGTACCCCTCCGACACCAGAAGCCTTCGCACGTTTTTTTCCATGACCCCTTTGAGGACATACTCCGAGGAGGGGCAGACCAGGGTTTTGCCCTGGACGAACAGGATGTTTGCCGTGTTCGTCTCGGATATGCTGCCGTCGATGTTGAGGATCAGGGCTTCGTCAAACCCGTTTTCACGGGCTTTTTCTCCGGCCTGAAGGCAGAACTGGTAGTTCATGGACTTGTGGGCGGCCATCGGGGTGTGGCGGGGGTTTTCGTAGAGTCCCAGGTCGATGCCGTCTTTTCGGAGGGCCGTGAGCCGGTGCACGTAGGGCCTGGCGGTCACCACCATGATGTCGTCGAAGGGGGCCTTGTCACGGCTTCCACGGCAGGCCATGATTTTCACGGCGGCCGTCTGGCGGGTCAGGCCGTTGGCCGCGATCAGGTCCCGGATGATCCGGTCAAACGACAGATCGGGGAAAGGCCGTCCGAAAAAAAGCCGGAACGACGCGGCGAGACGGCTTAGATGGTCGTCGAGAAAAAAAATCCGGCCCTGATCCACCCGCAGGGTTTCGAAAAACCCGTGACCGTACTGGGCCGCCTGGGAAGAAATGGGCAGGGCAAGATCGTCCAAGGGCACAAGGCCGCCGTTGATCCATCCCATAACCGGCCGGTGGGCCGTGGCCGGTGTTTCCTTTCCCGATCCCGAAAACGCCTCGAAAAGGGTCCGGCCCTTGTGCAGGGTTTCCTGGTATTCATCCAGGGGGTCTGAATCGTAGACCACCCCGCCTCCCACGGAAAACACCATACGGTCGTTCACGATGGTGGCCGTCCGGATGGCGATGGAAAGATCCATGGAGCCTCCGAAGCCGAAATAGCCGATGGACCCGGTGTAGATGTGGCGGCGCCGTGTCTCCAGTTCGTCGATGATTTCCATGCTTCGGATTTTGGGGCATCCCGTGATGGACCCTCCGGGAAAGGTGGCCCGGACGATGTCCACGCAGTCCATGCCCTGGTCCAGTTCGCCTTCGACGATGGAGATCAGGTGAAACACGTTGGTGTAAGCCTCCACCCGCTTGTGTTCTTTGACCCGGACGCCCCCGCCCTTGCAGACACGGCCCAGGTCGTTTCGCATCAGGTCCACGATCATCGACAGTTCCGCATCGTCTTTCCGGCTTTGGACCAGTTCGTTTTTCAGGGCTGCGTCTTGTTCCGGCAAACAACCCCGCGGCCGGGTTCCCTTGATGGGCCGCGTTTCCACCAGGCGGCCTGTTTTCAAGATAAACCGTTCGGGAGATGTGGACACCAGCTGATGGTCATTCGCGTGGAGGAAAGCGAAGAACGGGGCCGGGTTTCGCTTGAAAAGGGTTTTGAACAAACTGAAGGGCCGGCCCTGGAATGCCATGGTGAAGCGCTGGGACATGTTCACCTGGTAGATGTCTCCGGCCCGGATGTAGTCCTTGATTTTTTCGATGGCGGCCATGTAGCTGGCCTGGTCGAAATTGGACCGGAAGCCTTGGCTGTCTCCGGAAAATCCCGGGTCTTCCGCCGGTGGTCCGGCCAGGGTGGCAAAAAACCATGCCCTGGTCCGTTCGGTGTCTCCGGGTGCGGCTCCTTTCGTTTCAGGAATGAACAGGGTTGTTTTCCCGCTGTTCCGGTCATGGACCAGGGCGAGAGAAGGCAGGGTCAGCCAGATCGAGGGAAGGTCCAGGTCGTCCAGGGAGGTGCGGGGCAGGTTCTCGATGGCGTCTTTGAGATCGTAGGCCAGGTATCCCAGAAGGCCCGATTCGAAGGGCATTTCGCCAACCGCTTCCGGCATCTGGAAATGGCGGAGAATCAGCCTGAGCGTGTCCAGCGGATCAGCCGAAAACCGTACGGTTTCCTCCCCATAACAGAGTTCCATGTCTTTTCCCCGGCCCCGGAAGGTCAAAAGGGGGCGGACACCGAGGATATGGAATCGGGCGCAGTCCAGGTCTCCGCCGCTCAAAAGGCAGACCGTGCCCGGCATGCGGGCGAACCGTTCCGCCACGTCGATGAACGGTTCGGAAAGAACGATATCTTCACGGGGTATGCGGGTGATCCGGCCGATGTGTGAAAGAAGCTCCATGATGTGTCTCCAAAAAGTGTCAGCGCCAGCCTTGGACTTGGCTGTAAGCCCCTTTCAGGGGGCCGTGGTCGAGAAAGTTTTCGATGATCCTGAATCCGTGCTCGGTGAGAAAGCTTTCCGGATGGAACTGGACCCCGAAAAGGGGGAACGTTCGGTGGGAGATGCCCATGATCACGCCGTCGTCACAGGCCGCGTCGATACTGAACGCATTCTGGCCTTCCGGGGGAACGATCATCAGGGAGTGGTAGCGGGCCACGTTAAACGGCGAGGGAAGCCCTTTGAAAAGCCCTTGTTCACGGTGGGTCACGGGGCTTGTCTTTCCGTGAACAGGCACGGGGGCCCGCCGCGTTTCACCGCCAAAGGCCTCGTTGATGCACTGCATGCCCAGGCAGACCCCCAGGACCGGCTTTTTTGTGTGAAACGCCCGGATGATGGGAATGGACACACCGGCATGGGCCGGGTCTTTCGGCCCGGGGCTCACGAGGATGTAGTCCGGATCGAGGATCTCCGCCTGGCGCACCGACAGCCTGTCACTGCGGAACACTTTGACGGAAAGATCGTACATCCTGAACATCTGGACAAGATTGAAGGTAAACGAGTCGTAATTGTCGATCACAAGAAGCGTTGCCATGGCACATGTCCTTGCGGGTCACCGTTTTCGTTAAAAACACAAACGCCACCCCACAGAGTCTGGGTGGCGCTTTTCGCCTGAAACATAACTCAGATAAACTGGCTTATTACAATTTCAAAAGGCCGCCATACCTTCCATCACCCCTCGGGAATCCGTTTGAGCACCGTATCGTTCAGCCAGCCGACGTCGTCTTTTTCCGGGTATTCGATGGTGTAGTGGAGTCCCCGGCTTTCCTTGCGGCGCATGGCGCAGGTGATGATCAGCTCGGACACGGTGGCGATGTTCCTCAGTTCGATGAGATCCGAGGTGACCTTGAAATCCCAGTAGTATTCCCGGATCTCTTTCTGGATGTTGGTGATGCGGCGCATGGCCCTTTCCAGGCGTTTGTTGGACCGGACCACGCCGACGTAATCCCACATGAACCTTCGGATCTCGTCCCAGTTGTGGGAAACCAGGCTGACTTCGTCGCTGTCCGTGGTGCCGGTGTCGTCCCAGTCGGGAATGTCGAAGGGCAGGGCATTTTTCTCGCGGCTTTCCTGGAGCGTCAGAAGGGCGTTTTTCGCGGCCCGGTCCGCGTAGACCAGGGCTTCCAGAAGGGAGTTGCTGGCCAGGCGGTTGGCGCCGTGAAGGCCGGTGCAGGCCGTTTCACCGATGGCGTAGAGGTTGTTGACGTCCGTTTTCCCGTTGAGGTCCGTGGCCACGCCCCCGCACATGTAATGGGCCGCAGGCACCACGGGAATCGGATCTTTCGTCATGTCGTAACCGTAGGACAGGCACTTGCTGTACAGGTTGGGAAAACGCTTTTTCACGAAGGCCGGATCTTTGTGGGAGATGTCGAGAAACACCGAGTCTTCGCCGCTTTTTTTCAGTTCCGAGTCAATGGACCGGGAGACCACGTCACGGCAGGCCAGATCTTTCAACGGATCGTATTTCTCCATGAAGGGGTTGCCGGCTTTGTCGATGAGGATTCCGCCTTCTCCCCGGACCGCTTCGGAAATCAGGAAGTTTTTCGCTTCCGGATGGTACAGGCAGGTGGGATGGAACTGGACGAATTCCAGGTTGGCCACGGAAGCCCCGGCCCGGTAGCCCATGGCGATGCCGTCGCCGGTGGCCACGTCGGGGTTGCTGGTGTAAAGGTACACCTTGCCGGCCCCTCCCGAGGCGAGAACCGTGGCCCGGGCGGAAAAGGTCTTGACCGTCTTTCCTTTGATGTCGAGGATATAGGCGCCGCAGCAGTGGGATTCGTGCTGCTTGATGATCACACCGCTCCTCATGCGTGTGGAGTAGGTGATCAGGTCCAGGGCGATGTGGTGTTCGTACAGGGTGATGTTGGGGTGGTTTTTCGCGTGTTCAACCAGGACCTGCTCCATGGCCCGGCCGGTCATGTCGTCGGCGTGGATCACCCGGTTTTCCGAATGACCGCCCTCCCGTCCCAGATCGTATTCCGTGCCCGGGGACCTGTGGTCTTCCTCGCTGCGGCTGAACTTGACGCCCATGTGGATCAGCTCGTGGATCAGTCCGGGGCCGTTTTTCACCACCATCTCCACCACGTCCCGGTTGCACAGGCCGTCGCCGGAGGACAGGGTGTCCTTGATGTGGAGGTCGAAGGAGTCCACGGAACTTAAAACCGCGGCGATACCACCCTGGGCGTAGGCCGTGTTGCTTTCCATGACGTCACGTTTCGTGACAAGGGCCACCCTGCCGTGGTCGGCCACTTTGAGGGCGAAGGACAAACCCGCCACCCCGCTTCCGATAACCAGGAAATCCGTGTTGTATTCCCGCATGCCGTTTGAATCCCTTTCCCGGAAGCGATACCGGTCAATCCAGAAACGAGTGACGCCTTTTCTTTTTCAAAGAGTATCCGAGGAGGATTCCCATAAGAAGGACACCGGCCCCGCCGAGAAACCAGTAGATGTGCTTCTGGGCCACCACGTCGTTCAGCCGGTCCAACTCCTGGTCTTTCTTCTCGATGATCTCCTGCATCTTGGCGTATTCGTCTTTTATTTTCAGGTAACGGTCAGAATTGCCTTTCAGCCTGCCGTACTCGCGTTCAAGCTCAGGTCCTCCTTTGCCGGTGGCGGCCAGGGAGGTTTTCAGCGATTCGTTCATTTTTTTGGTGGCGTCATAATCGGCCTTCATCGCTTCAAATTTTTCTGAAAGCTCCTGGTATTTGACCTGAAGGCTTTTCAGCTGGGCGTTTTTCGGAGGTTCGTCCGACAGGGCCTGGGTCATCATGAAGCCTTCGGCCCCATCGGCCAATTTGACTCTGGACCATTCGGCCTGGGTCTCGAGGACCGTGATTTTGGATCCGGACTGTACCATCCGAAGCACTTTGCTGTTGAAGCCCGGAGCGACGCGCAGCGACGTTTTGAGCGTGTCGGACACGTAGAGTTCTTTGGAGAGGGCGGGGCATGACAACAGAAGAATGACAATTCCTGAGAGGAAGAAACGTTTCATAAGCCGCTCCTGTAGATGGCAACGATGGGTTTTTTGACGGACGACCGCCATAACACGATCAAATGATAACGAATTTTTTTAATAGTTGGGCTATACCTTATCCAACGGTGTGTCGCAATAGAAAATCGAAAATCCACGGCGCTTTCCGTGATAAACTTTATCGTCGGAGCGCAGGATTCAGGGTTTTCCTGTGGTTTTTTTTGTGATAGGGAAATCATCCGATGAGGAGTTTCGTGCGGTGCGGGTCGCGTTGCAGGATACCGGAAAATCAAGATGATGTGACTGAAACGGGAGACAGGGAGATGATCGCGTTCGATCTGCAGTGTTCAAAAGGGCATACCTTCGAAGGGTGGTTTGACGACCGGGAAGCCTTTGAAGATCAGAAGAAAAAAGGTCTCGTTTCCTGTCCCCTGTGCGACGACACAGGTGTTTTCATTGTTCTGAGCACCTTCTCGATTCCCAAGGCCCAGTTCCCGGTAAAAAAGGAAACCAGCCGCCACCTGGCCGTGGGGGATATCAGCCGCATGGTCACCGAATTTGTCGAAAAGAATTTCGACGACGTGGGAACGGATTTTACCCGCGAAGCTCTGAAAATCCATTATGGTGTGGCCGAGCCACGGAATATCCGGGGGGTCAGTTCGCCTGAAGAGGAAAAACTCCTCGAAAAGGAAGGGGTTCCCCTCCTGAAAGTCCCCATTCCTGAAAAGACGGACAAAGCCCACTGATATTTCAGAAACAGTACATCACTCCCAGATTGTAGGAGAGACCGCCCAGATCCACGTCGTTTCGGCCGAAACGGTCGATGGCTGTGTAGCACACTTCGACCAGGACCCCGCCTTTGGCGTAGTATTGCTTATCCCCGGTCAGGAGTTTTACCCCCGCTTTGCCGTGCCATCCGGACACCCGGCTCTTGTTTTCCCCGTAATAGGCTTTTTCCCTGAACATCCAATAGTCCATGCCCGCTCCGGCGTAGAGCGTGACCAGGGGGTCCAGGTCCCAGTTGGCGATGGCGGACATGGACAGGGGAATGAGGTCTAACCGTGTCCGTACACCGGTCTGGTCGTTGGACGGCGTGACGGCGTAGCCTTTGGCGTGGGCGTAGCCGGCGGACACATCCGCTGAAAGCCAGGAGCCGAAACGTCTTTCGAAAAACAAACTCACCGGCACGATGCTGTCGTAGACCTCGTCCTGGAGTTTTTCCGAGGGAACGAACAGGCCGGCCCGGACACCGAGAAGGTCCCCTTCTTTTATCAGGCTTTTTTCTTCGGCCTGGGCCATGGATGTGAACACCACCACCGTCAGGAGCCCAAGAACCAGACGTTTGAAGGGGAAACGGAACATGGCGACGGTGAGAAGAAACATCAGGCAGGGAACAGCCGTGGGCACCATGGGCTTTGGAACGGTCGAACTGCCGATAAAGCATCCGTCATCCACGTCACCGGTGCTGAAAAGGGTGCCGAAATCGTCGACCTGGAACGCCGTCTCGTCGGACTGGGCGATGGGCTCACGGTTTCCGTCCAGCAGGGTGACCCTCACGTAACAGGTTCCGTTGTCCAGCCCGCCCCGGACGACATAACTGTCGTATCTGGCTTCGCCCCCGTCAAGGATGTCCGAGGCCCCCGGTGACGATCCGATGTCGACGGAAAAATATTCCACACCCGAAGGGATCTCGTCCAGGCCCACCTGAAGCGTTCCCGAATCCACCAGCTTGATGCTGATCGTCACCGAGCTTGTTTCCGCCGTATCGGTGGTGGGGGAGGACTCCTCCTCGCCGTCGTAGGCCGTGAGCCTCACCGTGTACTGGGTGTTGTTGTCCAGCCCCCGGATCAGGTAGCTGTAGGTTGGGGACGGGGTCGCCGGATTGGGAAAGCGGACCCTCACCCAGGCGTCGCTGTCGCTTGTTTTCCAGTAGCTGATGTAGTAGCCGTCGGTGATCTCGTCGTCGTTTGCCGTGAAGGTCACGGTGATGGAACTGCTGGTGGCCACCAGATTCACAATGTCCGGCGTGGTGGGCACTTCAGAGAAAGCCCGGGTCCATGAAACAAGGACGAGCAAAAGGGAGAGGCATGCGATTTTTTTCATAATCATCCGTTGTCAACGTTTGGGGTGCGGTGTCTGCCGAAAAAAGCACGTTCCGGCCTGTCATGCCGGCCTCCGGGAAAGGGGGCCCTGATCGGCTGGGGAAATCCGTCTGCCGGTTTCATCTGGTTAGAGATACATAAAATTCCATGCAAAAGTCAATTCTTTTAAGGACTGTGGATAGAACATCAGGGCAAGCCCAGGGTAACATCCGTTCGTTACCCATGATGGGCCCGGTCGTAGAAACTTTCGAGCCGGTGTCTGAGGCCGGAAAGCCGTTCTCTGGGCCGGTCGTTCTCAAGGGCGATGGACAGGGCTTTCCGGGTGCCGATGAGGATCACCAGTTTTTTTCCCCGGGTCATGGCCGTGTAGAGAAGGTTCCGCTGAAGCAGGGGGTAATGCTGGGTGGTGATGGGCACCACCACCGCAGGATACTCGGAGCCCTGGGATTTGTGGACGGAAATGGCGTAGGCCAGGGTCAGTTCGTGCAGGTCTTCGGCGTCGTATTCCACGGTGTTTCCCTCGTAATTCACCATCACCACCCGGCTTTCCCTGTCCACGTCGTCAACGATGCCGATATCCCCGTTGAACACCTCTTTTTCATAGTTGTTCCGGAGGTGCATCACCTTGTCGCCTTTTCTGAAACCCGGGGCGAAACGGCTGTCCGGCGTGCCAGGGTTCAGGGCCGCCTGGAGGGCTGCGTTGAGGCTGAGGGTCCCCACTTCCCCTTTGTGCATGGGGGTCAGCACCTGGATCTCGCTCATGGGATCGAAACCGTATTTCCCTGGAATCCGTCTTGAACAGAGTTCGACCACCCGTTCCATGACCGTCACGGGGCTGGCCGTTTCGATAAAGTAGAACTCGGAAAGAGCCCCCGCCTCCGACGGTTCGGCGATTTTCAGAGGTTTTCCGTAGCGGATCCGGTGGGAGTTCAGGATGATGGGACTCTCCTGGGCCTGACGGAAAATCCGGGTCAGTTCGAAGGTTTTGAAACAGCCGGAGTGGATCAGGTCGGCCAGCACCGTGCCCGGCCCCACCGAGGGGAGCTGGAAAATATCGCCCACCACGATGAGGGAAGCGGTAAAGGGTACGGCGGAAAGAAGGCTGTGCATCAGGGACAGATCCACCATGGAGGCTTCGTCGATGATCACGGCGTCGGTGTCCAGGGGGTCGTTTCTGTTTTTGTCGAAGGACCCGGTGCCCACGTTGTACTGAAGCATTTTGTGAATGGTCGAGGCCTCTTCCCGGGTGACTTCCGAAAGACGCCGTGCGGCCCGGCCTGTGGGGGCGGCCAAAAGCAGGGTTTTACCCAGGCGCTTGAAAATGGCCGTGACCGAACGGATCAGGGTGGTTTTCCCCGTGCCGGGTCCGCCGGTGATCAGGACGATCCGGTGGGACAGCATCTGTTCAAGCACCTCGAGCTGCTCGTCGGACAGCTTGATGGCCAGATTTTTCAAGACCTCCTCGATGATCTCGTCCTTGTCCAGGCGGGCGGGCTCCGTGGGCAGGCTGTTCAGGGCGTGGAGGGTGCGGGTGACGCCCAGCTCGGCCTGGTGGAGAGGTTTGGAATAGACCGCCGTTTCCCCGTTGAGACCGGGAGCCTCTTCGATCACCACCCGGTTCTGGGCCAGAAGCTCCTCGAAGCCCTTTTCCACACTTCCGGGGTCGATGCCGAACCGGACGGCGCACTGATCGGCCAGATTTTTTTTCAGGGCGAAGACATGGCCGGCGGCCGCCGACATGTCCAGCAGGTGGAGAAGGCAGGCCGAAATCCTTTGGGGATCGTCACGCTCCACGCCCATGGCCCGGGCCGCAGCATCGATGGCGCTGAAGGGCATGTCCGGAAAATCGAAAGACAGGCTGTAGGGGGAACGGCTGATGATGTCCACGGCGTCTGCGCCGTATTGCCGGTGGATTTTCGAGGAAAACACGGGGGGGATCTGGTTTTTCTGGAGGAAATTCATGAGTTTCCTCACGTCGTTCCGTTTGTCCCAGGCGTCGAGGATCCGTTGGCCCAGAACCTTTCCGATGCCCCGGATCCGGGGCAGGTTTTCGCTGTGGTTTTCGATGACGACCAGGGTGTTTTCCCTGAACTCTTTCAGGAGGATTCCGATTTTCCTGGAGCTCAGGCCTTTCACGTCCAGGGCCTTGAGAAAATGGCGGATGCCTTCCAGGGTGG
>CAZWTY010000075.1:0-22395 GCA_964637565.1 uncultured Desulforapulum sp.
TGGCGTCCCCAAGGGGATTCGAACCCCTGTCGCCGCCGTGAAAGGGCGGTGTCCTGGACCGGGCTAGACGATGGGGACGTAGTCTTTATCTTACGTCGCGTCCTGGTGGGTCATGTTGGATTCGAACCAACGACTCTCTCCTTAAAAGGGAGATACTCTACCGGCTGAGTTAATGACCCCCGTGATCAAAAACAAGTAGCTTTTACCCGACAGACCGACCCTTTGTCAACGTTTATTTTTTGCCAAATTCATTTTTTTCAAAAAAACCTCACGGCTGAAGGCCCGTCTCTGGCGGATTCTCAGTGGCTTCTTCTTCCCGGTCTTGTTTCCTTCGGCCATTGACGATCACAACCTTCTGTTTTTCAAGCATTTCACGGATACGCTGCAATGAAACCAGCTTGCCCTCCCTGGCCGAAGGCGTAAGAAAGGCTTTGAGCTTCCGTTCGAGGATAGCCGGATGGGATTCACTGCCGATGGCCACCGTCCCCTCCATGATAATTTTCTGGAGCAGCAGCTCCTGGTCGGTTCGTTCCCGGATATGGGCGGCAAAGGGAAGAAAAAAGAAGTTGGCCAGAACAACGCCGTACAGGGTCGAGATCAGGGCCACGGGGATGGTCTTGAGAATCACCGTGGTGTCCCCCACCCCGGCCAGCATGCTGACAAGGCCCACCACGCTCCCGATCAACCCGAACGACGGGCAGATGTCGGCCATGGTGGAAAGGACCCTCTCGCATTCTTCACGCCGCTGCCTGAAAAAATACATTTCGGCGGACAGGCTCTCCCGGATCTCTTTCATGGAAAAACCGTCCACCAGATATCCCAGGGCTTGGCGAAGAAACATCACCGTGGTTTCTTCTTCGTCATCCTGGAGGGAAAGCAGGCCCTGGAGGCGGCTTTTGACTGAAAGGTCCACCAGGATACGCACCACCTCGTCGGGGCTTTTCAGGTGCGTTCTGTACGAGCTCACCAGGACTTTGTAAACGATGGCCAGCCGGTTCAGCCTGAAACAGATCAAGGTGGCGCCGAATGTTCCGCCCAGAACGATAAGAATCGCCGATAGATTGAAGTACAGGGCGGTGTTTCCGTTCACGGCAATGCCCACAATGAACATGACGGAAAAGATCAGAACCCCGATAATGTTTCTGATGGATTTCAGCCAGCCAAAAAACGAAAACGGCGGGCGATGTCCCTCCTCCTCGATCAATTCGTCGTCGATCTCCGATCCAAACTCCCTCATCGTTCTCACATCCCTTTCCTGGCTCTTTCGACTCCAGTCAACTTTGGTTATGGGGACCCCACCACTCGTAGCCCATACTGCCCCCCAGACAGCCTAATCCCCCAGAACCGCCCGATCTCCATTCACACCCGGCCTGTCCCGGGTGATGATGATTTCGACACGCCGGTTCATGGCCCTGTTCTCCTGATTCGTGTTGGGCCGAAGGGGCTGGTGGTAGGAGTGGGCACTGATGAAAAACCGTTCGCCCGGGATTCCCAGCCGTTCAACCATGTATCGAACCACCACGCTGGCTCTGACGGCTGACAATTCCCAGTTCGTGGGAAACTGTTCGGTCCGGATCGGCAGATCGTCCGTGTGCCCCACCACATTCACCACATACGGTGTCTGCCGGATCACCGAGGCCACGTCGGCAAGAACACCCAGCGCGCCAGGTTTCAGATCCGCCTTGCCTGTTTCAAACAGCAGTTCGTCTGTCAGGGTGATTCGGACCGCCTTGTCTTTGATCAGCTCAACCTCGCCCACATCCTCGATGGTTCTTTTCGTCAGGTTGTAAATTTCAGGAATGGATTCACGAACCGTCTCCCGGACCTGCTGTTCCATCACCACACCGGAACCCTCATCGAAAAATGACGTGGTCCCCGGCCCCTTGCCGAAATCCCAGTCCCGGTTCGCCAGCTTGTAGATGTACATCACGGCAAAAAGGATAAACATGGTCATCATCAGATCCGACCAGGCCACAGACCAGTGGGTGTTGCCCCCCCTGTCAAAATGCCGACTCCGCCTGTCAAAGACCGAGTGCTGATCAAAAATCGTGTGGTGAAACAAATCGTCCCCCTGGGCCATACTGAAAGGATCGGTGGACAATTCAACATCCGCATCGCTTTTATTGAGTTTACTTTCCATCTGTGCCATAAGACGACCATCCGATTTGTTTTTCAGAATTCAAAATTCGTTTTATTAGTTGATGGGAAAATATCTTATCTGACAGCGTTATTAATGATAGGATGGATTCGATGCAAAAAACAAACCAGAATCATACCGTGGTTTAATGGGTCAAATTCTGTCGGACGGCAGCTCCAAAACCCATTCTTTCCATATGTTCCTGTATGTACGTTCAAGTTTTTCACAGAATCCCAAAGGATTCATCAAAGAAGAGTTCGCCAAGATTGGCCTGAGTTCCTGTCTCAATTCACAGAGAAGATCAATATCCTTTGAAAGGTTAACAGCCTTTTCAACGTATTCATCCTCCGAAAATGCCAGGAGTCCATCTAAGCCTGTTTGATGAAGTAGACTCCCTCCAACACGCGACACATGACTGTTTCCATAAAGGGCAATCACGGGTACACCCATCCATAAGGCCTCACAGGTTGTGGTGGTTCCGTTGTAAGGAAATGTATCCAAGGCGATGTCCACACTGCCGTAAAGCAGAAAGTGCTCTTTCAGGCTGACCCGGTAGCCCTCAAACCAGATTCTTTCGGAAGGGACACCACAGTGATCGAACCGTTCAAGGATGTGCTTTCGAGTTCCGAAATCGGCAAATGACCTTGATTTCAACTTGAGCCTGGAACCTGGAACATTCTTTAAAACACGTGACCATACGGATATCGTTCTATCTGAAATTTTTGCGTTGTTGTTAAACGAACCGAATGTGATCATTCCGGTGTCAAGCACTGGAGGCGGTGAAATAGGGTAAGATTCACCAGAAGGTCTGTAGCAAAGGAACCCCCCTTCGAGCCGGATCAGTTTTTCCGTGGCGAGGTCGGTCTCTGGGCCTAAAGGATCAGCAACCGTGTCGGTCAAACGGTAATCCATGGCCGAAAGTCCCGTGGTGTCGGGATATCCCAGCCAGGTCACCTGTATCGGCGAGGGTTTTCTGGCAAAGATCAAAATACGGCTTCCCCGGGTATGACCGGCCAGATCCACCAGAATATCAATGCCATCTTTCGTGATGCAGGCGGCCGCATCTTCGTCAGAAAGGCTGGAAATATCTCGCCAGACATCGGCAATTTCACGAAATCTTTGGGTAAAATCATCGGGTTTGTCCGTTGAGGAATAGCAGAAAACGCGGAACTGTTCCCGGTTATGCTGACACAGCACATCTTCCAGAAAAAACGCCACGGAGTGCGTCCGGAAATCGGGCGAAACATAACCGATATTCAATACGCGTTCCGGGTCCTTGTCTCGGTCAAACTGATTCCGGACAGGTAAAAAAGCCCTGGCATGGGATTCTTCCCAGACCTGATGTTCCATGAATATCTCGCGGGGGCTGATGGAATCAGAAAAGTGAAGGGTATATAAAAGGTTGGAGTGAGCCTGAACAAAACCCGGGTTGATATTCAGCGCTTTACGGTAAGCGACGATGGCGGCCGAAATAAATCCCTGGTCACAAAGAACCGTTCCAAGGTTGTAATACGCGACTGAAAACCCGCTATTGATCCTTGTGGCCGTTTCAAAGTATGAAACAGCCCTGTTCAAGTCCCCGCTATCTTTAAACAACGTTCCGAGATTGTTGTGGGCTTCTGAATATTTCGAGTCAATTTCAATGGCCTTTCCAAAGGCTTTCATCGCCTCTTCGACACAGCCTTTTTTCTTAAAAATCAATCCCAGGTTATTGTAGTAGGGGGCAGCCCCTGGATAACTGACAATGGCACGTTTGATAAGATTCAGGGCCCTGTCGTAATCACATCGTTCAAGTGCGATCACACCCAGAAGATGAAGGGCATCGGAATGGTTGGGTGACGTTGAGATAATGCTTCGGTACAGCTTCTCGGCATCGTCAATCCTTCCCTGATTGTGGTGATTGTAAGCATCCGAAAACATTTTGTTAACTGAGTGGTTATGCCCTGATTTTGTTTTGCCTTTTTTTCGTACACTTCCCATACAACCCTTTCTGCCATTTCTTCAGACTGGCCTTCCCCAACAGGCATGGTTACAATTAAAAAAATCGAACAACGTTATTATGATTTTACAGCCTGAAGAACAAATTGAAGGGTCTTACCGTTGACTTCACAAAAAACAAGCTTGAAGTTAGCTTTGTATATATATCTGAAATCACTAATTCTTGTTATTCCAACCTGAGCTTTATACTGATCCTGGTCAAGATAAATAAAATTCTCTTTCTGTATGATTCTCCTGTGTGACGGGTCTCCCCAGGCCCATTCGGAATTTCTATCAGGGCAAGTTCCAAAAAACAGCCCACCATCTTTCAGAATACGCCAATATTCTGAAAACTCTGAAAAGAAAAATTCGTAATCTCCCTGAAAAGCCAAATGTTCCAGCACTTCGTAAGCATGGATTTCATTAAAACTGTCACTTTCAAATGGCAGAGGATGTTTTGTCAGGTCCCATAACACATCTGGATTGTGATCGGGATTGTTATCAAGGCGTGTAAGATTAAAAAATTCCGACATATCATTGACAAAAAGATCTTTTTTTATCCTTGAGCCACAGCCTATCAAAAGCTCCCTGTATTCATTCTTCAAGAGCCAATAGCCCCCCACTTATTTGGTTATTTGTTTTTCAATATTAGTCATCCACAATCGTCATTCTTTAATTTCTATCATACCGTGTGGCTCCCCTGCAACAAACCTGGTCCACATAATCAGATAAGCCTTTTCCAAGTTGGAAGCAAAACAAGGTGTGTTGAAAAGAGGACACGTTTTTTTATCACGTTGAATTTTGTGTTTAAGGGCAACAAGCTTATCCCTGTTTTCAGCAAAATCTGTGGCAAGCATTTTAAAATCATCCAGAGTGTCTGCAACTAACTCAGGAAGACCGGCTGCTTTTAAGATTGACGAAGACACACGGGACGCAAAATGCCGACCTTCCATGGTAATAACCGGCACCCCGGCCCACAAGGCGTCACTTGTTGTCGTGTGGCCGGTGTAAATGCGTGTATCAAGGGCAAGATCTGCGAGACTCATTCGTTTCAGATGTCTTTCTTTGCTCATCCGTTCCGCAAAAACAAGCCGATCCGTCGAAAGTCCCCGGGCTTCGATCTCGGCTTGAAGGTTTTCAACCATCAGATCGCTGTCCTTGAGCAGCCAAAGCACGCTTTGCGGTACCTGTTTGAGGATGTCTGCCCAGCAGTCGAACATCACCGGCTCGATTTTGTACGCCGTATTGAACGAGCAAAAAACAATCCCCTCTTCAGGCAGGCCCTGATCTTTCCGTGTGATGGTCTCGTCTGAAATGCTCTGTTCGTTATTGGTGATCTGGTAACAATCCGGCATGTACACGATTTTTTCGCTGTAATACGGCAGGTCTTCGCGGGGAATGACAACCGGGTCGGCGATCAGGTAATCAAAGAAGCCCGCCCCCGAAGTCGACGGACAGCCAAGATAGACCACCTGGACAGGAGCAGGCCTCATGGCACAGATCCCCATCCGGCTCCCACCCGTGTGCCCCCGGAGATCCACCAAGATATCCACATCATCAGCGTAAATAACCTTTGCAACAGCCAGGTCATCCAACGGCCTGATATCGCGGAACAGATCCGAGTTCTCTTCAGCTTTTTTCCTGAAATAGCTCTGGTCATCCTCACCGTAGGAATAGCAGATCACCCGGAACCTCTGTTTATCGTGGTGCTGAAACAACCCTGCGATCAGATGGCCGCCGGGATGATTTCTGAAGGTATTGGAAAGATAACCAACGGTGATTCTGTCTTTGGCCTTGGGTTGATGAGCAAAACCCGGATTGATGGATGACAAGCAACGGAAAATCTTGTCACTCCATGCATGGGCCACATCGTAAATGCGTTTTGAATCCTCCGTCCGGCTCAGGCAGTTGTGGACCGCTTCATCAATGTCTTCACCTCGTTCCAGCGCCTGGGTGGTCAGTCTCCAGATATGTTCGATCCTGGCCGGAGCTTTATCCCATTGACAGACACGTTGAAGAACATAGGCCAGCTGGTCGCAGGCCATGGCGTTATCCGGATCCTGCTCCAAGGCTTTTTCATAATGGGCTATGGCATTTCCGTAGTCACCGGAAAGACGGGCAATCTCACCCAGGTGGTAATAGGCTGCGGCAAGATTGGGGTTCAGGGTCAATGCATGCTGGAGGCAGTCCCTGGCACGGGGCAGGTCTCCATTTTTTTGAAACAGGACAGCTTTACTCAGATAGACATTGGGATTATCAAGATTGAGTGCAATGGCTCTGTCGTAATAGTCCAGGGCCTTGTCCAGATCGTTGAGATTCATGTAAAGCAGGCCCAGATTGGAATAGGCCTCCGCATAACCGGGACTGCACGCGATGGCCCGCAGATAGCACTGCTCGGCGTCGGAATTGAGATTCCTGGACCTGAAAATATTACCTGAATTATTGTAAGCCCCCGGGTGATGGGGGTTCATCGCAAGACAGCGCCCATAGTATCTGGCCGCGTTTTCCAGGTCACCCTGTTCATGAAAAATCAATCCCTTGAGAAAAAAAAGTTCCGGGTGTTCTGACACCATGGCCAAGGCCTCTTCCAGATAAGCCGCCGCCTGGTCGAAACTCCTCTGTTCAAGACAGGTATTGACAAGGTGGGTATGAATGTCGATGGAACCGGGGTAAAGGGCTCTGGCCCTGAGGCCATGTTCGAGGGATTTTTCCAGATCTCCAAGGCGCCGAAAAGCTAGTGAAAGGTTCAGCCGGGCTTTGTAAAAATCCGGAGCAAGATCGAGGGCTTTCTCGAAACAATGCACAGCCTCGGACAGTCGTCCTTGATTCATATAGACCAGGCCCTGGTTGTTCATGGCCACATAAAAGCCAGGGTCAAGGGCAATGGCTTTTTCAAAAGACAGGAGGGCGTCATCGTTCTGCCCCCTGTCTTTATACAAAAGCCCCAGGTTATTATATGGATGGGGATCGCTGGCGTTTATCTCCGACTCACGTTTGAAATGGTCTTCGGCTTCATCAAAGGCGTTCATGGCATGACAGGCCAAGCCCAGCGTGTTATGAACACCCTTGATATCCGGAGCCAGAGCCAAAACCTTCCGGAAACAGGCCGCGGCCTCCTCATGATTTCCGTTCTCAAAAAGAATCTGCCCCAGAAGATTGTGGTAGTCTGGCTTGTCATCGCTTATTCGAATGGCGTCGCGGCATCGTTGGACGGCGTTTAACCTGTCTCCAGACTGATCAAGTGCCAGCGCCCAGAAGTAAAGGCATTCTGAGTGATTTTGATTTTTTTTAAAGAACGCTTCATAGGCCCGGATCGCGTCGGCAACCCGTCCCTGCCGGTGCATATCGATGGCATGGCCAAGGTCGTAAACCGTTTGCGGACGTCCATTGGATTTCTTGCGTTTGTTTTTTTTCATCCTTGCTTACCGGAAGAGGTTGAGGGTTTCGGAAGCACGAGCCCCAAAAAAAGCTGTCCTCCAAGGTGGCCGTGAGTTTTCAGACGAGATCATCCGATCAAAAAAAACTCAAGCCGAGCTGATTGACATCCGAAAAGATGAGTGGTTATATCAAGATACACAGTTCTTTTCCAGCATTGATTTTTTTTCAACTTTTTTCTCAAGGTTTCGAAAACAGGTCCGATATGTTGATCAAGAGTGTGTGAAGAACACCATGAAGATAAGGAGGTGAGCAAAAGAAAAAACCGATGTGATTGAAACAGTACAAACAAAAAAATAAAGCTCAAAAATGCAGCAAGGACGCTGCGATCCACACAACCAAGGAGGTAACACATGGCCCTTTCAGTAAATACCAACGTCGCATCCCTCAACGCCCAGAGAAACCTTGTAGGTACAGGTAAAAAACTCAACACAGCCCTTCAGAGACTTTCATCCGGTTTCAGAATCAACTCCGCCAAGGACGACGCCGCCGGTCTCGCCATTACGGACCGTATGACCTCCCAGGTCAAAGGTTTGAACCAGGCCGTCCGCAACGCCAACGACGGTATTTCGCTTGCCCAGACCGCTGAAGGCGCTCTGAACGAGACCACCACCCTGCTCCAGCGCATGAGGGAACTGGCCATTCAGTCTGCCAACGACACCAACAGCGACTCGGACCGTCAGTCCATTCAGGATGAAATCACCAACCTGAAAGCGGAAATTGACCGTATCGCGGAAACCACCTCGTTCAACAACAGAAAACTTCTCGATGGTTCCTTCGGCAACGCCAAATTCCATGTGGGTTCCGAAGCCAATCAGACCATCACTGTCACCACGGGCAACGCATCAGGTACCAGTCTTGGTTCGCACAGAGTGTCACTTAGAGCAGAAGGCGATGCCGCAACTGCAGCTGCAACCGCACTAACAGGTTGGGGGGCTAATGACGACCTCACAATCAATGGATCCAAGGGCTCCGCAACCGCCACCATTGCCACAGGCGCCACGGCCAAAGAGGCCGCCGGGGCCATTAACGGCAAAACAGTAGATACGGGGGTGACGGCCAGCGCTTATACCAAAGTTGAAATGACCGTTTCTGCCAAAGGTAGCTACACATTCACCCTGGGCACAGGTTCAGGCTCTGCTGAAATTTCCGCAAGTGTCAGTGACACATCCGATCTTTCCGACATGGTAGATGCGATCAATGACCATTCATCAACCACCGGTGTAACAGCAACCCTGAATGACGGCGGCGACAAAGTCATCCTTGAAGACATGGGCGGAGATACCATCTCCATCCAAAGAACGGACGGAGAAGCTGGTAATTTCCTCGCAACCGCAATGAATCTAGACGGTACGGCTGGTCTTGGGGGAGCTTCGGGAGTTGTAACAATCACAAGCGCCACCGCAACAGCCCACGGTGAATTTAAGGGTTACGTCCTCATGGAATCCGACAAAGCGTTTTCAGTAGGAGCTACTGCAGGTACTATTGGTGCGACTGCAACCGATTTCCTTGGCGATGCCCTCACGTCAGATATTGAATCAGTCAGCGATATTGACCTGAAAACCCAAACCGGAGCCAATGACGCCCTGTCTGTTATCGACAAGGCCATTGCCAAGGTTGACAGCATCCGGGGTAAGCTCGGTGCGGTTCAGAACAGGTTCGAGTCCACCATCTCCAACCTTGCCAACGTTTCCGAAAACATTTCGGCTTCAATGTCCCGAATCAAAGATGCCGACTTTGCGGCGGAAACCGCGGAACTGACCAAGGCTCAGATCATCCAGCAGGCCGGTATCAGCATGCTGTCTCAGGCAAACCAGCTGCCTCAGTCAGCGCTCAGCCTGCTCCAGTAGACTGAACCCTTAACGTTTGACCTTCCGGAGGCCTGACGCCTCCGGAAGCGTCAACCGTTATCAGCAAAAAGAGAGGCAGACCATGGGTATCTCATCCAGTGTGGGACTTGTATCAGGGCTTCAAACCGATTCGATCGTCACGTCGTTGATGAGCCTCGAAAAGGCCCCTATTGCGAAACTTCAGCAGAAACAGTCCGTTTACCAGGCGAAAATCTCGTCCTACGGCATGCTGAAAAGTTCGCTTTCAAGTCTTCAGACGGCCATTTCCGGCCTCAAAAGTCCTGACAGCTTTGCCACGGGTTTTACCGCCTCATCGAGCAATAAAGACATCCTCTCCGTATCCGTCTCCGATTCAAAGATCGTGAGCGCGGGATCTTACAAAATCAAGGTGAACCAGCTTGCCACATCGGCCCAGATGACCAGTAACACCTACGCGTCAAGCAGCAGCGCCGTGGGTGGCGGTGTTCTCCATTTCAAAACAGGTGACGGCAGCAAAATGGCCGTGACCATCGACCCGGCCCAGTCCTCCCTTGCCGATATCGCCAAGGCCATCAACGGATCAACGGCGGACGTGACCGCTTCGGTGGTCCGGGTTGCCGAAAACGATTACCGTTTGAGTCTTACGGCAAAAAGCACGGGCAAAGACATCGGCTACAGTTTCCAGGAATCAGGCCTGACCTTCAGCACGTCGGTCCAGGCCGGAACAACCACCGGGGAAACCATGAAAAGCCAGGTTTTCGACAGTGCCGACACGGCCCTGGGTCTCACCGGAACCCTGTCCATCAACGGAACGGACATTGCCCTCACCGGCACGGAAACCCTGAACGACATCCAGGCTTCCGTGGACACCCTGGGGGATGTTTCAGCCACGGTTGATTTCGATTCCACCACAGGGAAATACAGCCTGGCCGTCACCCGCGACACGGCGGGACAAGGCCTTGACCTGTCGTTCAAGGATGGGGATGACGCCACCGGACTGGGTGGACTGATAGATCCCTCAGCCACCGTGGCGGCAAAAAAAGCCCTGGTCAACATCAACAACATCGACGTTGAACGGGACAGCAACACCATCACCGACCTGGTCGAGGGGTTGACATTGAACCTGGCCGCTGAGGACACTGAAAAAACCGTCACCGTTTCTGTCACAGCCGATCACAACACCGCCAAAACCAAAATGGATGGTTTTGTGGAGGCTTTCAACAATGTGATTAAATCGCTGAACAGCCTTCAGGCTTACGACAAAGAATCGGGAGCCGCCGGAAACCTTCTGGGTGACAGCACAGCCAGCACCCTGAGATCAGGACTTCGGCGCATGATTTTTTCTTCAGTAAGCGGTGTGGCCAACGAAGTCAACTCCCTGAGCCGTTTGGGCATCGAAGTCGAAGAAACAGGGCTTTTGAGCTTAGACAGCAGTAAATTCACTTCGGCCATGACAAACAACGCCGAAGAAGTCCAGAAATTTTTCACCTCAGACGAAACGGGTAGCAAAGGTTTCGCCGTTCAGTTTGACAAATTTTTGGGGGGATACCTGGCAACCAAAGACGGCATCCTCTCCGCTAAAATCGATGGTTACACCTCCTCGTCTGCAAGAATCGACAAGGATATCGAGGCCATCAACACAAGACTGGCCAAACGTGAAGAGACTCTGAGAAAGCAGTACGCAAGCCTGGAACAGCTTTTATCAACATTTTCAAGCACCTCATCCTATCTGGCAAACCAGCTCTCGGTGCTTTCGAACATGACAAGTAAATTCAACAGTTAGAATGTCCGCCAGGGACTGACATATAAAACCAGGAAGGTTTTCGATACGTCAAAAGAATGGAGTCGATTATGGTATACACAGGGCATCAGGCATACAGACAGAACGCAGGCAATTCCGTGATCAGCAAAGAACAGTTGCTGCTCAAGCTCTACGACGGATCCCTGATTTTTCTCCGCTTGGCGCGGCGTGGCATGGAAGAGAACAACCCCAGGATCAAGGGTGAGAACATTTCTAAAATCATCGCTATCCTGACCGAACTTGACAGCGCCCTCGATATGGAAGTTGGCGGAGAAATCGCCGAGAATCTTTCCGCGCTCTACCGGCATGTCATGTACAGACTGGTGGAAATTAACATCAAAAACGACCTTAAAGGGCTCGACGAAGTGGAACACATCCTTTCCGAGTTGAAAGACGGGTTCGAACAGGCCGCAAAATTGAACCGTGAAAAAAAAGAGGCGGGGGTTCCTGTGCAGACCCCGGTCCCTCCTTCCCCTTACGGAGCCCATGAACACAAGGAGGGCATGCGCCTTGCGATCTAACCGGAAAGCACTATACGAATCGCTCGGGAACCTGACTGTGGACGTGGAGAAAGCCCTTCAGTCAGACGACCAGGACACCCTGGACCGGCTTGCCCTTTGCCATGACCAGATCATGGAAACCTTGGTCCAGGGCGGTGACGAAACAGATGTTGACATGAAAGACACGATCAAAGATGCGGACATGAAGATAAGAAAACTGATTTCAACCATACAGACCATGCAGGCGGATGTCAGGACCCAGTTGTCCACCATGAACAACAGACGCCTGATTCAGTCCAGATATCAAAGCAAGGATGCGAGGTAAGGATATGATCAATCCGACAAGCACTGCCGCAGTGCAAACCATCGAAGCGAGGAACGCCACCGTTGTTCCTTTCAGGAATCCCTCCGTTGGCACGGATGCCAAAGCCGAGGGTCTCAACATGAAAAAGAAGACCCATGTGGTCGTTGAGGAACAGCAAAAAGAAGCGGAAATTCAAAAAGCCCTTGAAAAAAAGGCAGCCGAAGAGACTGACAAAAAAAATGAAGAAGAGCTGTCCCAGGCCATGCTCGACGAACTGTCCCAGGATATCGAAATGCTCCATAGCGTGGGGCTGAGTTTCTCCAGACACGACGACACGGGACGAACCATTGTCAAGGTGATCAACAAGGACACGGACGAGCTGATCCGGGAGATTCCCTCGGAAAAAGTTCTGGACATGGCGGCCAAACTCGATGAGATGGTCGGAATTCTCTTTGACACCAAGGTGTGATGTAAGATTGTTTAACTAAAAAAGTCCTTATAATCTTTTGCCACCCCAGGAACGTGGGAGTGGATTTTTTTATTTTTCAGACCCCCTCGTTGAAACACCCTATTTCCCATCAAAAATCATATACTTACTTGAATACCCCTTATCACCAACCATCATTTGAATCCCTTCGTACCTCTTGATATTGATCAACAGAGGCCCCATGAGGTTGGCTGTCATCTTTTTCGGATCAGGGTCCGTGGCGTTGATGATGACATAGAGAAACATGTCCTCTTTTTCATCAAGGGGCCAGCCCGTTTCAAGAACGCAGGAGTCCACATCCACCTCGTAATCTGCCTTGAACATGAAGGGGTCCATAACGATGAAGGCCAGTTTTTCATCGTCCACACTCTGGAACGACAGAAACGGGCTGATATCCTCGTGATCCAGGATAATGAACCGTTTCATCTCCGGAAAACCCGGCAAGCCCTTGGAGAATGTAATGATCTTTGTCTCGTCAATGGGAACGGGTCCAAACTGTCTGGTGTTGAGTTCCACGTTTACCTCTCCTTGTGTTCTCTTTATGCAGGACGTGCCGTACCCGCCGTGATGGTGTTGAACGCGATAAGGCCCTCTGTCATTTCATTTCTTTTTTTTCATCATGTCGGCTGCTTTGAAAAGCCCTGAAACCCCGCCCTGGGCCGCTTCGATGTTTTCACTTTTGACCCGCTCAAACACTTCCTGCCTGAGTATCTTCACATTTTCAGGCGCTTCGATGCCGATTTTCACAAACCCCTTGCTGATTTCCACCACATGGACGGCCACCTGATCGCCGATTTTTATCACTTCGCCTGTTTTTCTCGATAGGATCAGCATCGTTCTCCCTGGATATCGTGCTTTCACATTGAGGGGTAATCATGGATACAAACTTGAAATTACAGATAATCCAGCAGACTCATCTGGATAACCTTCGCCGTGGAGCTCATGGCGGCGTTGTACGCGAATTCCTTCTGGCTCAGCCTGGTGATTTCCTGAACCATATCCGCATCTTCGAGCCTCATCTTAGTGCTTTCGTAGCTGATGTTCAAGTCGGAAATGATATTTTCCCTGACGTCAAGCCTGTTTCCCTTGATACCGACCTCTGAAAGGACAGAGCCGATGTAATCGAAATCGGCGGACAACCTGGAAATCGACCGGTTGATGCCGTCCGTGTCCTGTTCCTCCAGGTAATTCTGAAGATCGATGAGCGTCCTGAAAATCCCCCATTCCACCTCTTCTTCGCTCACATGGGTGGTTCCGTCGGCAGGCCCTACCAAGTCGGATGACACGTCGAACCCCATGTCCGCGCCGATACTGGTGGCGGCGTGGGAACCCGAATCCCACATCAGTTCAAGACTGTCGAGTCTCGGAGGATCTTCCTGTTCCATGATGGTGTATTTTTTCGTCCCCTCGTTGTAATTCACCGAATACTGGACCCCGTTGCCCCCTGCGGCCGCTGCGGTGATATCGAAAGACACCGAATACCCGTCGGCGACTGCACTGTCAAAGGTCACGTTCACGTCCGGTGTCATGTCGCCCGTAAAATCAAGATAAACCCCGTTGGCGTCACTGGTGAGCGTCTGAACCGTGATAGGAGGGGTGTATCCCGGGTCGTTGGCTACCGTCCATGTGTTGGTGGCCGCCGCGTAGGTCAACTGAATGGGAGTCCCCCCTGTGGGCACGTTCAACGCATCGTAGTTGTCCACCACCACCCTGGCGTTGTTCTGGGAGACATTCACAATTTCAGGCTGGCCGGTTGCGGCGCTCCGGGCTGTCATGATGGATTCAAGGGTTGTGGCCAGTTCATGGGGGTAATATTTCCCAAAGGGAATGGTCGCCGTCAGTTCGGCCCCGTATTCCGCAGCCCCTCCGGCCGGATCCTCCCTGAAATCGATCATGTTGTTCGTTTCATCGATCACGATGTACGGTGTCTGGAACACCGTGTCTCCACGATAGCCCACCCCGATTTCCGATGTTTCGGACATTTTGATGGCAAATTCGTCGTCTCCGCCCTCGTAAAAAATTTTCGACGGGTTGTCCGGATCGTCGGCCACAAAAGACCGGATATTGGTTTTCGTTCCAGAAAATATATACCTTCCGTTCACCTGGGTATTGGCCAGGCTAAGGATATGGTCCCTGATCCCTTCGATGGCATCGGCTCCGGTTACGTAATCCTCTGAGGTGATGATGCCGTTCAGCATGCTGATGGCCGTGGTTTTGGCTTCGGTGATCTGGCTTTTCACATTGGACAGAGCCGTTTCGGCGCCTTCCAGCCACTGACGTCCCGAAGCGATATTCGTCGTGTACTGCTGCACACTCAAAATCGAAGATTTGAGGTTGAGAATGGGGGCCACGGTCACGGGATCATCGGATACGACGTTGATTTTCTTTCCGGTGGCCACCCGGGTGTTGGTTTCCAGAAGATCAAGCTTCACCCGGTTGAGCCGGTTTGCCGACAGATTGTAAAGTGTGTTGAATCCGATTCTCATAAATCCCCCTTCCTATTTCGTCGCCATCAGCGTCTGAAGCATTTCATCCACGGTTTTGATCAGCTTGGATGCCGCCACATAGGACTGCTGATAGGCGATGAGTTTCACCATCTCTTCGTCGATGGACACCCCGGCAATCATGTCCCGCAGCTGGGAGAGCTGTTCCACAACGATCTCACCGAACTCCACATTCATCTTGAGGGTGGAGCCCGTGACGCCGAGAGCTGAAATCATGTCCTGATACGCCCCTTCGATATGGGTGGTCGTGGTGTCCGAAGCGACATCCTGACCACGGACAAAACTCCACTTGGCCATGGAAAAATCCTCATACTGAAGATCGGCCAGGGCAATGGCGTTGGTGTTGTCGTTCACCCCGTAATCCCCTTTGGGTGGAAGATAGACCTTGTCCAGCTGTTTGAAACCCAAGGCGTCGGCTGTTCCGGGATTTTCACTCCAGAATATTTCCAGGTTCTCGAGGTTTGATCCGTCGTTTTCGGATATCACAAACCGGTTGTTGTCTTCGTCGTAAATCACCTTGTAGGTTTCAGGAGGAGATACAGCCGAAACAGAGTTCATCTGATCCTGTATATCGGCGGCCAGGCTGTGGAGATCGGTCCTGCTGCTGTAAGTGGCGCCTGTCAGAGTCACTGTGTACGACACGTCGTTTTCCGTGAACCGGAAGGTGTTGTTGCCTGCTCCGATGGTCAGGGGTACCCGACCGGGATCGCCCAGAACCGCATCACCCTGCATGCCATCGGACTGACCTCCGTTGATCCGGGCGGCGGCGATGTTGTCCACGAACTTCATGGCATCGTTGACCTTTATACTTCCCGCATCATCGCCTTCGAAAAACGAGTTGATCCCCAGGGCCGCCATCAGCCCAGAATCCTCGGCCTTGGTGTCGGAAAAAGCGTAGCTGTACCCGTAATCCGGAACGAACTTCAGGCTTCCGTCCAGGTTCACATACCCGGTGATATGCGCTCCGGCGGTTGTGCTCTGGGCGTTGAACTGGTCTTTGAAAGATTCCACAGTCCAGTGCCATTCCGACGAAGTCTCCAGGGTGAAATTTCCATCAGGGTCAAGCTGGAAACCGTTTTCATCGGTGGTGATGGAAAACACGTCGTTGTTGAAAAACATCCCGGAATTGAAGGTGAGTTCCATGCCGTCCACTTCAACCGTGAGTTCCGCCAGATCGTCAAGGGTTATGGTCTGGATTTCCCGGCTGTTCCGCCATTCGATCACCATGGGGTTGGCTTCGCTGACATTGGCCAAATCACCCCCGCCTGACACCACTCTGAACACATAGTTGTCCAGAACGCTGTTGGCGTTTTTCAAGGGATCATGACTGATGGAAACGGGCGAGGCGGTTCCGGCCCCATCCGTGTTCACCGTAAAGGTATTGCCGGCCACCAGATAACCGGGGTCGATGGTGAACGTCATGCCGTCGACCTGGAAGTTGCCCGCCGAAGCATCGGTAATTTCAACAGTGCCCCCTCCACCGGCAAGACCCGGAGGGTCCACACTGTGATCGGCTTTGGTCCATGTGATGATGGGATTGTCGCTGCCAGGGCCCACGGTTCCCGCCGTGGTCACGGTGAAATAATACTTGTTCAGGGCGCTGGCAGCCCCGCCATCATAGGCCAGTTCCGTATCCGACACGGCCATGTCCACCTCGATGGGGACCATGTCCGGGGGATTGGTGCTGTTCTTCGTCCACATCTTGAAATCTTTGGAGTAATCGATTTTGTGGCCGTAACTCAAGGTGGAGAGGACGCCTCCCTCACTGGTGATCGGGGTGTAGCTGCCGCTCTGCTCCGTTGAAAAATAATTCAGACCCACGCCCTGGCTGTGGACCTTGTTCACCTGCCAGATCAACTCCTTGGCGATGGTGTCCACCTGGGCTTTCATCTTCGTCACTTCCTCTTCCTTGATGTCCAGCCATCCGCTGATTTTCCCGCTGGTGATGTCATCGGAAATATCAATTTCCCCGCCACTTGTGGTCATCCACATGATCCGGCCACCTTCCGCCTTCACATGGTAGGCCTGGTTTTCAACCACAAGAGGATACCCGCTGTTGTTGAGAATCGTGACAAACCCGTTTTTCTGGTCGATGGCGTTGACACTCATCAGTTCGGACAGTTCGGTGATCAGCCTGTCCCTGGAGTCTCTCTGGTCGTTGGCGGTCTTCCCGATGTTTTCCGCCAGGTTGATTTCCACGTTGAGCAGGGCGATCTTGTCCAGTATTCCGTTCACCTGGCCCACGCCGGTTTCGATTTCCTGATCGATATGTTTCTCAAGCTGCACCAGGTCCTCGTTGAGGATATTGAGCCGGTCTGAAAGCTGGTTTCCGTACTCGTAAACCACCGCCCGTTCTGAAACGCCGGAAGGGTTGTTGCTGAGGTCGTGCCAGTTGTTCCAGAACTCGGCGATCATCGATCCCAGTTCGTTTTCGGACTGAATGTCGAAAAGGGATTCCAGGTTCTGCACGTAGAGAACGCCCTGCTCGTCAGCCGCTAGAATGGACTGCTGTTCACGAAGGCGTGTGGAGAGAAGATCGTTGGCCTGTCGTTGAACCGCCTCCATGGTCACGCCACGCCCGAACTGAAGGCCGCCGATGGTCATGGGGTTTGACACGGCCAGTGACGCGGTCTGCCGGCTGTAACCGGGCGTACTGACGTTGGCCACGTTGTGGCCCGTGACGGCCAGATTGTTCTGGGACGTCGCCAAAGCTCCTTTTGCTATATCCAGTGTGACCCTGTATCCTGACATATCACACCTCTCCCCTCATGACCGTCATCCGCTGGGCATAAGCGCCCTGCCGTGTGTAGGTTTCCCGGCCGTAGCGTTCTTCCCGGACACAGCTCGTGGTGATGATGCGGACAAGATCTTCTATGGTTTTCAGGCTTTCTTCCAAAAAAACCCTGTTTTCACGTGACACGGCACTGATTTTCCGTTTCACGTGGCCAAGGGCCATGGACAGGTTCATCAGAACGGCCTTTTCTTCGTTCGGCACCACGGAGACCAGGGACTTCAGGCTGTAAGCGTTCATGTCCTCGAACACCGCCAGCCCGGACTCTCTGGCCTCATCGGCAATCCGTAATCTCATCGCCTGAATCTTATTCGCAAGGTCTTGTTTTTCCCTTGAAGATTCCCAGAGCGCCGTCATGTCAGCCTTGATCACCGCTTTTCTCTCTTTTCGGAACACGTCCAGGAGCTTCTGATAGGTGATCAGTTTTTCCTGGCACAGAATTTCGATATGTCGAATGGCGTCATGAACTTTTTTTTCCATGGACGAACTCCTTGATCTTCTTCATCGTATTCCCGGACCGGCAAAAGGCCCCTTACCCGCCTTCGATCCGACAATTTTTTCCGGCTCCCCGGGAAATTTTTTCCTGTTTCAGAGCCATTTCTGTTTTGAAATAAAGAGTTTGCAGAGAGCGTGCCATGATCGGTCGCCGGATTTTCCTGTTGTCGCCCGCCTTTATATAAGGTATATCCCCTTATCATGAAGGAACAATGGAACATCCCGGAAACGGACAGTCAGGCGGTCAATGACCTCGCACGCCATTCAGGTGTCAGTCCCGTGGCAGCCAGCCTTCTCATTCAGCGAGGTTTTCACTCAGCTGAAACCGTCACCGGCTTTTTAAACCCCACCCTGGAATCCCTCCGGTCCCCCTATCTGATCAAAGATATGGAACCGGCCGTCCGGAGAATCACCCAAGCCATCCTCGACAAAGAGAACATCCTGATTTTCGGGGATTACGATGTGGACGGCGTGACAGGCACCCTGCTTCTGTTCGATTTTCTCAAACACTGCGGAGCAAGGGTTTCATACCACATCCCTCACAGAACAAGGGAAGGTTACAGTTTCAAGGTCCGTCATGTGAACGAACTCCTGAAACCCCGGAATATCCGTCTTCTCGTCACGGTGGACTGCGGCTCGGACAGCGGTGAAGCCATGGCCATGGCCGCGGATCACGGGGTGGACGTGGTGATCACCGACCATCACAGCGTTCCCGAAAGCCCTCCCAAGGCCGTTGCCATTGTGAACCCAAAACGGAAAGACGACCATTCGGGACTGGATCACCTGGCCGGGGTGGGTGTGGCTTTCTACCTGGCCATCGCCCTCCGAAAGAGCCTGAGGGAAAAAGGTTTCTGGAAAAAATTCCCCGAGCCCAACCTTAAAAACGCCTGCGACCTTGTGGCCCTGGGAACCATCGCGGACATCGTACCCCTTGTTGAGGAAAACAGGATTCTGACCAAGGTGGGGATAGACATCATCAACACCCGGCCCCGGCCAGGACTCAAAGCCCTGATGGATGTGGGCCGGCTGAACAAAAACTCTCTCGGGGCCGAGGACATCGGTTTCAAGATCGCTCCACGGCTCAACGCGGCAGGAAGGATCAGTCACGCGGATCTGGCGTTTCGTCTGCTTTCAGCCACCGAGGAAAAAGAAGCGAAATCCCTGGCCAGATCCCTGGACACCCTGAACGCCCAGCGCCAGAACATCGAGCAGAAAATCCTGGACGAAGCGGAAAAGCACCTGAATGAAACACCCGGAGCCCTGAACCGGCCCGCCATCATCCTTCACCGCCAGGGATGGCACCTGGGCGTTCTGGGCATCGTGGCCGCCCGGTTGAGTAAAAAACACCACAAACCCGCCATCCTGATCACATTCGACGGGGATACGGGCAAGGGTTCGGGTCGAAGCGTTCCGGGGGTGGATCTCTACGAGGCCCTTTCGGCCTGTTCAGACACGCTCAGGGGATACGGAGGGCACGCCATGGCCGGCGGGCTTGAAATCAAACAGGAAAAAATCTACGCCTTCCATCGCGCCTTCAACGATCATGTGGCGAAAATCACGGCGGAAAAACCCAGCGTTCCCCACCTGGACATCCACGGCAGGATTCATTTCGACGAAATCAGGCCGGCCCTCATTGACGAAATCGAGCGTTTCCAGCCCTTTGGCAACCACAACCCCGAGCCGTTGTTCATCGCCAGCGATGTCTCCGTCCTGTCCACCGTCCCCGTGGGAGAAAAACACCGGCGACTTGTCCTCACCTCGCACTCAGGTGAAACAGACACCAGCCTCATGGCCATGCATTTTCATGCCGGTACCGGAACCGATTACCCGGGTCGGTTCAAACACCTGGTTTTCAGGCTTCAGTGGAACCGGTGGAACAACTCCAAAACCCCCCAGATCATCATCGAGGATTTTATCTGACGATCCAGAGACAAGGCCGGCTTTTTAAATATTAAGAATCCAATCCATTGAAATTTCACTCATTGTTTGACATAGTCACACTACGTTGATGTTAACACCCACACGAAAAGAGAGGCGACACATGAAACATGTCAAGGCAGTGATTTTGGGTCTGATGTTTATCCTCGTTTATTCAGTCAGTTCAACAGCCGCTGAAACGGACATAAAAGGCAGTAAAGACCTTTCGTTCATTCCTCGGCTTCCTGGTTTCTTTATTTCCGGATACAGCACCGTCGAATTGGGCAGCAGTAAATTTATCGGACGAAATATCAAGGCGTCCATTGTCGAAGGCACGAAGACCTTTATCGAATACCGTCTGATGGGCGATGCCCCCGTGCCCGGAGAATTGAAAATCCGAAGAACCCTTCAGGAAAATGCAAGGAAGATGGGCGGCTCTATCCTGTTCGACGACAACTTCAACAGATGCTCCACCATCGTCTTTCAAAAAGACGGCATGGCGGCCTGGACCGACGTCAGAGCCTACGACAAAATGTACCGGCTCACGATCATTGAAAAAAAAATCTCCGGCCCGTCAGGGACTGTGGCCGATATCCAAAGAAATGTCGTTACGATAGAAGACGGCAAGGGAGGCAGACTCGTCATCCAAGTGGCGTCCGCTGAAGGGCTCAAAGTCGGAGATCCGGCGTGGTGTGAGGAAGATTGCGGGCACATCGTGAGGACCTGGGATGCGGTTGTCAATGTCCAGAAGGTTTTAGAACAAAACGCATGGGGAGATCCTCATGTTGATGGCAGGATGGCAAGGTAACCGGTATTTCGATGAAACGGAGCCCAACCTTGATGTAGAATGTTTACTCGTCATTTTCAAGGTTGGCCCCCGTTTCTTTTTGACCATTCCCGAATATCCAGGATCTCATCCTTGGGAATCCCCAGTGACACCAGAAATTCCTGATGAGCTTTTGGCGCTTGGCGTTCAAATTCGGCATGCCACGTTGCCATGGATACTTCGTTCATCCCTGCCGCTTCCATCATTCGGATCCACATGTTTTTGTCAACAACAGGCTTAAAACCGCCGTCAGTCATTTCCCTCAGCAAAGCGATGGTTGTGTGCTGCTGATATCTTAGCGATAAAATCTGTTCATCCAGATCCTGCAAGCGGTTTTCAAGAATGTTCACACTTGGTGCGGTATCGCGCGATAACAGTTTCCGGACATTATCCATGGACAGCCCGGCACTGCGAAACAGGCAAATACGCTCCAGCCTGTCGAATTCATGCTGTGTATAGACGCGGTATCCTGCGGTGGTCCGTTCAGGAGCGCACAGCAAACCGATCCGATCGTAGTATAAAAGAGTGCTTCGCGACAAACCGAACAAACGGGCCAGTCGTGAAATAGAGTATGTTTTCAATCCGTCCCCCAGATTCAAAAACGGTGGCCGGTCCCGGCCACCGTTTCGGTTTGATTATCGGCTGTTTGTCCGGATCATGCGAATTTCATCCGGAGGAATCCCAAGCCAACTCAAAAACCCCTCATGTCCATCAGGATGGCGGGCCTCGAACAGGTGGTGCCACCTCTTCATCGACTCGTCAGACAAGCCGGTATCCCGGAACATGGCAACCCAATCTTCTTTGTTAACAGCTCTTTGCATTGCAAGCCTCCATGAATATGATTGTTTACAGTCCGTCACGGCCATGACAATGCATCCAATAAACTGTGAACCCATAGACAGGTCAAGCCATGAATATCATTTTATCATCTGGGGTTCATCGATTGCGTTGAGGGTCATGTTAATACCCCCCGTTTCTCATCATTTTTTGGGGGTGTGTTTTTGTGAAAGATGATGATGATTCAAACGCAGGAAACATACGATGAAAAACATCTGATGAGAAGCCTTAAAGGGATGGATTTGAGGAAATAAAAAAAGTCGTATGAGCGACATACGACTTTTTGTGTCCGCTTGCGCAGTTGATGTCTTCTAAAAAACTAAACCGCTGATACGTGTGGCGCGCCCGACAGGATTCGAACCTGTGATCTTCGGCTCCGGAGTTCGGCGCCTCATCCGCATAGGCCTATTTATCAAGCTTTTTAATATTACATTATAACAGCCCTCAACAACAAACTCGAGCTGTTTTGTGTCCGTTTTTGTGTCCGTACCGCACCACGATCACCCGTTCAACACCCCGCATCCGGCCGTTTTTCTCAAAGCCAAAAGAAGGGCG
>CAZWTY010000076.1:0-22165 GCA_964637565.1 uncultured Desulforapulum sp.
GGCGATTTTCGAGGTGATCATCTCTTCCGCCGCTTTTTTCATGGCGTCGATGCGCGTGGCCACATCCGATCCGGCCTCTTTGGAAAAACCGGCGGCCTTGGCCCAGGCATCCCCTTTGTCCGTGAGGATCTTGGCGTAGAAGTCGCCTTCTTCACCGGCAGCGACCAGAAGTACGTCGAGACCTTTTTCATCAAAGGGGCCGGTGCCGCAGGAGGTGGAGAAATCCGTGGATGCGGGACGGTTCACCGCAAGTCCCACAAAGGTGATGGCCTCGTATGCCTTAAGGAAATAGGGATCTTGATAGTCGCCGTTGTCGTAGTTCAGCTTCAGGATCTGGAGGGCCCGAGCGTCGTAAGGCCGGATGCCGATCACCGCACGTTTGGGGTACTCTTTTTTGGCCGGTTTCATGATGTTGCAGTCCGGATCGTTAGGATCGGTGCTGAAGGTCATCATGACTTCCGATTTGGGGAACACCAGGGCCTTGGGAGAAAGACGGGTGTCGGTTCCCGCCAGGTCCGGCATCTGGCCTTTGTCTAACACTTTAAAATCGTAATCGTCTTTTTCCCTGACCGGGCCGACGAGCTGGTAGACTTCGGCTGATGCCGCAAGCCCCTTGGCCCAGCTTTCCCTGTCGATATGGTATATTTTCATGGTTTACATCCCTTTCGCTTTGGTCGTTCAATCATTTATCGTTCCAACCATTTTCGATGGGTGGTTCGTGAGTGGAAGCCATCATAAAAAAGGAGTTATCCTCAATTCGATGTTGAACGTTGGACGTTCGATGTTGGACGTTCAATCGTTTATCCATTCACGGTGTCCCGCAATCGCCTTATTTGATGAACTCCTCGGGATCATGTGTGGTGAACGGGTCAAGGGCCGGCCGGACATCGCTGGTCATTCCCGCTTCCCATCCGAACCGCTCGAAACAGGATTTTTCCAGTTTCCCCGTCAGCAGCCGCTCCTTGATGTTCATGGGACAGGCCGCTTCGCAGGCTCCGCAGTCGGTGCAGCGTCCGGCGCAGTGGAAAGCCCGCAAGGTGTGGTAAGTTCTCACGTCCACGGAATCGTCGCCCTTGCCCACCCACTGGGGACGGGATTCGTCCACGAAACAGGTGGGACAGTAGCACAGGGGACAGGCGTTCTTGCAGGCGTAGCAGCGGGTGCAGCCGGATAGGAGGTCGTCGAAGAAGGCCCAGCGCTCATCGGCGCTCATCGCTTCGATCTTTTCGATGGCGTCGTGGTTCCTTTCCGTGTTGACTTCCGGGACCGGGTCGGCTGCGGGGATGTCGTTGATCACCGGGTTCCGGTGAAGACAACGGGCGCAGTTGTCCTGGAGCAGGTCGTTCTTGTCCGCCGTTTTTTCACCTTTGGCCGTTTTGACGGTGATTTTGCCATCTTTTTCTGTAAGGGCGAGAATATCCCCGCCGGCCAGCTCTTTAAGCCGGGTTTTATCGGTCATGCCGGTGCAGGGCACACCGATGACGGTGACCTGTTCCCGGGTGATCCGCCGTTCCACGATGTGGGTGTTGATGTTTCTCGAATCGCAGCCCTTGGCCACAATGCCCACTTTGTCTTTGCGGTTGGTGAGGTAATTGGCCAGGTTCAACCGGCACTGACTGTCCCAGACCAGCTTTTCAGCGTCTTCAGGCGTTTTTGCAAGAAAGGGCTCGTTGACCCCGGGGAGCGTGCCGCTTTTGTAGCCGATCACCACATCCACCTTGCCGCTCTTGAGAAGATCACTTGAAATTTTTCGAATGTTCTCCGTGTAGTTGATCATGTTTTATTCAGCCTCCAGGCCGGTTATGACACCGGCCGATTATTTTTTTTGCCTCCGGCGGCCCTTCCGGGGGACCAGATTTTAAAAATCTGGACACATGGGTTGGGAGTACGACCCAAAGTGCACCCTTCCCAAACATGTTTGTCAAACGTTTCAAACGTTTGGCCCCCGGCAGGGCCGCCGGAGGCTTTCAGATCCTTAAGCCGCGATTTCACCCGGTGCTTTTTTGATGAAATGCTTGGCAGGCCCCAGTTTTTTCACTTCCGCGATCACGTCGTTGGCCACCTGGGCGAACTTCACCCCTTCCGCCGACGAGATCCACGAGAAATGAAGCCGTCCCGGTTCGATTCCCTGGAATTCCAGAAGCTCTTTGAGAAGGGTGAACTTCCTTCGGGCGTAGTAGTTGCCTTCGATGTAGTGGCAGTCACCGGGATGACACCCGGAAACCCACACCGCGTCCGCCCCTTTCCGCAAGGCGGCGAGAATCATTTTCGGTGAGATGCGGCCGGAACAGGGCACGCGGACCACCCGCATGTTGGGCGGATACTGAAAACGGCTGACACCGGCCAGATCGGCGGCACCGTAGCTGCACCAGTTGCAGAGAAAAGTGATAATCTTAGGTTCAAAATCAGTCATGAGTCCTCCAATACGGGCCTTCATATTTTGCCCTGATACGGCGTTCTCGGAATTTTTAGATCCGATGTCGTACGCGTAGTCTACGCCTCCGGTCTAAAAATTCCTGCGGCCTTGTCTCAGGCCAAAATCTGAAGTCCCAGGTCTGTCGCAAATAGGTTTGGTTTCCGGTGATGGTTAAAAAACTTGTTTGTCAAACTTTTCAAAAGTTTGGCCGCCGGCAGGCCGGAGGCGAGTTTTTTAGAAAACCCATCACCAGGAAACGTTCATTGTTCAGGCATTCTCGATCATGGCGAACAACTGCCCGTCTTCAAATCCTTTCAGCACCAGTGCGCCGGACCTGCATGACGCCACGCAGGAGCCGCAGCCTTTGCAGAGAACCGGGTTGATCTGGGCTTTTCCCTTGTCACGTCCTTCCATGATCATGCTGGGGGCGTTGTAGGGACAGACCGTGATGCAGACTTCGCAGCCTGTACACAGGGCCGGGTTGACCTTGGCGATGTTGCCGCTGGTGTTGATGGACCTTTGTGACAAAAGGCGGGTCGCGCTGGATGACGCGGCCTGGGCCTGTGCGATGCTTTCGTCCACGGGTTTCGGGTAATGGGCCAGACCGCAGAGGAACACGCCGTCCACCGCGAAGTCGCTGGGGGCGAGTTTCACGTGGGCTTCGGCAAAGAAACCGTCGGCGTTCATGGGCACCTTGAAGAACTGGGCCAGCTGCTCGTCTTTGTAAGGAACTACGGCTGAGGCCAGAGTCAGCATATCCGCCGTGATTTCCACGGGCCGTTTCAGAACATGGTCGGTGACGGTGATGGTGAGGCCGTCTTTGCCGGCCGCGACCACCGGTTTGTTCGCCACGTCGTAACGGATGAAGATCACGCCTTTTTCACGGGCTTCCTTGTGCAGGGCTTCCCGTTCGCCGTAGGTCCGGATGTCCCGGTAAAGGACGAAGATCGCCATGTCCGGGTTCAGTTCCTTGAGGTGAAGGGCGCTGGCCATGGTGTGGGTGCAGCAGATGCGCGAGCAGTAGGGGCGCTCCGGTTCACGGGAACCCACGCACTGGATGAACACCGCGGATGTCATGGATTTCAGGGCCGGATCGTTGTCGATGAACTTCCTGTCCAGCTCGAGGCCGGTGAGAACCCGGCTGTCCTTGCCGTACAGGTATTCGTTGGGTTTCAGTTCCGTGGCGCCGGTGGCCACGATGGCGACCCCGTGACGCAGGGTTTCCTTGGCGCCTTTCACGGACAGGGTGGTGTCGAAGTTGCCCACGAAACCGTCCACCGCCGTGATCTGGGTGTTGGTGAGAATCCGGATGTTGTGGTTCGCTGTAACATCCCTCACCAGGCGTGCCAGGCCGTCCTGGATGGATTCACCTTTGGACGTGGTGTACAGGTTTTTCGCCTGACCACCCAGAACACCTTCACGTTCGATGAGGCTGACCTGATAACCCTGGGAGGCCAGGGATTTGGCCGCTGTCATGCCTGAGATCCCGCCGCCGATGATCACCGCGTTCTGGTTGATATCCAGCCGGGCTTCGGCGAGGGGTTCAAACAATGTGACTTTGGCCGCCGCCATGCGGACCATTTCCATGGCCTTTTCCGTGGCTTCCTTGGGGAAATCCTTGTGGACCCAGGACCCGTGGTTGCGGATGTTGACCATTTCGAACAGGTACTTGTTGAGGCCCGCGCTCTGGAGGGTTTCCTGGAACAGGGGGTCGTGGGTTCTCGGGGTACAGGCCGCCACGATGATGCGGTTGAGGTTCTTTTCCTTGATCACCTTGGAGATGAAATCCTGGGTGTCCTGTGAACAGGAGTACATGTTGTTGGACACGTATTCCACGTAAGGAAGGGTGGCCGCGTAATCCCGGACCTTCACCACGTCGATGACGCCAGCGATGTTGGTGCCGCAGTGGCAGACGAAGACGCCGATGCGGGGACGTTCGCCGGTGATGTTGATTTCAGGGGGCACGGTGATGGTTTTGGTGAGGGAGTTCCGGCCTTCGGTCAATGCCGATCCGGCGCAAAGGGCGGCGGAGCCTGCTTCCACCACGCTCTGGGGAATGTCCTTGGGACCCTGGAGCGCGCCGCACACATAGATGCCGTCACGGCTGGTGGCCACGGGGTTGAACGAGCTGGTTTTAACGAATCCGCCGGCGGTTAAGTCTACGCCCAGCTTGCCGCACAGGTCTTTTACGTCAGCCGGGATTTCCATGCCCACGGACAGGACCACGATGTCGTAAAGATCCCGGATCACCTTCCCGGTGCTGTCGTCCACGAAATCCACCACCTGGCCGGGACCGTTGGGGTTCTTGAAGATCGAGTGAACCCGGCATCGGACGAACTTTATGCCGTGTTTTTCCTTGGCTTCGTTGTAGCAGCTTTCAAAGCCTTTGCCGTGGGTCCGCATGTCCATGTAGAAGATGGTGCATTCCAGCTTGGGATCATGCTCTTTGGCGATGATGGCCTGCTTGATGGCGTACATGCAGCACACCGACGAGCAGTGGCCGTTGTCGCAGGTGTTGATGTCCCTGGAGCCCACACACTGGAGCCAGGCGATTTTTTTCGGCTCTTCGTGGTCCGACATGCGGATGATGTGGCCCTGGTTGGGGCCGGAGGCGGAGAGAAGCCGCTCGAACTCGATACTGGTCACCACGTCCGGGTTGTTGTCGTAGCCGTACATAAACTTTCCGGACGGGTCGTAAGGTTTGAAACCCGGAGACAGGATGATGGACCCTACGTTCAAGGTCACGGTTTTGTCTTTGTCATCGTAGTTGATGGCGCCGGCCGGGCATTTTTTTTCACAGGTTCCGCATTTGCCCTTGGTGAGCTTGAGGCAATGATCGGCGTCGATGCAGTATTTCAAAGGAACGGCCTGGGGATAGAGGGCGTAGATGGCCTTCCGCTTGATCAGCTTTTCGTTGTAAACGTCGTCCACCTTCACCGGGCATTTTTCCGTACAGGCCCCGCAGGCGATACACTTGGTCATGTTCACGTAACGGGCTTTCTGGAAGACTTCTACCTGAAAGTCGCCTTTTTCACCTGTGACTTCCCTGATTTCCGAAAGGGTCAAAAGCTCGATGTTCATGTGGCGGCCCACTTCAACAAGCTTGGGGCTCATGATGCACATGGAGCAGTCGTTGGTGGGGAAGGTCTTGTCAAGCTGCGCCATCACACCGCCGATGGATGGCGATTTTTCAACCATATACACGTAGTATCCTGAATTGGCGAGGTCGAGGGCGGCCTGTATGCCGCCGATTCCGCCTCCCGCGATCAGGACCGAACCGATTGTTTTTTTGTCTGACATGAATGTCTCCTTAATAGTATGCTTTCAGGCCTCCGGCGGCCCTGCCGGGGGCCAAACTTTTTAAAAAAGTTTGACAAAATGGGTCTGGGCTTTGGGATGGTGTGCCATTCACAATCCCTGTGCGTTGCGTAGGGCGGGCTTACGCCCACCGTCATTGCCGGGCGTAAGCCCGGCCTACGGCTGTCACGGCCCATTTTTATTCAAGGCCGAAATCGGCGAGATCGGGGCCTAAGTAGGTCCGCTCGTTTTCTCCCAGTATACCCATGGCCAGACAGAGAATGGTCCACAGGTGAACCGTGTGGTATTCTCCGCCGAAGACATGGCAGATGTCTTCGATCTGGGCGTGGCAGTTGTGGCAGGGGGTGATCACGTAATTCGCCCCTGTCAGCTGGATCTGGTCGAATTTCACTTTGCCGTAAGCCTGACGTTCTTCAACGTATCCAGCCTGGAGAGAACCGCCGCCACCGCCGCAGCAGTAGTTGTTGGACTTGTTGGGATGAATGTCGATGAAATTTTCCTCTCCCACGGCGGTTTTGACCACGAACCGGAGATCGTCGGCGAATGCGTCGCCCAGGGATTTTCTCACCACGTTGCAGGGATCCTGCACCGTGAATTTGATGCCCATGGTGTTCCAGTCTGAGTTTACCTTGAGTTTGCCTTCACGGATCCACTTCGCATAGTATTCCACGATGCTTCGGAATTCGAAGTTGTGGGGAATGTTGAACTTGCGGATGGCAGCCCAGACCGCGTAAAAGCTGTGGCCGCATTCGGTGTTCAGAAACACCTTGCAGCCCAGTTTGTCGATGTGTTCGCACTGGGCCCGGACGATTTTCTCCCAGCTTTCGTCGTCGGCCAGGAACATGCAGTAGTTTTCACCGCCCCACATCTCCGAGTAGTAGGTCCAGTCCGCACCTGCGGTGTGGAGAATTTTCCACAGCGGCAGCAGTTCATCGGGCTCGGTCACGGGTTCACGGGAGTTCTGGTTCAGGGCGAAGTAGGCCCCTTCACGGTCAATGGACACCTGAAGGTCTTCGAATCCTTCCTGCTGCCGGCATTCTTCGGCCAGGTCTTCCACGGTGAACTTGAAATCTTCGAAGGGAACACCCATGGCGCCGCCACGGGATCGCACATGATGGTCACAGGAACCCAGGATGCCTTTGGGGCGTTCTTCCCGGGGCCAGGCCGCCCTCAGTTCATAGATGAGAGCCGGAATGTTGATGCTCATGGGACAGACATCGTAACAACGTCTGCACATGGTGCAAACCCACACCCAGGGATGGCGGTCCAGATCATTATCCATTCCCAGGACGGCCATACGTAAAAATTTTCTGGGGTCCATGTCCATCTGGCCCGTGGCCGGGCAGCCACTGGCGCAGGTCCCGCAGGTGAGACACGCGGAGAGGTTCCCGTCAGGGATCAGGGCCAGGGCCATATCCTTGATGCGGGATTTTCCCCCGGTCACTTTCAGTGCTTCTGTCATAAACATTCCTCCAGTTCAAAATGAATGATACCTTGGCAAACCTTGAAACACTGTTACAGGACAGTGGTCCGGGGTTTGGTCGCTTTTTGGGTTTTCCGGGCATCCATGGCTATGAAATCAGGTTCCGTGAACCTGTTCTCAAGGATGTCATGGGCCCTTGAAGGGATTGGAATGGAAGGAATGTCATGAGAAGAAAACGACAGACGATCCGCCTCAGTCCCGTCACCACGTCAGGCTTTGAAATCACAGTTTTCCCCTTCCGCCCCACGGGCGGAAATGAAAGCTAAAGCCGTCAGTAGTGTCTGGAGAGATGACGTATCATGATAAAATCCATCGTCTTTTTTCAGCAGTTTATATCAAGTAAAGTCAACTTTATATATAGAACGACTGGATTTATCAAATTGAAAATTTGTATTTTGATGGCGGGGTGTATCGACGATGCGGATAGGACGCAGGGGTGGTTTGAGCATATTCCGGTTTTCCGGGGAAAATGGGCCGGGGTGTTTTTATATCAGGACGTTTTGACGCGCTGGTCGAGAACGTCCCGGACGGTCCGGCACAAGTCGCGCCTGACGATGGGTTTCATGAGGAATCTCTGGAATCCCAGGTCCAGGGCCTTGGCTTCGTCGATCAGCTCGCTGAAACCGGTGCAGACGATCAGGGGGATATCCGGGCGGATGGCCCTCAGGGCCTGGGCCAGCTGGATTCCGGTCATGTGGGGCATGGTCATGTCCGTGATGACCAGATCAAAGGCCTGGGGATCTTTTCGAAACAGGTTGAGGGCCGCCGAGCACTCCGCGCAGCCGGTGACGGTGTAGCCCCGGCTTTTGAGCATGGAGGACACCAGGTCGACGATGGCTGTTTCATCGTCCACCACCAGGATGCGCTCTGTTCCCCTTGGGACGGGTTCGGTTACGTCCTGTGTCTCATCCGTGAACGGCGCGCTGGAACAGGGGAGGTAGACACGGAACGTGGTGCCCTGGCCCGGCTTGCTGTGCACCGTGATGGCGCCGCCGTAGTTTTTGATGATGCCGTGGACCACGGAAAGTCCCAGTCCCGTTCCTTCTCCGGAACCTTTGGTGGTGAAATAGGGATCGAAAATACGCTCCATGACGGCCTTGTCCATGCCCGTTCCCGTGTCGCTGACCTCAATGACCTGGTAGGGACCGGGTTCAAGAATCCGGTCCTGCCGGTTGATCTTTGAATCCGGGCTGATTTCGGAAGAAAGAAGGTTGACCGAAAGAACGCCCCCTGTATTTTTCATGGCGTGAAAGGCGTTGGTGCAGAGGTTCATGATCACCTGGTGAATCTGGGTGGTGTCGGCGGTCACCGTCTTGTCGTCGGCGGTGAGCCGGTTCCTGATTTCGATGGTTGAGGGAATGGTGGATCTCAGGAGTTTCAACGCATCGCCCACCACATCCTCCAGTCTCAAGGGCTTCACCTCGTAGCTGCTCTGGCGGCTCAGGCTGAGAATCTGGCGGACAAGTCCTTTGGCGTGCCCTGCGGCTTTCAGCACCTCGGCAAGGTTGGCCGCCATGGTGCTGTCTTTGGGGGCGTCCTGGAGCACCATTTCGGTGTATCCCAGGATGGGTGTGAGCAGGTTGTTGAAATCATGGGCGATCCCTCCTGCCAAGGTCCCGATGGCCTCCATTTTCTGGGTCTGGCGAAGCTGGTTTTCCAGCTGCCGTTTTTCTTCCATCACCATCTTTTTTTGAATGATACCGGCCAGGGTATTGGCGATGGCGCAGAGCAGGTCTTCTTCGGCCGGGTCGTAAGAATGGTCTCCGGGCAGGGCGAGGCAGATCACACCGATGGTTTTGTTTTCCAGACGAATGGGCACACAGTAGTGACCGTGGGCCATGGGACCCTCGTTGTGGATACCGAAACATGGTCGGCCGTTCAAAGCGGCTTCTCCGCAGAAACAACGGCCCGGCTCGACATGGGTGCATGATGGCCCTGGAAAACCGGAGACGGTTTTCACATCGTTCAAAACAAGGCTGTCCTGGTTTTCTCCCTGGAAAAAGACGGCCGCGCTGGCTTTTTTGCCGATCCAGCTCAAGGACAGGATGCTGTCCATGGTCATCCGGAAAAGATCCTCAAGGGGCATGGGTTCCAGGGAGAGCCTGAGAAGGTCGTTCAGGATATTCTGGTTTTCAATTTTCCTGCGAAGCTCTTCTCCTGTTTTCCGGTGCTCTTCCACGGCCCGTTCAAGTTCGAGGTTGCTTTTTTCCAGTTCGATGATTTTCTGGCGGAGCAGGGGATAGTAGCTTTTACGGATGGATTTTTCCCCGAGCCCGATGATTTTTTCGTAGAGGGGGTTGTCTGGACCCTTGGGATCAGAGGGCGTTTTCATAAATGACCTCGAGATCTCTTTTGGCCGCCTGCCTGGGGTTGGTGACCAGGCAGGGGTCCTGGACGGCTTTTTCCGAAAGATCAGGAATATCGCTGGAACGGGCTCCCCGGTCTTTCAGGGTGATGGATATGCCCGCCTCTTTTTTCAGACGGGCGATGTGTTCGAGCAAAGCTTTCTTCCTTTCGGAAGGGGTCCTGTTTTTCATTTCAAGGCCCATGACGGCGGCGACTTTTTCGTATCGTTCACGAGACGCCTCGAAATTGAAGGCCATCACATGGTCGAGGAGCAGGGCGTTGCATTCCCCGTGGGCCAGACCCAGGTATCCGCCCAGGCTGTGGGCCATGGCGTGGACCGCTCCCAGGCTGGCGTTGGAAAAGGCCAGACCCGCCTCGAGGCTGGCCCGCATCAGGTGTTCCCGGAGTTCGGGATCGTCCGGTCTGGCCAGGGTGTCGAGAAGGTGATCGTTGATCAGGCGGATCGCCTCCAGGGCGTGCACATCGAAAATCGGGGAGTGGGCTGAGGAGACAAAGGCCTCGATGGCGTGGACCAGGGCGTCAATCCCGGTGCAGGCCGTGAGATAGGCGTCCATGGTCAGGGTGGTGGCAGGGTCGATCAGGGCCACGTCAGGAACCACGGTCTTGCTGATGATGGCGATTTTCACCCGCTCTTTTTCGTCGTTGATGATGGCGAACTGGGACACGTCGGCGGATGTGCCGGCTGTGGTCGGGACGCAGATCAGGGGCGGTCCGGGAAGGGGGACGTTGTCGATCCCCTTGAAATCCAGGATGCTCCTCTGGTTGGTGCTGACGATTCCGATGCCCTTGGCGCAGTCCATGGGACTTCCGCCTCCCACGGCCACAATCAGGTCGCAGCCCTGGCTCAGGTAGAACTCGGTCCCTTCCATCACCTCTCCGGCCTTGGGGTTGGGGGTCAATCCAGAGAAAATCACGCTGGGGATATCTGAGGCGTCCAGGCTGTGGATCACCTTGTCGCACCACCCCGCAGCCATGACACCCGGGTCTGTGACGATCAGGACTTTTTCAGCGCCGAAATTGGCGGCGTACTGTCCGGTGAGATCCAGCGCCCCTCTCCCGAAAACGAATTCGGGGGCGACGAATTTTCTGAGGTTGAGCGGCATGGAGAGTCGGCCCTTTTTTCTGTTCTCATGTTGTCGGAATGGGGGCAAGCGCCTGTCATTTCACACGGCACGAAGAGTCCCGTGACGGGTTTTGGTCTAGAATCAGGAGTATAAACCATAAATGGGGGTTCGGGCAATCGGAGTTTTTGGAAATGCACGGTAAAAGACAGTTTGAGCGGCTGTCTGGAGTGGTTGTCGGAATAATAATTCGGATTTTCAGAAATGTGTGACCTTTGATTGGGTCAGTTTTTTCCGTAAATTCTGTCCCGGTTGAAACGATAGAATCCCGCAAACTCCTCCTGTTTCACCGTTTCAGCCTCTGGCCCGAAGTGATCCCGCCGGAGCTGATCCAGGATCTGTTCCCGCCCGGCGGCCGGTGTTTTTTTGAGGACCTGGTTCCGGGCTTTCATGTAGGCCAGTCCTTTTTTCCAGCGATCATCCCTCTTGTCATCAAGCCGGTTCCAGCGCTCGATGGCCGCCTCGTCAAGCCCCATGGATTTCCGGAGGAATGCAAGCTGGTCTTTCCGCTCTTCCCGGTCCATGGCGTGGAGGTCCTTCTGGACGCTTTTCACCTCGAGAAACTGGTTCATCAGGCTTTGCTGGTTGGACTGGACATAGGCCCGGGCCGTGTCACCGTATATGGCGTCAAGCTGTTTCCGGTAGAAATCGGTTTTCTGCTCGAATGAAAGGTCTTTTGCGCTCTGAATGTCCGAAAGGACGGTGCTCACCTCTTTACGTTTCAGTTCCATTTCCCAGATTTTTAGGGCGTCATCGCCGAAAAATTCCTTTCTCTTGTCCATCAGAAGATCATCCAGGCGGTTTCGGTCAAGCCCTGTGAGCATGCTGACGTTTTTCTTGATCCATTCCCTGTAAGCCGCCAGTTTCCTGTAATTGTCGTAGAGCTCGCCGGCCCGGTCCGGAAAGGCGGCGGAAAGGTACTCCCAGACGTGCTGTTCCCAAGTGTCGGGGTACAGGGCTTTCAGGAAACGGACCAGGGATTCGATGGCCTCGAGCTGGATTCTGGGGTGATGGAGGTTGTCAGAGAAAAGTTTCCTGAGTTTTTCGATAAAATCCTCTTTGTCCATGGAGTCGAAGCTGGTTCCACCTTCCGTAAGGTCTTCTTCGAGGCTTATGTGATCGTTTGCTGGCGGAGCCAGGAAAACGCCCGGTGTCATGGTGTCTTGCCCGGACCGCTTGGAGAAAGTGAAAAAGACTCCGATGATCAAGACGAGTGCCGAGATCGTGATGACGAGAATGGTTTTTTTTTCTTTCATGGTCGAACCGTCATGGATAAATGGGTCGTTGGCTGTGGTAAAACGCCGTGAAACCGAGGCTCACGGCGTCTGCCCGTTTCTTTCACTATTCCCTGCTGGCGATGAAGTCGATGAGGTCGGCATAAAACCGCATTTCGTCGAAGTCATCACCGATGGCGTAGGGAATGATTCCCAGTCCGCACACGTCCACATGGTCGTAGGGAATGACGCTGCTGTAAGATGTGGCCTGAACCAGGCTTGGCCTGTTCAGGTTGCCCAGATAACCTGTGGTCGGGTCTTCGGTGAAGTAGGACCCGGTCCAGAAGTTTTTGGTGTAGGCGAGGCGGTAGCCCATCTGCTGGGAGTTGATCCCCACCAGACCGTCATCGTCGGTGTCCTTGAAATCCCCGTCCCCAAGGCCTGCGGCCCCGTCGCCATCGCAGTCCACCTGGTCACCGCTTGCGTCCACCTCCGCACACCATCCGTCTCCGTCGATGTTAAGAGGGGCGACGATGGAAAGGGCCAGGAGAACAGGGCTCATGGCACCCTGCTGGGCCGTGATGATGGAGCCGTAGTATTTGATCACGTCGTTGTCCATGGGGTAGTTTTTGTTGAACGCCTTGCACCCGGTGATTTCACCGTCGAAACGATCCATGTCGTTGTACGCCAGGGTTTTCATGCTGGCGAAAAAGTCTCCTTTTTCCACAAAGGCGATGGCGTTGTACAGGTAGTTCGCGGCCCAGTTCAAGAGGGCGTTAAAACCGTCTTCACCCCGATCAAGAACATTTTTCGCCACGGGAGAGCCCCTGTGGGGCGACGAGATGGAAATCAGGGCTTTCACGACCTGCTGTCCCTTTCTTTCGTAGAGAAGTCTGGCCGCTTTCCGGCCGTCCATTCCCCCTTGGGAGTGGCCCACGATGTTCACAGCCGCGGCTCCGACAGTGGACATGTAACTTTCGATGTCGTCGGCCAACTGAAGTCCCCGGTATTCCGAGGACTGGAAGGGGTTCACATCGGCGGCGAAAGCCTGCTGCTTCCGGTCGATTCTCGAGTTGCAGGTCGTTTCGAGAAACTGGTCACAGGCATCTCCCACAAAGACCCCGTAATCGTTCCCGAAATAATCGATACCTAAAAGTTGGTCAAAGCCCATCATGCCATGGGCGAAAACCACGGGATACTGGGTTTTTTGAGCCCTGGCAAAGGCCAGGGTCGTGGTCAAGCAGACCCCCAGCGTAATCAGACAGACGATCCGGACGAATTTTTTCATGCTCCTGTCCCTCCTTGTTGGGTTTTGTTTGTCAGGCAACGCATGTATCAGAAGATCCGACGGTGAAACGCCATTCAGGGTCGGTCTGTAAAGACACCGGGGTATCAGTGGATATGAAAGAATACGCCGTTAACAGGGCGAACACGAGATCGTAGACAGAATGAACGTTTCATATTCTGAAAATGAAGGATCTGTCAAGTCAATAAATTTAACAAATGTAAAATGACCGATTGTTTTTCTAACTATCTGAAAATAAAGGGGCAGGTCTTGGTTTGGCCCTGTGTTTTGTCTGGCCTGGGCATGGGATTTTCAGAAAAACCCGGACTTTCGCCAGATTCCACGGCGGCTCGGTCTGAAACTGGCGAAAGGGGACAAAAAAAGACGGCTTCAACACGAAGGTGGCGAGCATATAATGAAAAAAATCAGTAACGCCGGAAACGGAGGGCGCCATTTTTCACAAGCCGGTCGATTTCGCGGACAAGAAACCGTTTGGCCCGGGATCGTGTTTTCGGCAGGAGGAGAAGAATGCCGCAGATGTCGCTGAGCAGTCCGGGTGTGATGAGAAGGACTCCGGCCACAAAGATCAGAAAGGCGTCGACCACCTCGTCACCGGGCATGATGCCCTGTTTCATGTTGTCCCTGATCCGGAGTACGGTCTGGAGGCCCTGGAGTTTGGCAAGGCTTGCTCCGGCAAAACCGGTTCCCACCACCAGGATGATGGTGGCAAGGGGACCCAGAAGAAGGCTGATCTGCATGAGAATCAGGATTTCGAGAAGGGGAACCAGGGTGAACAGGAGAAAAAGTTTCAGAATCATGGTGTGTCCGTTCTATGGTTTAAAATCAATGGTCAGGGAAAGAACCCCGTCTTCCATCCGTGACTTGACGTCGTTGCCGAATTTTCCCAGGACCTTGAGCATTTCACGGTTGGATGAAAGCACGTCCGCCGTAAACCCCTTGAGGCCTTTTTCTTTGGCCAGTTCGATCAGACGGCTGTAGAGGTAGCTGGCGATGCCCAGGTTCTGGTACCCTTCGTCCACGACAAAGGCCACGTCACCGTATGCTCTGTCCTTGTTGATCACAAACCTCGCCTCGGCGATGATCCGTCCGTGACCCACATCCCCCACAAGACCCACAATCGATACGATCGTGCTGTAATCGATGTTGACGTAGGACTGCATTTTGGAATGGGGCATGGCCGTCACCGGGGTGAAGTAGCGGTAGTACACCGCTGTGTCCGAGAACCTGTAAAACAAGCGACGCATCCCTTCCTCGTCCGAGGGCTTGATGGCCCTGAAACGGACCATCAGGTTGTTCTTGAACGTCTCACGGGTGGCGATGTGTTCGGGATAAAGGTGGGACGTGTCTTCGAGGAAAATTTGGTCCTGGTACAGGATTTTCTGGGTTTTGGCCAGCCTGATCAGTTCGGCCCGGTCTTCAGGATGGGCGATTTCGATCAGGGCCTGGGCCCGCTCTCTTACTGTCCGGCCTTTGAGGCTGGCCACGCCGTATTCGGTCACGACCAGGTCCACCGATTCCTTGACACTGAGTTTGTTCGGGAACGTGTCCACGGTGAGGACGATGTTGGATTCCCCTTTCAGGTTCCGGCTGGACAAGGCGAATATCGAACGGCCTCCACGGGAAAGCTCGGCTCCGTTGAAAAAGTCGATGACTTCCACCGGACCGGTGGCCACGTTGCCCTTGCCCACATGCAGGGCCACGTTGCCGGAGAGGTCCACCTTGCGGGCATGGATGATGGCGATGAAGTTGGGGTTTTTCCCGATCTGAACCGGACTGAACACCTCGTTGATGGCCTGGAACTCGATCATGGGGTTGGCGTCGAGCCAGCGCATCAGCTCGGGTGTGCCGAGTGCGTAAGAGACCACGGATTTTCCACGGTAAATTCGTTTTTTCCGGTTGGTGACCGCTCCGCTTTTGATGACGTCCATAAGGGCGTCGGTGACGAAAGGGGAATGGATTCCCAGATCTTTCTTGTGGACCAGGTATTTGCTGAGGGCTTCGAACAGGGGGCCGATGGAGTACACGATACAGCTGCCGTCCTCGATGACCGAGGCCACTTTTTCGGCGATGGTGTCAAATACAGGGTCCACGGGCCAGCGCACGAAATAGAACGGTTCGTGTCTGGATTCCACGAGATAGGCGAAGTCTGACGCCGGAATGAACGTGTCTCCGAAGGTCTGGGGGATCTGGGGGTTGATCTCACCGATGACAAGGGATGTTTTTTCCATGACCTGCCTCGCCACATCCACGGCCACGCCCAAGGAGCAGTAGCCGGCTTCGTTGGGCGGCGAAACCTGGATGAACGCCGCGTTGATCTGGATGATCCCCGACTCGAAAAGGTTGGGAATCTCCGAATACCGGCTGGGGATGTAATCCACCCGGCCGGAGGTGATGGCCTCGTCGGCTGTCCAGCCCGAGAAAAATGTTTTCAGGCGGAACTTCTGGCTGGACAGCTCCTTGATGGAGATGGCGTCTCCGAAGCTGATGATCTGGATCAGCTCCAGATCCTGGAGGTTTGGCTCGTGGGAGTCCATGAGGTGCTTGACCAGGGTCCGGGGTTCGGCCACCCCCGTTCCAATGAAAATGCTCATCCCCGGTTCGATGAACTCGATGGCTTCCTCGGGGCTGACGATCATATCCTCGATTTTCTTGGGAGACAACTTGCTCATGGCCGTTCCTCATGTATCGGGTTTGTTGTGTCGAATGAATCGAAATCAGGTTGTGCTCGTGAGCCGTGTTTCAAAACAGAACAATAAAGCATTGTTTCCTGGAAAACAATGCTTTTTCAGATAACGCGGAAAAGATGGGGAGGGCGTTTTAGGTGGATTGACAATCAGTACCTGAAGGCCCCTGCAATGGAATCCAGCTTGGTTTCCACGATAGCCCGAAGGCGCCTGGACTGGTCCAGCATCTCCGAGTGGTAGTTGAGGACCCACCAGATCTTGTTCAGGGTTTCCGGGTCTTCCTGGCGACACTTCAAATCCGATTCCAGTTCGTTGAGGTTCTTGTAGCGATTGTGAATGTCACTGAACAAGTCATGACACCCTGTTTTTGTGTATGGTTTTAAGTTGAGTGAGAAGGCGGTTTGTCTGTTGATCATGATGCACCTCTCCATATAAGGTTGATTTGATATAACATTTTGAATAAACTAAATAAAATTTCGCATGTTTCGTGAAGTCGATCTGATTATAAGAACGATACGAGGCGATTGTCCATGAATTCCTTGCTTCATTTTTGCGTGATCTTTTCCTGGGGATCCGGGAAGATTCCCTATGAAACGAAGGACCGCCTTGGGTGGTGTCTGTGTTTTTTCTGTCCGGTTGCACAGCCAGGTGAAAAAAAACCGGAAGCGGAGGTCGCAGGGGGGGGGATGATTGAATACAGGAAAGGATATATCAATCAGCGCCTCCGTCTTCCGGCCCCTTCCTCGCGGAAGGGTACTGGTCTATCTGATGGGGTGATTAATTAAAATCACGTCCAAGGAACCGGCACCCCAGGACGGGTGTCGGCGATAAGAGCGTTGATAAAAAAGTCGGGCACGGCCAGAGGGAAGGAGGTGAGGCAGGCCTTCCACTCGTGAATTGTGACAGAACAATATATCTTGAATTGACGGATTGCAAGCATTTTTTCCTATCTTGCCGCTTTTTTACAGGCGTGTACCTGATCCGTCAAGAGGTGGACCAGTTCAGCGCTGCCGATGTTTTCTTCGATGGTCCTTTCAAAGGCACTTCCAATCACCACGCCGTCGGCGAAACGGGCGATGTTCCGGACGTCATCGGGTGTTGAAATTCCGAATCCCACGCACACCGGAAGATCGGACACGGATTTCAGTGTCGCGCACAGGGCGCCGATATCGCCGGTGTCCAACCCATCACTTCCGGTCACCCCTGTTTTCGAAACAAGGTAGAGAAATCCCGAAGCGGACTCCGCAATGGCCCTCATGCGTGTTTCCGACGTGGTGGGAGCCACAAGGCGTATGATGGAGAAGTCGTCTCCCTTGAAAAAGCAGGTAAGCTCATCCGATTCCTCAGGAGGAAGATCCACCACGAGAACCCCGTCGGCTCCGGCTTTGAGGGCATCCTGGTAGAACCTTTCGGGGCCGTAGGCGTGAATCGGGTTGTAATAGGAAAAGAGGATGATGGGGATGTCCGTGTTTTCCCGAAGCCTTTTCAGCATGGCCAGTACGGCCGGCACCGTGGTTCCGGCTTTGAGGGACCTTGCCGACGACCGCTGGATCACGGGGCCGTCCGCCGTGGGATCGGAAAAGGGGATGCCCAGTTCCAGGATGTCGAGACCGGCGTCGCACATGGCGCTGACAAGATCGAAAGAGGTGGAGGGGTCGGGGTCTCCGGCGGTGACAAAGCCCACCAGGGCTTTTTCGCCCTTATTTTTCAAGGTATCGAATGTTTTTTGAATACGGTTCATGGCGGTTCTCCTCAGGATTTGCTCAGCACGGAAAAAACCGTACCCAGGTCTTTGTCTCCACGCCCGGACAGATTGACCAGGACGATACTGTCCCTGGACATGGTTACCGCGATTTTAAACGCATGGGCCAGGGCGTGGGAGCTTTCAAGAGCCGGAATGATGCCTTCGAAACGGCAGAGTTTCTGAAAGGCGTCAAGGGCTTCGTCGTCGGTGATGTTCTGGTAGTCCACCCGTTTCGTCTCGTGGAGATGGGCGTGCTCCGGGCCAACGCCGGGATAGTCGAGCCCGGCCGAAATGGAGTGGGCTTCCTGGATCTGGCCGTCCGCATCCTGAAGTACGTAGGATTTGGAGCCGTGGAGAACCCCCACGCTTCCGTGGCCGATGGTGGCGGCGTGGAATCCTGTGTCGATACCTTTTCCGGCCGCTTCCACTCCGGTGATCTTCACCGGATCGTCCAGGAAAGGATAGAAAAGCCCCATGGCATTACTTCCGCCGCCCACGCAGGCCACCAGCTGGTCGGGCAGGCGTCCGGCCTGATCGAGGATCTGCTTCCGGGCCTCCTCGCCAATCACCGTCTGGAAATCCCGGACCATTCGGGGATAGGGATGGGGGCCGGCCACGCTGCCGATGACGTAGAAGGTGTCGCGCACCGCGCCCACCCAGTAGCGCATGGCCTCGTTCATGGCGTCTTTGAGGGTGCCTGTCCCCGAATCCACGGGAACCACCGTGGCACCCAAGAGTTCCATGCGCTGGACATTGGGGGCCTGGCGGCGGATGTCCTCAACGCCCATGAACACCTTGCATTCCATGCCGAAAAGGGCGGCGGTGGTGGCTGTGGCCACGCCGTGCTGACCGGCTCCGGTTTCGGCGATGAGCTTGTTTTTGCCCATGTATTTCGCCAGAAGGGCCTGGCCCAGGGTGTTGTTGATTTTGTGGGCTCCGGTGTGGGCCAGGTCTTCGCGCTTCATGTAGATGGCCGCCCCGCCCAGGTGTTCGGACAGGCGTTTCGCATGGTAAAGGGGTGTGGGCCGACCCACGTAATGGGTGAAGAGGGCCGCAAGTTCTTCTCTGAACTCCTTTGTTCCGCAGATGCGGGTGTACGCTTCTTCCAGTTCGAGGATGGCGGGCATCAGGGTTTCGCCCACGTATCTTCCTCCGAAAACACCGAAATGACCACGGTCATCGGGTTGTGATGCTTGTGCTGTCATGAAAAAATTCTCCTTGCTTGTTGGCCCATGTCGCAGTTTTTTACACGGGTTATGAACGACGCCACTTTGGCGAGGTCTTTTTGTCCGGGGATGCTTTCGACGCCGGAACTCACGTCCACCGCATCGGGCAGGGCCGAGAGGATGGCGTCACCGATGTTGTCGGGAGACAGGCCGCCGGCGATGATCAAAGGTTTTTCCGTCCTGACGTTCCGTATGTTTCTGAAATTCCAGGCCAGGGCGTTGCCGCCTGGAAGAATCCCCTTGGCGCATTCCACGAGAAAGGCCGACGGATCGTAATGGCCGATGTCCCGCACATGGGGTTCGCTTTCCATATAAAGGACCTTGATCACCCGAAGGCCCCGGTTCACCAGTTTCAACACCAGCTCCGGGCTTTCGTCGCCGTGAAGCTGGACAGCTTTTAAACCGCAGCGTTCGACTTTTTCAAGAATCCCATCAAAGGGTTCGTTTACGAAAACGCCGGTGGGCGCGACGTGTTTCGGCAACGCGTCCGATATCGCCCGCGCCGTTTCAACCGACACGCTCCGGGGGCTTTGGGGAAAGAACACCAGGCCGATGGCGTCGGCACCGAGTTCGGCGCAGGCCAGGGCCTGGCTGACATCGGTGAGGCCGCAGATCTTGATCTGGGGACTGTTCATCGTGCGACGCTCCCTGTGATCAGTGCTTTCATGAACGTCACCGTGTCATCCGCCCGTACCAGGCTTTCCCCGATGAGAAAATGGTTGATCCCGGCGGAAAGGTTCTTTTCGATGTCCGCCCGTGTGGAGATTCCGCTGGCCGCCACGGGGATCTGATCCCTGTCAAGGCCTTGGGCCAGGCGGACAGCCCGGGAAATATCCGTGTCAAAGGACGAAAGGTTCCGGTTGTTGATGCCGATGAGTTTCGCGCCCACGGACAGGGCTGAATCCAGATCCTCGTCCGTATGGATCTCGACCAGGGCGTCCATGCCCAGGTCCGTGGCCAGATCGTAAAGCTTTTTCATCATCTCTTTTGTGAGAATCCGGGCGATGAGAAGCACGGCATCGGCCCCGAGAACCGCTGATTCGAAAATCTGGTATTCGGAAACCAGGAAATCCTTGCGGAGCATGGGAAGACCGCAGGCCTTGCGGGCCGCTTCGAAGTCCGAAAAACCCCCTTTGAAAAACGCGCTGTCAGTGAGCACCGAAAGGCAGGCGGCCCCGCCCTGTTCATAGGCCGCAGCCAACGCTGACGGATCAAGATCAGCCCGAATATCGCCCTTGGACGGGCTGGCCCGCTTAATCTCGGCGATGATGGACACCGCGTCCCCTTTCATCGCAGCAAGGGTCTGATAAAACGGACGGCAGGCGTCCCGCTTTTCCGCCAGTTTCCGAAGATCCGCCTCGCTCACACGTTTCCGTGCGTCTTCGATTTCCTTTTTCTTGTGCTCCACGATGCGCGTCAAAAAATCGTTGGACATGAGTTTACCTTTTAATATGCCTCCGGCGGCCCTTCCGGGGGACCAGATTTTAAAAATCTGGACAAATGGGATGGGGCGTCAGCAAAACATGTTTGTCAAACTTTTCAAAAATTTGGCCCCCGGCAGGGCTGCCGGAGGTAAAAAACATCATCATCCGTTCATCTGGGTGTAATCCGCCAGAGCCGTCAGTTTTTCCATGGCCTTGCCGCTGTCGATACTCTGTTCCGCCAGCGTGAGCCCGGCCCGGATCGTGTCTGCTTGGCCCGCTGCCACCAGGGCTGCCGCCGAGTTCAAAAGCACCACGTTCCGTTTGGGCCCTTTTTCTTTTCCTTCGAGGATGTTACGGGTGATGGCCACGTTTTCGGAGACCTCGCCTCCGAGAAGGTCGTCTTCGTTGGCGCTTTCCCCGAAAAAATCCTCGGGGGTGATGTCGTAGGTTTTGATCATGCCTTCGTTCAGTTCGGAAATCCTTGTGGGGGCGCAGACGGAAATCTCATCGAGGCCGTCGTGACCGTGAACCACCAGGGCCCGCCGTGTTCCCAGTTTGTTCAGGGCCTGGGCGAACATCTCCGTGAGTTCCGGGGCGTAGACGCCGAGAAGCTGGCAGTTGGCGCCCGCCGGATTGCACAGAGGCCCCAGCATGTTGAAGATGCTGCGGATGCCCGTTTCCTTCCGGGCTTTGGCCGCGAAACGCATGGCCCCGTGGTATTTGGGGGCGAAAAGGAAGCCGATGCCGATTTCGCCGATGGCTTCTTCCACGATTTCTGGATCCGTGTCCAGGTTGACCCCTAAGCCTTCGAGAACATCGGCGCTGCCGCACTTGCTGGACACACTGCGGTTGCCGTGTTTGGCCACGGTGACGCCGCAGCCCGCCACCACAAAGGCCGTGGTGGTGGAGATGTTGAAGGTGTTCATGCCGTCGCCTCCGGTGCCGCAGGTGTCGATCACCGTGGATGCGTGGCAGTGGACACGAACCGCGTGCCGCCTCATGGCCTGGGCCGCTCCCGCCAGTTCCTCGTATGTTTCCCCCTTGGTGGCCAGGGCGCCCATGAACGCGGCGATCTGGGTGTCGGGAATGGTGCCGGTCAAGATGTCCGAAATCATCTGGGACATCTGGGAGTCTGAAAGATCGATCCGCCGGATGATGCGGTTCAGGTACTCTCGGAACATGGTGCTCTCTCCTTAATCAATAAGGCCCGCAATCCTCATATTGGACGTTCAACGTTGAACGTTGGATGTTGGACGTTTGTTTTTTATTGTATCTCGCCCCGTGAAAGTTTCAAAAAATTCCGCAGCATCCGTTTACCCAGAGGCGTCATGATGGATTCGGGATGGAACTGGATGCCTTCCACCCGCATGGTTTTGTGGCGGATGCCCATGATTTCGCCGTCGTCGGCTTCCGCCGTGATTTCAAGACATTCGGGCAGGGTCGCAGGGTCCACGGCCAGGGAGTGGTAGCGCATGGCCTGAAACGGTTTGGTCATGCCGTCAAACAGATTCTTCCCGTCGGAGGTGACCATGGAGGTCTTGCCGTGCATCAACCGTTTGGCCGAGATCACATCGGCCCCGAAAGCCTGGGCGATGCTCTGGTGACCCAGGCACACACCCAGAATCGGGACCTGGCCCGCGAAATAGGCGATGCAGTCCAGGCTGATTCCCGCGCCGTCCGGGCGTCCCGGACCGGGTGAGATCACGATGCCCTCGGGCTTCATGGCCTCCAGTTCCCTGACGGTCAGGGCGTCGTTCCGGAACACCCGGATTTCCGTTCCCAGCATCCGCAGGTACTGGACGAGATTATAGGTAAACGAATCGTAATTATCAATCATCACCAGCATGGTTCATTCCTTTGCG
>CAZWTY010000077.1:0-21541 GCA_964637565.1 uncultured Desulforapulum sp.
CGTTGGATGTTCGACGTTCATTTTTTCATGATTCGAAGCCGATTCATGACCCAGCACCAAAAGGAGGAGCCTTGCTGTCCCGTATTTCAAGCTGCGCCGTGGAGGGAATCCACGGTTCCATGGTCGATGTGGAGGTGGATATAAGGTTCGGGCTTCCGGCCTTTGTCACCGTGGGCCTGCCCGATGCCGCGGTCAAGGAAAGCCGGGAGCGGGTCCGGGCCGCCATCAAAAATTCCGGTTACACCTTTCCCGACGACCGGATCACCGTGAACCTGGCACCGGCTGACGTGAAAAAAGACGGCACCGCCTTTGACCTTCCCACGGCCATGGCCATTCTCACGGCCTCGGGAGCTTTGCCCCAGGACCGGGTCGCGCCCTTTCTTTTTTTCGGGGAACTTTCCCTCGACGGACGCCTGAAACCGGTGAAAGGCTCGCTTCCCATGGCCATGGCGGCAAGAAAGGCGGGCTTTCAAAGCATCGTGGTTCCCCACGAGAACCGGCGCGAAACCTCGGTGGTCCAGGGGCTTGACGTATATCCGGCCAAGACCCTGTCCCAGGTGGTGGGCTTTGTTCTCGGGAACGTGGACCTTGTTCCCGAAACCACGGACGTCCACACCCTGTTCCGGGACGGGGGCCGGCATGACACGGACTTTTCCGAGATCATGGGCCAGGAACACGTGAAGCGGGCCCTGGAGATATCGGCCGCCGGTGGTCACAACATGCTGATGACAGGGCCGCCCGGGTCGGGAAAGACCATGCTGGCCCGGAGTTTTCCCTCTATCCTTCCTCCCCTGTCCTTTGAAGAGGCCATCGAGACCACGGCGATTTTTTCCGTGGCGGGAATCCTGGAAAAAGACCAGGCCCTGGTCACCCGTCGACCGTTCCGCGCCCCGCACCACACGATTTCCGACGCGGGACTCATCGGCGGAGGCCACCATCCCCGGCCCGGCGAGGTGAGTCTGGCCCACAACGGGGTTCTTTTTCTCGACGAGCTTCCCGAATTCCGGAAACACGTGCTCGAAGTGCTGCGCCAGCCCCTGGAAGACCGGAAAGTCACCATTTCCCGGGCCGCCTCCAGCCTGACCTTTCCCTCGTCGTTCAGCCTGATCGCCGCCATGAACCCCTGTCCCTGCGGCTACATGACCGACACCACCCACGCCTGCACCTGTTCGCCGGCCCAGATCGACCGATACCGTTCCCGGCTTTCCGGGCCTCTTTTGGACCGAATCGACCTGCACATCGACGTGCCTGCCGTGCCGTTCAGGGAAATCCGCAAAGGCCGGGCTTCGGAAACCTCGGCCGATGTGAGGAGCCGGGTCTCGGCAGCCCGTGACATTCAGAGCAAACGTTTCATGAAAGCGGCCATCCACGCCAACGCCCAGATGACCAACCGGATGATCCACAGACACTGCGCCCTGGACGCCGAAAGCCTGAGTCTTCTGGAACAGGCCATCAACCGCCTGGGTCTTTCGGCCCGGGCCTACAACCGGGTGATCAAGATCTCCCGGACCATCGCCGATCTTGCCGGAGAACAGGACATCCGTGCCGTCCATGTTTCCGAGGCGATCCAGTACCGGAGCCTGGACCGGGGTGGCAGGATGACGCGATAACATGAACAAATGATGAACGTCGAACATCCAACGCCCAACATCCAACGTCGAATGGCGGATGACTCCATGTGATATGTCGTTACTTCCGGCGATTATCTTTTCATGTGTAAATACACAAAACCTGTGATCAAACTCACTGATTTGCCGGAGAAAATACCGTAAAGACCTTGACATCATCGTCATTATGACATGTAAAGGAAGAGTCCGTTTCATTCATCACAAAATTTTTTGACAATGGAGGAGATATGGCAAACGTCAAACGATGGTTTTTGTTGGCCTTTCTGGTCTTGGCCGCCTTCACCGTCATCGGGTGTTCCGGTGACAGCGGGCCCAAAGACCTGACCTGGGACCAGGAGAAGTGGGACGAAAGCAACTGGAAATAGAACGAAACGAATTAAAACAGCTCATCTTGAGATAAAGGAGACACCGATGAAAAAACGTTATTCCATGATTCTGATGATCGTCTCGGTCATTTTCGCGGCCACCGGCATCGTGAAAGCGGTGGATGTGATCGTTCCCCACGTTTTTGTGTCCGGAACCCCGGCCAAGGCCAGCGAGGTGAACGCCAATTTTGAAACCCTGGCCGATGCGGTAAACGACAAAGCGGATGCTTCGGATGTCGTGGAACTGGAAACCCTTTTAAACAACAAACTCGATAGCACCGGGGGAACCATGACCGGGGACCTCACCGTCCCACGCCTGGCCTATTCCACGGCGAGAACACACCGGGTCACCGTTTCCGGTGACCTGTTCCGGCCCAGGCTCAGCACGGACGCCTATTCCAGTGGTTTCGGAAACGGCGGGGCAAGGATCACCACCGCCGACTCCACAGGATCCATGATGGCTCAGGCCAACCTACCTGACGGAGCGGTCATCACCAGCATTACCTACCACATCTATGACAACGACCCGACCAACGATCTGAAAATGAATACCTATGTCCAGAATTTCTCTGCGAGTTACCTCCCGTTGCACACCAATACCGTGATTGCCTCAACCGGTGCCAGCGCCACGGTTCAGTCCTTTTCCGTGACCCCCTCAGCCAACCAGACCGTCAACAACAACGGTCAGGCCCTGGTGATTTTCGCCTATCCGCTTACAAACAACAGTTCCAAATGGTCTGCCAACCTTCTGATCCGGGGAGTGACGTTCACCTATACCCTGAACGAAGCGCCCTGATCATCGCCTGGTTATTTTTTACGCCGGAACAGAAACAGGTCCCCCGTTAAAACAGGGGGACTTTTTCTGGCTGTTCCCTCAGATCCCGAACAGAATCTTCATCTCACGGATCATCTCCGAAAGATCCATCTTCTCGTCTTCTTCCACCACATCCGGTGACATGTAAGGCCCGCACGTGTCGAGAACGATCCGCTTGTTCGCACCGTCCGCCGGGTTCCAGGGTGTCCAGGCCGGAAGACCGGCCGTGTTGGGGTTTCCTGTTTTGGCAAATGTCGAAAAATACCGCATCATGACTTCCGACAGGTATTCCCGGCCCGGTTTGTTGGCCTCGCTCCAGGCCAGCCGGGTCAGCGTTTCCTTGTCGGATATGAAGGTATTGAACACAAAGGGAATATCCAGGGCATGGGACGCGCCGAGCACGATGTCCAGGGGCTGGGGTTCCTCGTCCCATGCCCACTTGTACACGTAGATAGTGTCCTGATGTTCAACCATGGACCGAACGCTGGAATCCACGCCGTAACCCTGGAACACCATCTTGCTCATGTGGTTCACCGGTTCCAGCATGGGAAGAAGGGGCATGAACACGGGATAGATCAGCTCGGACACCTCCAGTTCCACATTGTCCGTGTCCACGTTCTGGATGAAATCCCAGACCGAATCGGGGTCTCCGAGAAACATGGGCAGAAACAGCTTGATCTCGTCAATGGTGTTGCCCAAGAGCACAGGCACCCGGTTGTAGGAACCCTCTTTCAGGCAGACTGCCATGTTTTTCGGTATCACATGCCCGTCTTCATAGACGCCCATGGCCGCAATAATACCCAGACCTCCGTCCAGGGGAATACCCGAGGGGCCGGCCATGTTCGGCGGCATCAGCTCTTCGATGCTTTTCGATCTCAGGTAGGCGGCGATCCAGGCGTCCCCCTTGGTCTCGATAAACCGTCTGGCCGCGAGGGTGCTGTCCGCGTAGCCGTCCTGTTTCAACAATCGTGTGATCACGGCCGTTCCCCGGGTTTCAGCCACGGACACCGGCATGGACAGCGGAAAGCCGCTCATGGGAATGGCCCGGTGAAACAGGTTTCTGGCCATGGGGCAGACCATCATGCTGTACGTATTGATGGCCCCCGCGCTCTGTCCGGTGAGGGTGACGTTATCCGGATCGCCGCCAAAGGCCGCGATGTTCTCACGAATCCATTCCAGGGCTTTGAGAATGTCCAGGGTTCCGTAGTTTCCCGATGCGTCCAGGGGGTCTTTGTTGTCCATGGATCCGTATTTGAACCATCCCAGGTGGCCCAGCCTGTAGTTGAGAGACACAAACACCATGTCCGACTGAATGGCAAAATTGGCGCCGTTGTAGATGGACAGGTCGGAACGTCCGAACACATTACCACCCCCGTGGACAAACACGTACACGGGAAGCTTCTTTTCGCTTTGGGGCCGCCAGATGTTCAGGTACAGACAGTCTTCGTCACCCACCACCTGGCCTTTGTATGTACCCCGGCCCGTTTCCGAAAGCACGTTGCCGTACTGGGGACAGAAACTGCAGAATTCCTCGGCGTCCAGCTCTCCTTCCCAGGCTTCGGGTTCCCGGGGAGCCCTCCACCTCAGATCCCCAATCGGCGGCCGGGCGTAGGGAACCCCAAGCCAGGCCCAGCCGCTGTCCTCTCTCACGGACTTGCCCTTTACTGTCCCGTATCCTGTTTTCACGTTCCTCTGGTTCAGCCAGGTAAACGGACTGATTCCCCGGTATCCCTGGTCAAAGACGCTCATCTGGCTTTCCACCGCGCCGGACTTTGTCACCACCACGCCCTTGACCCTGTAATAGTAGTAGACCCCTGTTTCCGCGGTCCTGTCCTCGAACACAAAGCCCTGGATCCGGTCGCCCACCATCTGGTAGCCTGTCTGGACGTCTTTGGAACGATAGACCCGGTAGCCGTCGTTGGCATCGCTTTTGTCCTCTCCGTCTTTGATCACGGTCCACTGGACCACGATCCTGTCGTCAAAAGCCCCGTCGCTGGCGGTCACCTTGTCCGGCGTCACCGGTTCTGTTTTGCAGGCTGAAAGTCCAAGACACAGCAAGACACAAAACATCAGACAGACCAGACCACGCAACATTCCATGTTTTCGTTTCACCGTTCTCCTCCTTTTGTTTTTAATATGTATCAAGACAGAGCTTTCAAAAGGACATGGAAAACCCTTGACACGAAGGGCATGTCTCACACAACAAACTGGTATTTCAACACGTTGAATACAGAAAAGCGGATGGGGGCCAACCGGCGGATTTTTTCCCAGCCAGTCAACTGATTAGATAATAAATGGACATCTGCTAAAAATTGTCAATGAAAATTTGGTCGGTTGATAAAAAATCGTATTCGAGATGAAGTCTACGAAAGGCCTAAACGAATAAACGTCTAAAAGCTATATCCCTTGACCGAAAACCGCCACCATGGCGGCCCAGGAGTCCTGAACCAGGGTGTCGAGAATGGTGAAACCCTGGGCCGCGAGGCTGTCGGCCACCATGGGGGCTTTTTCCGCCAGGATGCCCGAGCAGATGAACAGGCCGCCCTTTTCCGTGACCTTGTGCAGGTCCGGGACAAGTCCTACGATGACTTCGGCCAGAATATTGGCGGCCACCACCTTGAATGTGGTTTTCACCTGTTCGGCCAGATGGCCGTGGACCAGGGTGAAACTGTCACGTGGAACCCGGTTCAGGATCAGGTTCTTTTCGGCGGTTTCCACGGCGGTCATGTCGAGGTCCGTGCCGGTCATGGGACCGGCTCCCAGAATGTGGGCGGCGATGAGAAGGATGCCCGAACCGGTGCCGATGTCGAGGAAGCTGTCATCTTTTTTCAGATAACGTTCGATGAGGGTCACGCACATCCGGGTGGTGGGATGGGTGCCGGTTCCAAAGGCCATGCCCGGGTCGATTTCGATGACCGATTCACCGGGTTTCGCATCGTAGTCCCGCCAGGTGGGTTTCACCACCAGCCGGGCCGTGATGTTTTCAGGCCAGAAATGCTCTTTCCATGTTTCGGACCAGTCTTCCTCGGCAAAGGTCCTGGTGTGGAGGCTGAGGACGATTCCCTGGTTTTTCAGGCGTTCCAGACCCTGTTCGATGAGGGCCAGGGTCGCTTCGGCGTTTTCGTCCGAGGGGATGAAGCCCTTGACGGCGAAATGATCGGGCCGGCTCACCGGCCCCGGGTCCCAGCCTTCGTCCGGTTCGATGTCGGGACGTTCCACCGCCACTCCGCCGGTGTCGGCGTCCTCGAACACGGCGGCGATCAGCTCGTCCACCATCAGGTTGTCGTCGGGTTCGTAAACGACCTTGATCTCGATCCACTGCATGGTCTGTTCCTCTATTTTTTTTTCCAGAAGTTCTGTTTGGAAGGATTGAAGTACCCGTGTTTCAATGCGGGAAACCGTTTTTTTAACGATGAGATCACCCGGCCCATGCCCATGCTCGTGCCTTGGCTGTCGGCCTGTTCCATGATGATCCTGTAGCGCAGGGGATCGTAGTTCAGGTTCCGCCACTGGATCAGATGCACGGGGTTCTGTTCGAGAAAACGGGTCAGAGCCTCGAATTCTTCGGGTGTGTCCGTGACACCCGGGCAGTTCAGGTAGTTGATGGCCACATGTCCCCCTTTGGCCGCCGCCACCCGGATGGATTCGACAACATGGTCAAATTCATAACCGTTGGGCCTGAAGTAAGCGGTGTAACAGGGTTTTCTCACGCTGTTCATGCTGACCCGGATGCTGTCGAGGCCGCTGTGGAACAACCGTTCCACTTGACCGGGAAGGCTGGCGTTGGAGTTCAGGTTGATGGTGCCGTCAGCGGTTGTTTTCCGGATGTCCACAATGGCTTCCCGGAGCACGTCGGCCACCATGAGGGGATCCCCCTCGCAGCCCTGTCCGAAACTCACCACCCCGTCGGGCACCTTGTCGATATGGGCCGTGGCCACTTCCCGGATTTCATCGGGCGTGGGTGTGAAGGCGATGCGTTCCTGGCAGCAGGAAATCCCCGGTTCGTTCTGGAGGGAGATGCATCCCAGGCACCTGGCGTTGCATTGCCGGGAACTGGGAAGAGGAGCCTCGCAGCGGCCGATGAAAAAATTTTTGGCCGCCGGGCAGCCGCTAACAAGGGCGCAATGCTCCAGGTGGGATCTCAGGCGATTTTCCGGCATCTGATGCCTGTAGCGTTTCACCCCCTCCTGGATCTTGTCTTCAGGCATCAGGCGGAGGTCCTGACGGCGTTCCCAGTCCACCTGGATAACCGACGACCGGAAACCTCCCGGTCCCCAGCCTGCGGCTCCATAGGAAAAAAGGGGAAGAAATCCGGCTCCCTCCCGTTCTTCGAAAGCGCTGACAAAGGCGTTGACATAGCCGGGGCTGTTGAAAATCGCCACAGGGAACACAGGCCGGCCCGGTTCGTAGGGGTTTTCCGGAAGGGCCTCTATTTCCCGTTTCCTGATGTTGTAGACCAGGGGGATCCGCCCGGGAAGCAGCATCAGCTCTCCGCCGTGGGGCATTTGAACCGTGTTGTCCACGGTAAGGGGAACCAGATGGGGACCGGCCATGCCCACAGCGGCGTAACCCGGCAGTTCGAACACCTCGCCCGATTCGCCGGCCACCAGGGCGTCAAGATAGCGGATCGGTTCTTTTTTTCTGTTCCCCCCATGACGGGGTTTCGAGGATCTGGGCTTTGACACGGCTGTCCTGTCCTGGTTCATGCCATCAGTACGATGGCGTCTTAAAAAATCCTGTATCTTTCATTCCGGCGTGATTTTTCCGATCAGCCAGGCCGGATCAGCCCTCTTCCTACCATAAAAAGGACCTTCCGAGGAAGGGAATTGTATCATCCCGTTTTTATTCGAAACCCCCGTCATCGGAGCCCTCTTGTTTTTCCTTGTAATTGTATGGCTTTGGGGGTTATATTTACCCGTCGCCCCGATGATGCGCCCGTCATTATAATTACCTCATTTTCCAGGTGGTTACATTTAAAACATGCGTGTCGTTGGCTGTGGACCCGCGCGCGGTCTCCACATTTTCATCATTCACGATCATTTATCATAAAGGGTCAAGGGTTGTTTAAAACGTTATTCAACAAAATAAGGAACTTATTCAAGAGAAAAAAATCGGGGGCCATCCCCTTCGCCGAGCGTTCAAGGGAAGCTGCGAAAGACATTCCCCTGAACGACACGAAAGATTCACGCCCGTTCCGGAAACACGACAAACCCAGGCGTGATAACAGGAAGGAAGACCGACAGGACAGGCCCCAGCGCCCTCGCCAGGAATCCCGGCAGGATCTGAAGCCGGAACGCCCGCGTCAGGAGCCAGGCCAGGAAGTCCGGCCGGAGCGTCCCCCGCGTCAGCCGGCCTGGAACCCGGACCTGTTTCAGGTTCCTCCCATGGAAGGCAAAACGCGTTTCCACGACCTGGATCTCCCTCCCCAGATCCTCCACGCCATCGCCGATCTGAATTTCCAGTACTGCACCCCGGTTCAGGCGGGCATTCTGCCCGAGGCCCTCAAGGGAAAAGACGCCATCGGTAAAGCCCAGACCGGCACAGGGAAAAGCGCCGCCTTTCTGATCACCATCCTGACCCGGATGATCCGGAACCCCATCAAAGGCGGTCCTCCCAAAGGTTACCCCCGGGCCCTGATCCTGGCTCCGACCCGGGAACTGGTGCTCCAGATCGAGAAAGATGCCCTGGCCCTGAGCAAATACACCCCGTTCAAGGTGATCTCAGTGTTCGGCGGAACAGGTTACGAGCGTCAGATGCAAACCCTGAAGGAAAGGCCCATCGATATCATGGTGGCCACGCCCGGCCGTCTTCTTGATTTTCAACACAAGAAACTCATCCGGCTGGACAAGATCGAAATTCTTGTTCTGGACGAGGCCGACCGCATGCTGGACATGGGCTTCATCCCGGACGTGCGGAAGATCATCTACAGCACGCCCCAGAAATCCCAGCGCCAGACCTTCTTCTACAGCGCCACCTTCACCCCGGAAGTCAACCGTCTGGCCGAACAGTGGACCACGGACCCCTGCAAAGTGGAAATCGAGCCCGAGCATGTGGCGGCGGAATCCGTGAAACAGGTGGTCTACATCACCACACGCGATGAAAAATTCGCCCTTCTCTACAACCTGATCATCTCCAACAACCTGGAACGTGTTCTCGTTTTCACCAACCGCCGGGACCAGGCCCGGGATCTGGCGAAAAAACTGTTGAGCTACGGGATATCCACCGCCCTTATTTCCGGTGAAATCCAGCAGAACAAACGGATCAGGGCTCTTGAGGGTTTCCGCGAAGGACAGTTTCGCATCCTGGTGGCCACCGACGTGGCGGCTCGGGGTATCCATATCGATGACATCAGCCATGTGATCAACTACAACCTGCCCCAGGACGCCGAAAATTACGTCCACCGCATCGGCCGGACAGGCCGGGCCGGAAGCAGCGGGATTTCCGTGAGTTTCGCCTGCGAGGACGATTCGTTCCATATCCCGGATATCGAAGCGTTCCTGGGCAACGACCTGGTCTGCGAACATCCCGACGACGCCCTTCTCGCCGAACCGCCCGAACCCACCCATGATCCCGGGGACCCGGAAGAAGCCAAAGCCGAGCCCCTTCGCCCCCGTAAGGGAAAGAGGCCCGGGAGTCGCAGCGGCCTGAACCGGAATACCCGGAGTGCGGACGGGTCACGCGGACGATCCCCGGAACGGTCCGGTGAGCAACGGACCAGTGAACGGCATGGTGAAGGTTCAAGCGAACGTCCCGAGACTGCGGGCGCTGAAAATAAAGACAAGCCCAAACGCAAGCGCAACAGGACCCGGAGAAAGAAACCTCCCCATCGCGACATGGACATCTCAGCAGGCGAGGAATCATGAGGGACAGGGATCAGTTGATTCCCATGGAAACGGTGGATACCCTGATCTTCGATCTGGGCGGGGTATTCATCAAGCTCACCGGTGTGGAAAAAATGCTGGAATGGACCATGGGCCGGTTCACCGTGGAAGAACTGTGGGCGATCTGGTTCCAGTCCGACGCCGTGCGCGGATTTGAAACAGGGAGCATCGACGCCGACACCTTTGCCCAGGGTGTCATCCGCGAGTACGGCCTTTGTGTTACCGTGGACGAGTTTCTTTACCACTTCGCCTCCTGGGCCTCGGAGATGTTTCCCGGGTCGCGCCGCCTTCTTTCCGGCCTCAGGGGGCGTTACACCCTGGTCAGCTTGTCCAACACCAACGCCATGCACTGGGAAATGCTCCGGGACCGTTACCAACTGGACCGGTATTTCGATCACAACTTTCCCTCCCATGAAATCGGCCGGATCAAACCGGAAGTATCCACATTCGATTATGTCCTGAACCAGCTCACCTCTCCGGCCCACCGTGTCCTTTTTTTCGATGACACCCCTAAAAACATCGAAAGCGCCCGAAGCCTCGGAATCCACGCGGTTCAGGTTCTTGGCGTCGATGGCCTGGCCCACACCCTTTCCAGGCTGGGCATTGTCTGAAGCAGCCACCCCGTCAGGCCACCACAATCCTGTGGAGGCGATATGGTGTCCACCATCCAGGAGGTTTTTTATGTTCAGCCCGTTTCTTTCCCGTTTCCGGATTCTTTTCCCCTGCTTTTTTCTGGCCATCCTTTTCTGTGGTTCGGCTGCGGCTGCAAAACCCCTGACCTTCGGGCTCCTGCTGGTAGGCCCATACAATGACCGGGGCTGGAGCCAGGCCCATTTCGATGCGGGAAAATACGTGGAAAAAAAGGTTCCTGGAGCCCGCATGATCTACATCGACAAGGTCAACCCTGCGGATCGCCCTGGCGTCACCGTTCCCCAGCTGGTAGACGACCTGATTTCCAAAGGCGCCCGTCTGATCATCGCCAATTCCGACGACATGAGTGACGGAATCCTCGAGGCAGCCCGGAAGCATCCCACCATCGACTTCATCCACGTTTCCGGTGACGGGGCCCTGACAAAGAAAGCTCCGAAAAACCTCAGCAACGTCATGGGCCGGATGGAGTACACCAAGATGATGGCCGGATTCACCGCCGCCATGACCACGAAAACCGGAAAAATCGCCTACCTGGGTCCCCTGGTAAACGACGAGACGCGTCGGCTGGCCGTATCCTGTTACCTCGGCGCCCGTTACGCCTGGGACAAAGTGCTGAAAAAAAAACCCCAGGACTTGCGTTTCGATACCTCGTTCATCGGCTTCTGGTTCAACATCCCCGGAGTGACGGCCGACCCCACCCAGGTGGCCGGCACCTTTTTTGATTCAGGTTACGACGTGGTGATCTCCGGACTCGACACCCCCGAAGCCTGCACCGTGGCCCGCCAGAAACGCCAGCGGGGCAAAACCGTCTTCGCCATTCCCTACGAATACAAAAACGCCTGTGACGGGGCCGCCGACGTCTGCCTGGGCGTGCCCTACTACAACTGGGGTCCCAGCTACGTGGCTTACGTGAAAAAAAGTATGACCGGAAGACTTAGCCAGAGCTGGGAATGGCTGGCTCCGGATTTCAAAAACCTCAACCATCCGGATAAAAGCCCGGTGGGGTTTGCCAAGGGTCCCGCCCTTTCAAAAGATGCGGCCGCCGCTCTCGACCGGTTCACCGCCGATCTGGGCTCGGGAAAGATCAACCTGTTCAAAGGTCCGCTCACCTTTGACGACGGCACCGTGTTTCTCAAATCCGGCGAAACCGCGACCGACATGCAGATCTGGTACATGAAGAAATTTCTGAAAGGCATGGGTGGAAAATCCAGAAAATAGCGTGTGATGGTTTGACCCTCTGTTCCTAGGTGAGCCGTGATACAACTGATCGATATCCATAAAACCTATGGTTCGCTCCGGGCCCTCGACTCGGTGAGTTTTACCGTCCGGGAAGGAAGCATCCATGCCCTTCTCGGCGAAAACGGTGCGGGAAAGAGCACCCTGATGAAGATTCTGTCAGGGTTTCTTCCCCGCACGTCCGGCCGTATCCACCTCTCCGGCCGAGATGTTGACCTGGGGTCTCCGGAGAAAGCGCTTGCCGCCGGAATCGGCATGCTGTACCAGGAACCCATGGATTTCCCCCAGTTGACCGTACTGGACAACCTGATGATCGGCCGATCTCATGGGTTTTTTCTTCAAAAAAAAAGAATCCTTCTGGACTTTCTGAAAATCTCCGATGAGCTGGGCTTTTGCCTGGACCCCGATCTTCCCCTTCGCAGCCTCACACTCGGGGAACGGCAGCAACTGGAAATCGTCCGTCTCATGTCCCTTGGCGTGCAGGTTCTGATTCTGGATGAACCCACCACGGGCATCACCGATGTTCAGAAGTCAGCCCTTTTCACCTGCCTTTCACGACTGCGTGATCTGGGAAAAAGTGTGATTCTCGTCTCCCACAAACTCGAGGATGTGGCCAGCCTGTGTGATGAAGCCACGGTGCTGAGACAGGGAAAGGTCAGCGGGCATTTTTCCGCCCCTTTTGATTCCATGGATCTTTTGCGCTGCATGTTTCCCGAGAGTCAGGCCCCGGTTCCTTCTGACCACCATGAACCCGGGAACCCGTTCTTTTTTCTGGATGATGTGGCGGCAACGGACGGGCGGGTGTCTCTGAAACCTTTGTCACTCCGTATCTGTTCCGGAGAAGTCTTGGGACTTGCCGGGCTCGAAGGAAGCGGCCAGGAGCTTTTCCTCCGTGTGGCAGCAGGGCTTGAACCGCTCCGATCCGGTTCCATCACTCTTGATGATTTCTGTCTTTCGGGACGGTCCTTCAGGGAGTTTTCTTCCAGAGGCGTGGTTTTTGTGCCTGGCTCCCGCATGGAAGATGGCCTGATTTCAGGCCTGACCTTGACTGAACATGTGGCCCTGAACCGGTCGGGGTGTTCTCTTTTTTTCAGGAAAAAACAGGCCGAAGACAGGGCCCGAAAGGCGATCCGTGATTTCTGGATCAAGGCCAAACCCGATTCCACAGTGGATTCCCTGTCAGGCGGCAACCAGCAGCGGTTCCTGCTTTCCCTTCTGCCTGACAACCCAAGACTCCTGCTTCTGGAAAACCCCACCCGGGGACTTGACCATGATTCCACCCTGGCTGTATGGACCATCCTTCTTGACCGGTGCCGGACCTCGGGAACCGCTCTGGTGTTCTCATCACCTGAGCTGGATGAAATCCTTCAGTTTGCCGACCGGATTCTTGTCTTTTTCCAGGGAGAGCTGATACTGGACGGTCTCTGCCGTGACCTGGACCGTGACGCCATAGGTTCTGCGGTGGCCGGAATGAGGAAAGCGTTTTGATTCAAGACTATTACCCATGAATGTTTCATGTGAAACATTTTTAGGAGCTTGTATGACCCTTTCAGTATCTCGCGTTTCACGGTTCTTGAACAGCCCGGGCTTGTCTCTTTGCCTCGTCGTTTTTTCCGTGATAGCCTTCGTCTCAGTGATTCTGGCTCTTTCAGGTGTAGCGCTCTTGGAAACGTTCCGCCTTCTTGTTCAGGGTTCCCTGGGGTCTTCCGTGTATCTGGGACACGTTCTGAAAACCTTTATGCCCCTCACCTTGTGTTCCATGGGTCTTGTGTATACCTTCCGAATCGGAATCTGGAACATCGGCATCGAAGGACAGATCATCGCGAGAGCCCTTGGCGGTTTCGCCTTTTTTCGGTTGTTTGATACCTGGATCTGGATCGCCTTTCCCCTGGCCCTGGCCGGTTCGTTCGTCGCAGGCGCTTTCCTGGCTTTGATGTCCGGGCTTCTCAAAACCCGTTTCGGCGTCCATGAAATCTTCGCGGGTCTCGGACTGAATTTTGTGACCCAGGGTCTCACGCTGTGGCTGATCTTTGGGCCATGGAAACGACCGGGTATCGCTTCGATGAGCGGAACCGATCCCATTGCCAATGTTTTTTTCCTGTCGGAAAAAGGACCCTTTGCCCTGTCGACCTTTGCGATTGCCCTGGTTGTCGTGGTTTTTTTCTTTCCTGGGTTTTGATCCGGCAGACCCTGATTGGACTGAAACTCCACGCCAGCGGAACCAATCCCACCGCCTCCCGTCTTCTGGGTCTCAGGCCTTCCCTGTCCTTGCTGTTCGCCCTCACTGTCTGCGGCGGTCTTGCGGGTTTAGCCGGTTTTTTCCAGGTGACCGGCGTGTATCACCGCCTGATCCCCTCCATCTCCAGCGGTTACGGATACCTTGCCATCCTGGTTGTCCTTCTATCACGATACGATATCCGGTTCGTTCCCCTGATCTCTTTTTTCTTTTCCTGTCTCAACGTGGGCAGCATCCAGCTACCCATGGTTCTCCAGATCGATTCCTCTCTCAGCGGTGTGATTCAGGGCCTTGTGGTTCTGTTCTTCCTGATTGTCAAATCTATGAAATACGGGCCCGCCCAAAACCAGGTTTCTAATCGGGAGGTGTCAGATGAATGAGGTATGGATGGTCATTCTGTCCGGAGTTGTCGCGGGTTCCTGCCCTGTTCTTTTCGCGGCTCTGGGTGAAACCCTTTCCGAAAAATCCGGGGTGATCAACCTCTCCCTGGATGGCTGCATCCTTCTTTGCGCCCTCACCGCTTTTGTCGCCTCTTACCATACCGGATCGGTGATGGCGGGATTCGCCGCGGCCGCCCTGACCGGCTCGCTTGTCTCCCTCGTGCTGGGACTGATATCGATTTACCTTGGCGTTTCCCAGGTCGCCCTGGGTTTTGTCCTGTCCCTTTTGTGCCGAGACCTGGCATACTTCTTCGGAAACAGTTACAGCCGCGTCCAGGGCGTTGAAGTCGCCCATTGGCCTGTTCCATGGCTGTCTTCCATCCCTGTTATCGGGCCTTCTTTTTTTCAGCACAACCTGGCCGTCTATCTGTCCATAATGTGCATCGTCTTGCTCTGGTTTTATTCTGAACGAACAGGGGCCGGACTTTCCATGAAAGCGGCAGGGGAAAATCCCCATGCGTCGTTTGCACGGGGCGGCAGACCGCGTCTTGTACGACTTTACCATGTGGTGGCTGGAGGTGCGTTGGCCGGAATAGCCGGGGCCTCTTTTTCCCTTTTTTTCAAAGCGGGTTGGGGTCGCCCCCAGGGATGTGAGGGTACAGGCTGGATCGCCCTGGCTCTTGTGATTTTTGGTGGGTGGAGTTTTTTTCGGGTGGCTCTTGGCTGCTACCTTTTTTCCTTGCTCCAGATTGTCGGTGTTTTCATGCAGCAGCACTTTGTGGACATTCCGGCCCAGGTTTTTCAGGTGGCTCCCTTTCCCCTGATGATTTTTTCCCTGGCCCTGATCCACGTTTATGGGAGGGTATCACAGCGGGTAATTATGGAACCCCATGGACCGTTCCGATTTCTGTCGGCCTTTTTCACGAAAGTCACCCATCCGGCTCCGGCCCATCTGGGGAAACACTTTGAACCCTGAAAACAAAAAATTTTGCGGCGTTTCCTCAAAAAAAACAACTCTCAAAATGGATCTATAAACCACGTTCTCAAACTTTCGCATACCAAGATATGCAAAACCACCTAAAAGTCTTTAAAAACGATATTTGATCATTTATGAGAGAATCGTGCTTTCTGACCGTTTATAGATAAGACCTGACCATCCCTGTCTTGAACCGGTCCACAGGCATTCAAAACATCCGGCTCCGGCGTAAACTCCTTGGACGGTTTCCACCTCCTCTTCCTTGATTCCTGAAAGAACCAGGACGCTTTTCTCATGGGTGATTTTTTCGATCACAGTGTACAGATCGATCAGGGTGGGATAACGCAGGTTGGCGATGATCATGTCGTAGGTATTCTCAGTATCGAAATCAGGGACCATAAAAATCTGTTCATGGAGTCCGTTCAAAGTGATGTTGTCCCTGGCTTCGGATTCGGCCACATGGTCTCTGTCGCAAGCACGGATTTTCTGGACCCCGAGTTTTGCTGCCGCAAGAGCCAGAATCCCGGACCCTGTACCGATGTCCAGTGCCGTTCGACACAAGCGGTTCTTGCCTTTTTCTCCCGTTAGCAGCGAATCGAGGGCTATCACACACAGCTGGGTGGTGGGGTGGTCTCCACGTCCAAATGCCGTCCCGCTGTTCAGCCGAATCACCACATCTCCGGGTTTTTCGTCTACGCAGATATCCGGAGGGCTGACGATCACATGATTTGAAAGTCGGACAGGGCGCGAATAACTCAGAGAAATTACGGTCCTTCCGTTTTTGTCTCTGTATTCGAGCAACCCTTCCCGGACAAGGGATTTCACCGCGCGTCGTATCACCTTGGGATCAAACCCCGTGGTCCTGGAAACCTGCCGATCCAGGTCAGACGGCGTCACGTGGCTTTCCAACGATTCCATGAATGCCATAATGACTTTGACCGCTTCCCTTGGTTCCTCGTTCATGACAGGTTGTCGTGCCCTTCTTTTTTCAGAAGATCTGAATACCAGATGGAAAATTCGAACATCCCGCGGTATTTATCATTGCCGTTCATCAGGGCCATGGCGATTTCAACCACACCTTCTCCAAACGACACGGAGGTTTTTTCTTCACGACGTGTCTGGAGAAATTCATGAACCAGATCCTGGATGGTCCGTTTGGTGATATCTTTACGGATATCCAGGGGATCTTTCGGTTCTTCAAACGGGTTCCACACCTCGTATCCCATTTTAAGGATATTCTTCTGACCCCGTTTGCCCATCATGTCGAAAATGGCTTTTTTCTTGGCTTCTATTTCTGTATCGTTGAATTTTTCCATCATCTTATCCTATGACCTCAAGACCGGGAATGCCGAAATACTCATCATTGTAATCCGTGATCAGGCTCATGGAAAGGGGCACAAGGATATCTCCCATCTGGGTGTATTTGGACCGGATATCTTTCACCATGTCATGGGATATATCGTAAAGGCGCTTGTACACGAGGTCCATGTTGAGAGTGGGGTAGTTTTCACCCCGGTTGAACCCGGAAAGTCCGCAGGTGTACCCTTTTCCCCCGGTGGAGGTGGGGATGCCGTATACCCGGCAGGCGATGGGTCGATGGTCGTACATGCGGCAGAGGTTGTTTTCATCGAGAAGAGGACAGGCGATTTTTTCCATGGAAATGCGCTCGATGATTTTCTGTCCATCGGCCCCGAGTTTTTCAGCTTCCGTGGCGTTTTTCTTGATCTTGAAAATCTTTCGGTCTGCCGTGTCAGCCACGCTCAGGATGTCGTGGCGGAGTTTCCCCGTAAAGTTTTCATCGAAACGCAGCTTGATGGCATACGCTTCGATCAGCGTCAGGTCGAACAGGGCGTGACAGCAGTCGCTGCAACCCTGCCGGCATGCAACCTTGTCGGCGTGATCCGTTTTGACCTTGGCGCAAACGCTTTCGATCTGTGCCACCAGGTCTTCATATTTTTTTACGTATTTTGACAAATCCATGGTTTAACTCCCGTTGCTTTAAATCACCAAACCCGGCCTTTGACCTGGCCGTTGTTTCACGTGAAACACTATTTTCCAATACAAAACGTGCTGAATATCCTGTCAAGCACATCGTCCCCCCGGGTCAATCCCAGAACCTGATCAAGGGCATGAACACAGTCCCTGATATCCATGGCGACCAGATCGTGGCCAAGTCCGGTTTCCAGACCTCCGTCAATCCGGCCTACCGATTTGATCGCTTCCTCGATAAGAGCATACTGTCGAACATTGGGCACCACCGCGCTTCTGTTTTCCGGCATGTCCCGCAATATAAGTCCGGCGATCATGGTTTTCAAGGCATCGAGGTTCTGACGTGTCCGGACCGATATCCGGATATCGGGTTCAGGAATCCTGGAGTCATGATTTTTCCTGGAAACGAGATCGCATTTATTGGCCACGACGAGCACTTTCTTTGTTTCCCTGCACGATTCAAAAACAGCGGATATGGATTCACATTCCGAATCGCCCGGGGTTTTCGAATCATCGAGCATGAGAATAAGCAGATCGGCCGAATCGATTTTTTCAAGCGTCTTCTGAATCCCGATCTGCTCCACAAGATCGGCCGTCTGATGTATGCCCGCTGTGTCGGTGATCTCAATGGGAATTCCGTCAATCAGGATCAGATCCTCGATCAGGTCCCGGGTCGTTCCGGGAATCGGGGTGACAATCGCTTTTTCACGGTTCAAAAGGGCGTTGAGCAGACTGGATTTTCCTGAATTGGGGGGGCCGGCGATCACCATGCGGAGACCTTCCCTGAATATACGAAGGTTCTCATGGTTTTTTTTAAGAACCGTCAATTCGTCCCTGATACTTTGAAGCAGATCCGACGACTCCCCCGGGTCGAGGATGTCTTCCACATCATCGGGAAAATCAATAACCGCTTCCACCCGGGCCTGGAAACCGAGCAACCGCTCCCGGATGTCAAGAATGGTCGATCTTAAGGACCCTTCGATCTGGGAAAGGGCGATATCCAGGGATGTTTCCGTCCTGGCATTGATGATGTCAATGACCGCTTCAGCCTGAGTCAGGTCGATCCGGCCGTTCAGATAGGCCCTTTTGGTAAATTCGCCGGGTTCTGCAGGCTCGACACCGTTACGGATCAGAAGGGCCAGTATGGCCCGGAGAACCACAGGACTGGAATGGGACTGGATTTCAACCACATCTTCCGCCGTATAGGACCGGGGCGCCTTCATATGGATGAACAAAACCTCATCAAGGGTCCGTCCCTGTTCATCGCGGATAAACCCGTAATACACACGATGACTTTCAACCGTTTCGAGCCTGTGGCCTCCGGGGTTGAAAAAATGCTTTTGCGTCATCTCGAGGGCCCGGACACCCGAAACACGGATGATCCCAATCCCGCCTTTTCCAGTGGGTGTAGCCAGTGCCGCTATGGTTCTTTTATCATCGATCATCACGGTTCCACCAAACAAAAGGACCTGCTCCGGAAATAAGCCGGAACAGGTCGTGGGTCATGCCAGCTCTGTCGTATTCCCGATCATTCCTTGGGTGTTTTCTTACGTCCCTTGGCTTTTTTGGGAAAAATCACAAGTCGCCTGTAATACCCTTCGCCCATGCTCTGGGTTCTGACGCTCTTATTGTCTTTCAGGGCAAGATGGACGATGCGGCGGTCCTGGGAAGACATCTGACTGATGGTCGAGGGTTTGCCAGTTTTCCTGACTTTGTCCGACATGCGGATCGCCATTCTTTCCAGGTTTTCTCTCCGTTTTTCCAGGTATCCTTCCACATCGATGAGAACGCGTTTCTTCTCCAGGGTGTGCTTGTTCACGATCTTGTCCACAAGGTACTGCATGGCTTCCAGATTCTGCCCGCGTTTCCCTATGATGACCGCTGAATCATCACTGCTCACATGGTAGGTCAGGTTGGTTCCGTCGGATTCGATAAGAATACCGAAAGAGTCCGAAACATAGGCCATGATTTTTCGGATCACTTCCTCTCCAATGGCTTCCGGGGTCTTTCCCTTGTAAAAATCGGAGATGATCTTTTCTTTCGGGGTATCGTCATCCTCATCATCCAGATCGTCGAATTCATCCACGACCTCTTTTTTCACCTTGACTTGATGCACCTGCTCCCGGGGCTTTTTTTCAGGAAACTCTTTTTTATCCTGTTTCTTTTCAGGTTTTCTTTCAAAGGAGCGCTCAGGCTTTTTCTCGGATTTATTCTCTTTGCGTTCTTCTTTCCGTTCGTCGGCTTCCGGTGATTCCGGAGAACTTTTCTTGACACCAAAAGCCTCGTCCACCAGGTTGATGACTTTCTGTTTGTTTTTTGAAGGGCTGTCAAGGGTCACACGGATTTTCGCTTTCTTGCTCCGGATGATGGAAAAAATCCCGCTGGATCCGTTGGAAATAATATCGTACTTGAGCTGATTTTTTGAAATGTTCAGCTCCTTGCAGGCCAGTTCCACTGCTTTTTCGACATTCTTGCCTTCAAATTCCCTACAAGAATTCATAGTGCCTCCTGATTTATGCATACTTTTTCATGATGTAGTACTGCTGGATGATGGATACGATGTTGTTGACCAGCCAGTACAAAACGAGTCCCGATGAGAAATTCAAAAATATGAAGGTCATGAACAGGGGCATGAGCATCATCATTTTCGCCTGCGCCGGATCTCCGGCCGGAGGGGACATTTTCTGCTGTAAAAACATGGATCCGCCCATGAGGAGGGTCAGGACAGGGATACCAGTGGGTGGTTCGAAATAGGGGATCACGAAACTGAAATTGAAAAGGCGGTCAGGGGCGGACAGGTCGTGGATCCACCCGAAGAAAGGGGCATGCCGAAGCTCGATGGCCGAATACAACATTTTGTAAAATGCGAAGAATATCGGCATCTGAACAAGAAGGGGAAGGCATCCGCTCAAGGGATTGACCTTGTAGGTCTTGTACAGATTCATCATCTCCTCGTTCATTTTCTGTTTGTTACTGGCGTGTTTCTGGCGGATTTCGTTGACCAGGGGCTGAAGCTTCTTCATGTCGTTCATGGACTTGTAGCTTTTCGTTCCCAGGGGCCAGAGAATGAGCTTGAAAAGAATGGTCAGAAGGATGATGGCGACGCCGTAATTCTTGATCACATGGTCATGAATCAGGTTCATCAGGTAAAGACAGGGTTTGGCGAGTACGTCGAACATACCGAAATCAATGACCTTGTCCATGTCATTCCCGATATTTTTAAGGGCCGATGCGTTTTTCGGGCCAGCGTATATGCCGTAGCTCAACTCTTTCACGGCGCCGGGGACGATTTCACCCGTGTTCATGGTCAGGTTCGTTCCAATGATCTCTGTTTTTTCATCATAGGTCAAATGGACATCCGACTCTCCCACACTTTTGGGAATCAGGCTCATGATGAAATACCTGTCCTGAATGGCCAGCCAGTTGATGCTGCCCTTGAACCGGTTTTCATTTTTAATATCACCGGGAGGCACTTCGATCATCTCTTTTGCCATGTAAAGAGACGGCCCCACAAACGCGATGTTGCTTTTGTCGATGATTTTATTCTGGAGCTGGACAGTGGCGTTGTCTTTGAAAACGTCACCCGTGCCGTTTTTAATGCGAACATTCAGGCCGATCTGATAGGATTCGGGTGAAAAATCAAAAACCTTTTCAACGATCAACCCTTTGTCGGATTTCCAGGCGAAACGGAGCTGCTGGTTCTTGTCGTTCACCTGAAGATCGGTTGCGCCATCCAGGCTGAAATTGGCTGAATCAAGCCCTTTTAGAGAAGGGTTTTCAAAAGTTACGGCGTATGTGCCGTTGGCCACTTTCCGGTCGATCAGGTATTTCAATCCTGAATCCTTCCGGTTGTTTTCTCTGAATTTTTTGAGATGAAGCTGTTTGATCACTCCGCCACGGCTCGAAAACTCCGCTTTGTAGAGCGGGGTCTCCACATGAATGATTTTTTCATCCGCCGAGGGCTGGATAGCCGAAAGCTCGGTTCCGCGGTCAAAGGAAGCTGCGGGGGTATCCGCTGCCGGGGTCTGTTCCGCCGTTTGGACGGAACTTTCTTTAACAGCCGGTTCAACAGGCTGTTTTTTTGGAGGAAAAACGTAAAACCAACCTACATACACCAAAATCGTTAGGAATATAGCCGCGAACAAATTCCTCTGTTCCATAAGAACTCCTGTTTTTTAACTGGTGGTGTATCAAAAAGAGAAGGAAGGGCGCCGGGAAAAAGAATATCACGGTACAGGATCAAAGCCGCCAGGGTGAAACGGGTGACATTTCAAAATCCGCCGTAAGGCAAGATAGACTCCTTTTAACAATCCGTATTTTTCAACAGCCTGGTACGCATATTCTGAACAAGTAGGGTAAAATCGACATGTGGGTCCTTTCAAAGG
>CAZWTY010000078.1:0-21154 GCA_964637565.1 uncultured Desulforapulum sp.
TCGTGAACGTCCAGCGGGGCGGACCTTCCACGGGGCTCCCCACGGGCCCGGCCCAGGGTGACGTGATGCAGGCCCGTTGGGGAACCCACGGAGACCACGCCATCATCGTCCTGACCGCCTCCAGTCACCAGGACCTGTTTCAGATGACCGTGGACGCCTTCAACCTGGCGGAAACGTACCGGACCCCGGTGATCCTGCTTCTGGACGAGGTGACGGGCCACATGCGGGAAAAGGTGGTGCTGCCGGACAAAGATGACATTCCCGTGATCGAGCGGCTCCGCACCTCGGTGAAGGCCGGGGTGGATTACCGTCCCTACCTTCCCCGGGAGGACGGGCGGCTTCCCATGAGTGATTTCGGCGGCGAACACCGGTACAACGTCACCGGACTGTACCACGACATGTGGGGGTTCCCCAGCACCAATCCCAAGGTGGTTCACGGCCTTATCCGGCATCTCACCGACAAGATCCGCCACCATGTGAAAGAGATCACCCGGTATAAAGAATACTTTCTCGAAGACGCCCGCACTGTGATGATATCCTACGGAAGCTCGGCAAGGTCGGCCCTTCACGTGGTCCACCACCGGCGGGCCCGGGGAGAGCGCATCGGGCTGTTGGAACTCCAGAGCCTCTGGCCCTTTCCCTATTCCATGGTGGCGGAGAAATGCCAGAACGCCCGGCTGATCGTGGTGGTGGAAATGAACCTGGGACAGGTGCTGCTCCAGGTGAAACGGGCCGTGTCCAACTCGGACCGGGTGATGCTGGCCAACCGGGTGGACGGGGTGTTCATCACCCCCACGGACATCCAGAACATCCTGAGGCTGATCCAGGGAAAGGGGGTCTGACATGGCGGTCAAGGACTACATCCGGCAACGGTTTTTTCCCCATCTCTGGTGTCCCGGCTGCGGCCACGGCACCGTGCTGAACAGCCTGCTCCGGGCTTTCGACCAGCTGGCCATCCCCAAAAACGACATCGTGATGGTGTCGGGCATCGGCTGTTCGTCCAGGATCACGGGCTATGTGGACGTCCACACCCTGCACACCCTCCACGGCCGGGCCCTGGCTTTTGCTGCCGGGGTGAAACTCAGCCGTCCCGAACTCCAGGTGATCGTGCCCATGGGAGACGGGGACGCCCTGTCCATCGGCGGAAACCACTTCATCCACGCGGCCCGGCGCAACATGGACATCACGGCCCTTGTCATGAACAACCAGGTCTACGGCATGACAGGTGGACAGTTTTCCCCCATGTCCGGCCTGGACACCAAGGCCACCACGGCCCCTTACGGCAACATCGACCGGTCTTTTGACGCCGCCGCCCTGGCCATGGCCGCCGGGGCCGGTTTCGTGGCCCGCACCACCACCTTCCATGTCCGGGAGATGACCGAGCTGATGGTGAAGGCCATCAGGCACAAAGGCTTTTCCGTGCTGGAGATCATGACCCAGTGCCCCACCTATTTCGGCAGACACAACCAGCTGGGCTCGGCGGCGGAGATGGTGGAGCATTTCAAGGACATCACGGCGCCTCTTTCTTCGGATAAGGAAACGGACAATGGACTGATCCGGCGCGGGATTTTTGTCGACGAGGACCGGCCTGAATACTGCCGTGAATACGACCGTGTCATCGAGGCGGCCAGGGAAGGGGGGGCATGATGGAACGATTGAGGCTTGTTTTTTCAGGTTCAGGCGGGCAGGGGGTGATTACGGCAGGCATCGTGCTGGCCGAGGCGGCCGTGCTCCACGAGGACAAGAACGCCACACAGACCCAGAGCTACGGACCCGAGGCCAGGGGCGGGGCCACCCGCTGCGATGTGATCGTCTCTGATTCGGAGATCTTTTTCCCCAAGGTGATCCAGCCCAACATCCTGGTCTGCCTCACCCAGGAAGCCTACATGAAGTACCACGACATGATCCGGCCCGGCGGCATCCTTCTCACCGACAGCCGCCATGTGACATCCCTCCAGAATGTGGACTGCCGCCAGATCGAACTTTCCATGCAGCAGGCCGTCACAGAGGCCATGGGCCATGACAAAGCTTATAACATCTTCGTGCTGGGTGTGGTCCTGGGGCTCACGGACCTGGTCCGGCCCGAATCGGTGATGAAGGTTCTGGATCGGAAATTCCCCGGCCAGGATCCGTCGGTGAACGGGCGGGCGCTGGAATTGGGGGTTGCGATGGGGAAATCTCGGTTATAAGATCTGTCCTTGTAATTAACATGCATTCTGTTTATAAAACGGTGAAAAGGTTAGTGGCTTATTATAATTAAATCTTTAATATAAATCATTTGCGTCTATCTTGATAAACATTACGGAATTCAATTTGGAATCCAAACGGAGTTGTGTATGATTTCCAGACTATCCATAAAGGGGTTTAAAGGGTTTGAACGGCTTGATATCCCGAAGTTATCCATGATCACCCTGTTGGGTGGGCGTAATAATGTCGGCAAGACGTCTGTACTGGAAGCTCTTTTCATGTTTCATGACAGATTGAATCCACAGATGATACTCAGACAGTTCGCGTGGAGAGGTGTTGCCAGTATAGGATTTCAGCCCGATTCCATGTGGGCGCCGGTGTTCAATAATTATGATCTGCATAAAAAGATTGAAATAGAGGCCCAGATAGACGGTAAAGAAGAACGTATGATCTTGAATTACAATCCCAGCTTCATACCCGCAACGATACCGGTGACAGACATCCGGCCCGGTTTCAGGGCCGCCCACATCAGGACAGATCAAAAACCGGAACCGTCTTTTTCTCTCGATATAAGTTATTATAAAGAGAAAAAAGAGATCATGGCGGCCCATCTTCTTATGGGGCGTGATGGTTTTGGCATGCATGTAGACAAAGCAACAAACCATTTGCGTCAGGCGGTGTTCATTCCAGCTAAATCTGTCATTAATCCTATGGAGGACGCCCAAAGGTTTGGTCAGCTTGATATCCTGGGTAAACAGGAAAAGATCGTTGAGTTTTTAAGAATCATTGAACCACGACTAAAGTCCCTTTCAGTTGTGGCCATGGGGGACACATCCTTAATCCATGGGGATGTTGGGTTGTCGCGAAAGATTCCATTGGCGTATATGGGAGATGGGGTTTCCAGGTTAATGTCCATCATTCTTGCCATAGCCACATCCAACGGTGGAATTGTCATGATTGATGAATGTGAAAATGGCATTCATTATTCCGTGTTGCCCAAAATCTGGGAGGCCATGGCAAAGGCTGCCCGTGAATATAACTGTCAGGTTGTCTGCACAACCCACAGTTATGAATGTCTCATGGCTTCATGTGAAGGGATATCCGGTGGCATGGCGGATGATTTCGGTTTTGTCCGAATAGACCATGTCAACGGTAAAACAATAGCGAAGTGTTTTGACCATGACATGCTGAAAGCGGCGATAGAATCCAATATGGAGGTGCGCTGAAATGGCGCCTTTGGGAAAGATTGAAATAAAATATTCAAAACTTCTTCTGGCGGAGGGGATTGACGCAAAATTGTTTTTCATATGGGCATGTCAGGCTTTTGATGTCCATGACGTCCAAGTCATGGATTTCGGTGGAATCAATAATCTGACCCGGTTTTTACAAATGTTGAAACTGGCTTCGAAATTTGAAACAGTCACAAGTATCGTCATCGCTCGTGACGCCGAAACCAATCCTGTTGGCGCAATTCAAAGCGTCAGAAATTCTTTGGAAAAAGCCGGTTTGCCAGTGCCTGAAACGGCTTTCCAGTATAAAGAAGATAGTATCCGGACTGCCTTTATGGTGTTTCCAGGCTTTGAACACACCGGGAGAGAACTGCGGCCCGGCACCCTGGAAGATCTGTGTCTGGATATTACAAAAGATCCTTCGACGTTTGAATGTGTTGACGCATACATCAAATGCCTGAAGAGCGTTGGACAGCCTGTTCAATGGCCGCACAAAATGCGTCTTCACACATATCTTGCAGGGAAGGGTGATTTTGTCGGTATGAAAATCGGTGAGGCTTCCAAGGCGGGCGCCTGGGATTGGGATCACGAAGGGTTGGAAAGGTTTAGAGAGGTCGTAACAAGGATGTAAACTCAGTATCGACCTGTCAGAGGAGGCCAGGAAGTGAGCCACTCTGGCGTCCGGAATATTTTTGTTCCGGGCGTGAAGGAGGAACCATGATCGAGATCATTAAAGCGTCAAAACGTCATTTTTCGGATTACGGCTGGCTTCAGACTTACTGGCTGTTTTCCTTTTCGGATTACTACGATCCCAAAAACATCCAGTTCGGGGCCCTGAGGGTTTATAACGACGATGTGGTCCAGCCGGGCATGGGGTTCCCCACCCATCCCCACGAGGAAATGGAAATCGTCACCGTGGTGCTGGAAGGGGAAATGACCCACAAGGACAGCATGGGCAACCGGACCGTGATCCGGGCGGGTGATGTGCAGCGCATGTCCGCCGGAACAGGGATCACCCATTCCGAGTTCAACCTGGGTGAAAGGCCCGTTCATTTTCACCAGATCTGGATTTTTCCGGATCAGAAAGGGCTGGTCCCCTCCTACGACCAGAAGTCCTTTCGGGAAGAACAATGGAAAAACCGTCTTTTCCCCGTGGCCTCGGGACAGGACATCCCGGAGACCGTCTCGTTCCATACAGACGCCACGATCTACCGCTGTTCCCTGGATGGAGGGCGGGAGGTCGCGCACGCAAAGACCGAAGGCCGCAGGATTTTTGTGTATCTCACCCAAGGAAAGGTCACCGTGAATGGCCTGGGGCTGGGAACGAACGACCAGGCCCGTGCGGATATCGACAGGCCCCTTGTGATCCAGGCCGAAGAAGATTCGGAGCTGATCCTCATCGACGTGCCGTCCTGCAGGGGCTGGGGTTACGACGGGGAAACCCTGAAAGGGGAACGATCCCGGTGACCGGACTCAGGCGGTAGAAACTTGGCTCAGGTCCAGAGTGTCCAGGACCCTGTGCTTCGAGAGCTCCAGCAGGTGAATCACCCCGTTTTCCACCAGGGCGTATCCCGGTGCGCTGTTTCTGGGACGTGACGGGGAGCCGGGGTTCAGGAAAACCATGTCGAACAGGGTGTCGAGACGCGGGGTGTGGCTGTGACCTTCGATGATCACATGGATGTCGGTAAGATCCGGGAGATAGATGTGGCCGTGGTTCAGGAAAAAGGAGTGGCCCTGAAATTCGAAATGGGTCCGGGGCAGGAAGTCGTCGAGATACCCCGGATCGTCACAGTTGCCGTAGACGATATGGGTTTCGATGGATTCCGGGCCAAGGCAGAGGAATTCCTTTCGGATCTGTTCGGGATCGTAATCCGGAGATGAACGGTCACCGTAGCGGGTATCGAACAGGTCCCCTGCCACGGCAAGGGTATCTCCCGGTTTCAGGATTTTCCGGATGCGACGCCAGGCGCTCAGGCTGCCGTGGATGTCGGCTGTGACGAGAAGTTTCGACATGGTCAGGCCACAGAGATGCCGTTTTTTCTGCTGCTTTTCACTTTGAAAAGGGCGTTGTCCGCCGCGATCAGCAGTTCTTTCTTCTCGGTGGCGTTTTCCGGGGCTGAAGCGATGCCGAAGCTGGCTGTGGTGTGCACCGTTTTCCCGTCTTCCACCTGATAAGCTGTGGTGCTGATTTTCTCCGAGACGGTTTGCGCCAGTTGAAAGGCCTTTTCGTTGTTCCGTCCGGGAAGGAGGATGATGTACTCGTCGCCTCCGTACTTGATCAGGATGTCCGTGTCGGAAAGGGCGGCCTTGATGGTGAGACCGATCTGTTTCAGAATTTCCGATCCCTGGAGATGGCCGTGGGTGTCCACGATGGATTTGAAATCGTCCATGTCGATAAAAACCACGGCAATGCTGCCGCAGAGGTTTCGGGGATGGCTGAAGTGACGGTCCAGGTAGTCGTGCATGTAACGGGAGTTGTAAAGGCCGGTGTACTCGTCCGTGATGCACATGGTTTCGATGCGTCGCAGGGTCCTGGAATTTTCGATGGCGATGGCCGCGTAATCGGCCAGGATCTGGAGAATGGGATAGTTCTTTTCGCTGAAGAACTCCATGTCCTCGATGTTCACGATTTCGATGACCCCGGAGATTTTTCCATGGGTTTCCAAGGGGATGCAGATGATCGAATGGGTCACGAAGCCGGTTCTTTCGTCCACCTTGCTGTTGAAAAGCGGCTCTTTGGTCACGTCGGGCACGAACATGGGAACGCCGGTCCGGGCCACATGGGGGGCGATGCCCTCGTCAGGGCACAGAACGATGGGATCGAACAGGGTCTTGTCGGCTCCCACGACAATCTCGAACCGGAGAGCGCCGGTGGTTTCATCCTTTATCAGCAGGGACCAGTGCTGGGCCTTGATAAGTTCGCTGCCCCGTTTCATGATATGCTGGAAGATCGTCCTGTGATCCAGGGAAGATGTGAGAAGTTTGCCGATTTCCAGGCAGGCGAGAAGCTCATCTTTCCCCGTTCTGGAATGGTCGTTGTTCATGCTTTTGATTTTGTTCATGTGCCTGCCTGTCGATTCGGATCCTGATCGAAGATTTTCCGACATAATATACACAAAGAGGCATGAAGCCAAGTGGTTTTAAGGAGATCAGAGAAGGGAAGGAGAAAACAGCCGGTAGATCACCGCGGGAAGGGCCGTTTCCACCCGGAGAATCCTCTGACCAAGTTGAACGGCTGTAAATCCAGCACGTTTCAGCAGGTCGACTTCATAGGGAATGAAGCCGCCTTCGGGGCCGATGGCCAGGGTCACCGGCGTGGTCAAATCCACCGGAGGGACCGTCTCGCCCGAGGGATCGGCCACAAGGGCCAGGGTGTCTGCCGCGATGGCGGGCAGTTCGTCTTCGACAAACGGTTTGAACCGTTGTTTGACCGCGATGGCTGGAAGCACCGTGTCCCGGGCCTGCTCCAGGCCGAGAATACTCTGGGCCACGAGGTTTTCAGGAGAAAGACGGGGACTCTGCCAGTAGCTTTTCTCCACCTTGTACGCGTGGATCAGCCAGATGTTTTTCACCCCCATGGATGCGGCGGCGGCCACCACCCGGTTGAGGACCTTGGGCCGGGGAAGGGCGAGAACCAGATTCAGGGGAAGGGGAGGCGGAGGTTCAAGGTCCAGTGAAACCTCCATGCTGAGCCGTTGCCTGTCCATGGACGTGATCAGGCCCTGGCCGGTCAGGCCGTTGAGCATGCCCACCTTCAGGGTGTGACCCGGAGAAGCTCTGTGGATGTCCCTCACATGACGGAGCCGCCGTCCTTCGAGAACCGCGGTGTGGGAACCCGGGATGAAATCGCTTTCAAAAAGAACGACGAGGTTCATGCCCGCCCGCCCAGGCTCCGGGACAGCTTTTCCAGAAAAGGTTTGATGGCCCTGAAATCCAGGGGCTTCTGGAGCACCAGATCCATGAGGCACCGGACTTCGTAGAGCCTTTTCTGTGAATCGTCCGCGCCGGCCAGGTCGCCCTGGTTGGTGATCACCACGATGGGCAGTTCCCTTTTACCATAGATGTTCCGGATGTTTTCCACGAGATGGAGTCCATGGACCCCGGAAATGTTGAAAGACGTGGTGATCAGGTCGGGTTTTTTCTTTTTCAGCGCGGCCAGGGCTTCCCCCGGTGTTTCGAATCCAAAGGGATGGTGACCGGCGTTGTGGAACAGCTTGATGTAATGCCGGAGACAGATGGCCGATTCATCCACGCAGAAAATGGTCATGGGGTTGTCGTTCTGTTTGGCCCTGGCGTTTTCCCGGATGGTGATGGCCAGGGATTTGGAACCCCGCCTGACCAGAATGTCGGTGAAAAAGGCCACGGTGCTTTCATGGCTGTTTGTCAGATGGTCCGAAGCGAGAAACACGAAAGCGTCCGAGTCCAGAAGTTTCCTGAACAGCATGTCCGAATGGCTGTCGATGATGGCGGAGGTGATGATGGCTTTTTTGGATTTTCGCCCTGCTGTTTCGATCATGCTTTTAAGGCCGGCGATCATAATGTCCGAAGGATTCTTGTTCATAGCCGCGGCCGCCGCGATACGGACCAGTTCTTCGGGATCTGTGATGCAGTCCATCAGGGCCAGCGGGGCATGGGGCATGGGAAGCCGGGCCATGGCCTCACAGGCGGCGAAACGGACATTGGGGTCGGGGTGCCGGTTGTTGAGAATTCTGAGAGCGGCTGGAAGCGCCGCTTCACTGCCGATTTTACCCAGAATGGTCAGGCCGCTGACAAGAGAAGGCGGATGGTTGTCGTCCATGCTCTCAATCACCGCGGGAATGGCTCGGGCGCCTTTTTCGACAAGGCCGTTCATGGCCTGGAACCTGTCAAGGGGGGAAGGGGAATTCAGCTGGGTGATCAGCCGGGCCAAATCGGAATCTTCGGCAAGCTGTTCCAGCGTGTCCTGTTTCGAGGCGAACTGCTCTTCGGGAGGCGCGTCAGGGGTCTGGGCGGCGGACAGACTGGCTTCGAGCTGGCTGAGTGTGGTCATGAGCAGGTCGTCGGCCTTGCTGGTCCTGCTGGCGAACCGGAGACGTTCAAGGGCCTGGGTTCCTCCGATTTTTCCAAGGGCGAGGATGGCTTCCTTTTTCAGGTCGGGATGATCGTAAAAAATGAAGTCGCCGATAACGTTCACACAGGATTTTTCAGCAGTTTCCCCGATGGCCCGGATGATTTTTTTGAGGATGCGGGTGTCGGTTTCATTGAGCAGGAAGGCGGCGAAAAGGGGGACCGCTTCTTTCAGCTGCTCAATGTCCGCATGGTCGATGAAGGGAACGATGAACTGACTGTCAGTTCTGGCTTTGTCCAGAAGCAGGTCCATCAGGGATCTTTGAAAATCCTCTGTTCCAGATTTATCCGAAAGAAGCCTGGACGTTGCGAAAAGGACACTTTTGTCGTCTGCCATGCTGAGTTCGAAAAGAATCCGTGTCCGGGTCTGTTCGTTCTGGTTTCTGAAAGACCCAAGAACGGTGTCCAGGGCTTCCAGGTTTTTTTGACCCAGGGACTTGACGACTTCCTGGACGTAAACTTCGGCGATCTGTTTCGAATGGGTGTTTGTCATGTCGTTCCAATTCAAATAAGGCGGCATGGCGCGTGTCCTGGTGCCGGTTCAATCACATTTGCAACGGTTTTTCGGCCATATGGGGCTGCGGGTTGTCCGAATCGACACCCCAGCTTCAGGTCGGATCAATCGCAGGATTATAGATAAAAACAGCCGGAGTGTCAAAACGTTATCCGGTGCTTGTGATATCTGTGTTGACAAGGTCGGGACACATGGTGTTAAGTCAGATATCATTAAACTCAATTCCTGAGCATCACCATCTGGTTTGCCGGAAGATACGCGGCTGAACCAACGATCCGGGGGGCATCTATGGGCTGGTTTGGCAAAGTTATCGGAGGAGCGATCGGTTTCGCCCTTGGAGGCCCTCTGGGCGCTGTGGCGGGAGCGGTTTTCGGTCACAGTTTCGACTATGACGTTAAGGAAACGTCCGACCGTTTTTCCGAGGAAAGGAATCGGCTTTCAAAAAACGAACAAACCCAGATGACTTTTTTTGTCGCCGCGTTTTCCATGCTTGCCAAGATGGCCAAGGCCGATGGAACAATATGTGACAGTGAATTGGACGCGGTGGACCGGTTCATGCGTAAAGACCTCCAGCTGAACTCGGAAAGCCGGAAAGTGGCCATGTCGATATTCAGGACGGCCGCAGATTCACCGGAGACCTTCGAAGGGTTTGCAGGCCAGTTCTACGAACAGTTCAAGTCCCAGGCCCGTTTTCTTGAAATCATGCTCGACGTGCTTCTCCGTGTTTCGGCGGCCGACGGAACGGTGACAGACGAGGAGGAAACCCTTCTTCTTTCAGCGGTGCACATATTCCATTACAGGACCGAGGAATACCTGAAGCTGAAATCCCGTTACATTGACAAGTCGGACGCTTTTTACGCGATTCTGGGCTGTGACCGGCTCGATACGGATGAGTTCGTGAAATCACAGTACAGAAAATTGGTCAGTGAATATCACCCGGACAAGATCGCGTCCAAAGGACTTCCCGAGGAATTTTCCAAATTCGCGGCAGACAAGTTTCGAGAAATCCAGGAGGCATACGACATGGTGAAAAAGGAAAGGGGCATGACCTGAACATGCTTTGTTGAAGTCCCGTTTACAAGCCGTTTTTTAGCTTGATATTCCCCCTGCTCTGTGAAATAGGTTGTGTATCGAAAAAATTTCAATGAAAAAGATGTCTTATGATGCCGATTCCAGACACGACAACAATGGGATTCCATGAGTAACCGACCCGAAGAAACAATTCCACCGCTTATTCCGAGCGATGAGGGGATGAATCTGCACTCCCTCACCCTTTCTTTCCAGGGTCACCAGGCGCATCTTGAGGAATCTTACAACCGAAGCGTCTATGAAAACGTCAAGTACCTGTTCGAAATCAGGGCCGTGGTTTTCTTTGCCGGAGTGTTTTACTCCCTGTTCGGCATCCTTGACTTTCTCCTGGTTCCAGATGGTTACAAACCGTTGCTGTTCATCCGTCTTGGCGTGTTTCTTCCCTTGGTGGTCTTTGTCATTCTTTTCTCCTACACCCCATATTTCCAGAGATTCCTCCAGTTTACCCTGGTCTCCCTGATTTTCGTGGCCGGAGGCGGCATCATCGCGATGATCGTCATCACCCCGCCTCCGGCGACGTATTCCTATTACGCCGGGCTGATCATCGTTTTCATGTTCCTCTACACCTTCGGGAGAATCCGGTTCATCTGGGCCACTCTTGCCGGCTGGCTCCTTGTCGCTCTCTATGAATTCTGCGCCATCACCTTTACCTCGGCGCCCCTGGCCGTGATGATCAACAATAATTTTTTCTTCATCTGCGCCAACTTTGTGGGCATGGCGTCCTGCTACATGATCGAGTTTTTCGACAGAAAAAATTTCTTCATCAACGGGCAGCTGGAAAGCGAAAAGGAAAAGACCAAACAGATCAACGCGGAGCTTGAACAGCGGGTCCTTGACAGAACGGCCAGACTGAACGATCTGAACAAAAATCTCAAGGAGGAAATTGAAAGACGCCGGGCGTTCGAAGATGAACTGACCAGGATCAGGGACGAGCTGGAAATCCGGGTGGAAAAAAGGACCACCGAACTGATGAAGGCCAACAGGGAACTGGAAAAAGCCAAAGAGATCGCCGATGCCTCGGCCAAGGCGAAAAGCCAGTTTCTCGCCAACATGAGCCATGAAATCAGGACTCCGATGAACGCCATCATCGGCATGTCGGATTTGGCCATGAACCGGGGAATCACCCAGGAACAGCGGAACGAGTATCTGGGAATCATCGGGAAATCGGCACGGTCGCTCCTCGGTATCATCAACGATATCCTGGATCTTTCCAAGATCGAGGCCGGCAAACTGGATTTCGAGATCAAGCCATTCCGGCTCAGGGAATACGTGGAAGGGGTCACGGACATGTTCTTCGAAACCATCCACGCCAAGGGCATCGAGTTCATCGTGGACATCGCGTCGGATATTCCCGAGACGGTCAAAGGCGATTCCCTGAGGCTTCAGCAGGTTCTGATCAACCTAGTCAGCAACGCGCTTAAATTCACGGACCATGGAGAGATCTGCGTCCGGGTGAAGCGGGGTATGATGACCGAAACCACGGTGGAGCTCTTTTTCGACGTCATCGATACGGGAATCGGCATCGACCTCTACAAGAACTTCAACCTGTTTGACGCCTTTTCCCAGGCCGATGGGTCCATCACCCGAAAATACGGGGGAACGGGCCTGGGGCTTACGATCTGCAAACGGATCATCACCATGATGGGCGGTTCGATCCATGTGGAAAGTGAACCGGGAAAAGGAAGCACCTTTGGCTTCAATGTGGTTCTCGAGCGTGATCATGAAAAAAAACATGTGCTGGACATGATCGGTTCCCAGAAGACGGTCAAGGGGCTGACCGTTCTTTCGGTGATGCGGAACAGGAGTCTCCAGGAAGTCCTTGTCAGGATGCTCACGATGTTCGGGATGAAATGCCGGATGACCGACGGCTTCGAGCAGGCCATGGGCATGCTCGAAGCTTCAGGGTTATCCGCCGACGGGAAACCGGCTTTCCAGATTCTTCTGATGGACGAGGAATCCCTTGGGACGGATCATTTCGAAAAATTGAAAATTCTTAAAGACCAGGGAAAGCTGGCCCTTCCGGTGATTCTGCTCGGCTCTCCGAAAACCGAGTCCGACCTGGAAAACCTGGGCAGGAAAGGCGTCGACGCCCTCGTGACCAAGCCTTTGAAGTCTTCCACAATCCTTGATTCGGTCATGCAGGTGGTCTATGGGCCCCAACTCCATTCGGCTCCAAAAGAAACCTGGCATTCACGGACCGACGAATTCCAGGGCATGAAAGTCCTGCTGGTGGAGGACAACCCGATCAACCAGATGGTGGCCATCGAAATTCTCCTCCTGGAGGGGATCCAGGTCAGCCGGGCATCCAACGGTCTGGAAGCCCTTGAGATGATCCGGGAAAACACGTTTGACGCAGTCCTGATGGATGTGCAGATGCCGGAGATGGACGGCATCGAGGCCACTCGGATCATTCGCGGCCAGATGAACATCCGTCCGGACGTACTGCCCATCATCGCCATGACCGCCCATGTGATGCAGGGAGACCGGGAACGGTGCCTGGACGCGGGGATGAACGATTTTGTTTCCAAGCCCATCGAACGCCACAAACTTTTTTCCGTGCTGGGGAACTATGTGCATAAAGAAAAGGCGGAAAACCGGGACGCCAGGGAAGCGGGAAAGACCCAGAAAAATGTGGAGGGATTTCCTGAAAAACTCCCAGGTCTCGACGTGGCAGGCGGTCTGAAACGTTTGGGATGCGACGCGGACGGCTATGTGGATATCATCCATCAGTTCTGCCAGTTTTTTGAAGATTACGCCCAGAAATTCATGGAAGAAACCCACGCTATTTCACCAGAAACCCTGGCCAGAGACCTCTCCATTCCATCAAAGGCTCCGCGGCAAACATATCCGCCATGACGATTCATGCTATCACCAGCCGTTATGAAACGATCCTGGAGAAAGAGGAACGCTGTGACGTAAGGGCCATGGCTGCCGAGCTTGAAGACGCCTGTCGGGAACTCCGTCATTCCTGCCACCTTCTGAACGATTTCCACCAGAACCCAGATTTCCGGCATTAAATTTGACCTTCTGATAAAATTTTGTTGACAAACTTTAACGCTTGTTGAATATTAAAACTGACATGTCAGTCTAGTTTTAAAAATCAAAAAAATTCAACGAACATCTAAAGGAGATTCAACAATGCAGAACATACCAGCCGACATCAGTATCAATGACCTTCTCACAGACCTCAGCCCCCGTCTTGCCAAAGAAGGCATCGAAAAAGGCGGCAGGCTCGCGGAACTCGAAGGCACCGAGTTCACCCTTGTTGTGGATGTGACCGGTGAAGGTGTTTACAGCTACATCGTGAAAGACGGCAAGGATTTCACCGTCAAAACCGAAACCCTCGACAACCCCATGGTCAAAATTGCCCTGAGCAAGGATGATCTTCAGAAAATGATCGCCACACAGAACCTCGATATGCTTCTGGGTATCCAGCAGGACCTGACCAAAGTCAAGTACAACGCCCTGAAATCTCTCAAGGGAACCTTCAAAGCCGAGCTGAAGAACAACGACGGCAGCGTTTTCAATATCCAGACGGTTTGCAACGGTTCCGCCTCTCCCAACTGCACGTTCAAAATGAAAGTGGAAGATTCCGCGAAAATCGCCAACAAACAGGCCCATCCCGTGAACCTGTTCATGAGCGGCGCGATGCAGATCGAAGGGGACATGGCGTTCGCCATGCAGACCCAGCCGATTTTTACCTGATCAGATAAGATCAAGCTATTCCGTCTGAGAAACACCTGTGGGAGCACCTGAGAGCCGGTCGTCACACGATATTTTACTTTGATTTCCCGAAGGTTTTCAGGCATAGATAAAGCCAGTGCCCTGGCGTGAAACAGAGGCACTGGCTTTTTGACGTTTTAACAATCCTCCGTTTGCGAAAATTCGCGCCGTGTTCCATCTGAACTCTGCCCATGAATGTCATGGGCTGAAAAAGGTTTTTTCTCTAAATCCATGAAGACTGACCCGTCAAGGGTATCGTCGATTTCAACATCCCCGGAACAGGATGAAAAAACATGACCGATAACGCCAATAATCGGGATTTTTCCTGGGCCGACCTTCTGGCCCAGATGGTGGAGAGCACGCCCATTCCAACCTTTGTCATTGATAAAAATCATGTGGTCACCCATTTCAACAAGGCTTGCGAACGGCTGACCGGAATCGAGGCCCATGCCATCGTGGGCACGCGGAACCAGTGGAAAGCGTTCTACGCTGAACAAAGGCCGGTGATGGCGGATGTGATTCTCCAAGCCTTGAAAGCAGGCCTTCCCGAGGATCTTGAAAATCATTATCCGGGAAAATACAGGATGTCTGCCGTGAAACCCGGCGCCATCGAAGCCGAGGATTTTTTTCCCGCTCTTGGCGACGATGGGCGGTGGTTGTTCTTCACGGCCTCTCCACTTAAAAACAGCCGCGGTGACATCATCGGGGCCATGGAAACCCTCCAGGATATCACCCGGGAAAAGAAAGCCCACGAACTGACGGTCTCCATGCTGAAAATCAGCAGGGCTCTCCAGAAATTCGCCTACCTGGAGGACCTGCTTGGTTTCATCGGATCGGAAATCCGGAAACTTCTCTCAACGGAAGGGGCGCTTGTGGTGCTGTACGACAGGGAAAAGGAGGAACTCTTCCTTCCCGGAATCGCCTACGACGACCCGGATCGGGAACGCCGGCTGAGGGATCTGCGGTTTTCCCTGGATGAGGTGGTGGCGGGCCAGGTGATCAGGACGGGCCAGGCGGTGATCCAGAACGAGATTGCCCAGGACGGACCGGCCCTGGAACGGGACAGAAAGCTGGGATACACGACCCGGAACCTGGTGGAGGTCCCGGTGTTTGCCGAGGACAGGATCATCGGGGTTCTCTGCGCCATCAACCGCAAGGAAGGAAAATTTACCGATTCTGATGTGGAGAGGCTGTCCACCCTGGCGGGAACCGTGGCCCTTGCCATCGAGAATCTCCGTTACGCGGAAGACCTGAGGAAAGCCTACCGGGAAGTGCGATCCCTGAACACAGCCAAGGACAAAGCCATCAACCACCTGTCCCATGAGTTGAAAACGCCGTTGACCGTTCTTGCCGAGGTGTTGAACCTGCTCGAGGAGGAACTTTCGCCAGCGCCTGAAGAAAACTGGAAACCCCTGACGGACATGGCCCGGCGCCATATGAAACGGCTGATGGACATCAAGGAGGAGGTGTCCGACATCATCGGGGAAAAAGATGAAAAAACCCAGGCCATGATGGGACTCCTGCTCGATCAGTGCGCCGATCTTCTGGCCGTGCTTGCCGCCAGGGAGTGGGGGAAGGGCGAGGTGGTGGGCAGCTTGAAGCAACATATCGAGGGTCTGTTCAAACCACGGGACATACATGGAGAGGACCTGGACCCGGCAGATTTTGTAGCACAACGCCTGGAGGCCCTGAAATCAGGCTTTGCCCACAGGACTCTGCGTATCGAAACGTGTCTTGAAAGAACGCGGACCATCCACATGCCCCGGGAAATCCTGGGTAAGATCATCGACGGTCTGATTCGTAACGCCGTTGAGAACACGCCCGATCACGGCCTGATCCATCTGTCGGTCAGGGAACAGGGGAGTTGTGTGATCATCACAGTCAGGGACCATGGAACAGGGATATCCGAAGACAAACAGGCCCGAATATTCGAGGGATTTTATCCGACGCAGTCCCAGATTGCCTATTCAACCAGGAAACCGTTCGATTTCAACGCCGGGGGCAAAGGGGCGGATCTTTTGCGAATGAAGATCTTTTCCGAAACTTACGGATTTTCACTTTCCATGTCTTCAACGCCCTGCGTCCATTGCCACGGAGCTAACCCGCCCTGTCCCGGAGACACCGGCCGTTGCCCGGCTGTTCAAGGCGGCTTGTCCTGTGACGGGTCAGGCGGCACCGAATTTGTCTTATCCCTGAATCAAAAAACACCTCACAACTGACCGTTCACCCAGGTCAGGAGATTTTTCAGGTCCATGGCCCCGGATTTTCGTGCCGCCTCCCTCCCGTTCCTGAACAGGACCAGGGTAGGGATGCTCTGGATATGGTAATGGGCGGCTGTACGCTGGTCTTCCTCGGTGTTCAGTTTGACCAGCCGGACCCGCGGTTCGAGTTTGGCGGCCGCATCAAGAAACACAGGGGCCATCATTTTGCACGGGCCGCACCAGGGTGCCCAGAAATCCACCACCACCGGAAGGCTTGTCTTTTCGATGTGTCGGTGAAAAGAACTTCCCGCCAGTTCAAGGACCTTACCTTGGAAAAAAGGTTTCCTGCACTTTCCGCAGATCGGCTTATCCGCCAGTTTGGCTGATGGAATCCGGTTCACGGCCCCGCAGCTCCCACAGACCAGGGTGTGTGTATCGCTCATCTTCGTCTCCTTGTCACCTGTGATTCATTTCTGCCGATGAACATAAGGCATCATCGTCGCGCTGTCCACTATCCGGCATGGTCGCTGCCAATGTCGAGAAAATCCCGTCTCAGATCGACGGTGGATTCCACCCCGATGCGATCGTAGTTTTCTCTGAGCCACTGGTCGGCCGTGGCTCTTCCCCTGTCTTTCAGATCGGTCAGGAAGTCCCAGTCACTGTTGAACTTGCTGGCCACCTTGAGGTCGGCCAGAACCCTGTCGGCCCGGATGGAATGCACCAGGATTTTTTTCAGGCGGTTCTTGAATTCCTCTTTCAGCCAGTCTTTCTCGATGAGCTTCGTGACAAAGGCGATGGCCCGCATTTCCCGGATCAGGGACGAGTTGAACGTGATTTCATTGAGGCGGTCCATGATGTCCTCGGCGTCGGTGGGCAGGGTGTCCCGTTCCAGGGGGTTGATGTGGATCACCACCACATCCCGGGTGTCTGTGTTGTAAAACAGAGGGAAAAGGGCCGGGTTGCCCATGTAGCCCCCGTCCCAGTAATGCTCCTTGTCGATTTCCACGGCCTGGAACAGCTGGGGAAGGCAGGCCGAAGCCATGACCACGTCCAGGGTGATTTCGTCGGTGGTGAACACACGGACATTGCCGCAGCGGACCCGTGTGGTGCTGATGAACAGTTTCGTCTCCTGGCATCGCCGGAGAACGTCGAAGTCCACGCAGTCCTTCAAAACATCACGCAGGGGATTGATGTTCATCGGGTTGAACTGGTAGGGGGAAAATATCCGGCTGGTGATGTCGAACATATGGAAGGCCCAGGAATTTTCAGGCATCAGGCGACCGAGCCATCTGCCCCAGGGTGTTTCACGTATGGGGTTGAACATGGCCCCGGCGCCGCTGATTTTTTTCCAGAATTCATGAAGAGCCTGCCGCGCCCCTTCAGGCCCACCCACCATGTTTCCGTAGGCGAACACCACGGCGTTCATGGCACCGGCGCTGGTGCCGCACAGGCCGTCGATCTTCAGGCGACCGTCTTCGATGAGCCGGTCCATCACACCCCAGGCAAAGGCTCCATGGGAGCCCCCGCCCTGAATGGCCACATTGACGGTTTTCCTGTGGTTGGAAAGGGTTGGCGTGTGGGGGCAGCTGCACTCGGGCTGATCCGGAACGGTTTTCTTTTTCTGAACCATGACAGGTCCTCCTTGAAAACGGCTATATAATAATGAAGACAGGATGACGTTATTGAACGTTGAAGACGTGGCAATTAAAGGCCATCATTATGTCAGATCTCTTGGATTTGGGCAATGAAAAGGAACGCGGAGGGAACGTTTGTGGCGGGATCAAACAGCCCCGTTCCGGAAGGCGGATAACTTTCCGGAACAGGGCATTACGCACCACCTGAATTCGCCAGGACGGTCATCCGATCTGGATCATGCCCTGGAACACGGTTCGGGCAGGGCCGGTTTTGAAGATGTGTCCCGATTCTTCGTCCCAGGTGATGGAAAGGTCCCCGCCGTCGAGATGAACGGTCACGGTCCGCCCGGTTTTCCCGTTAAGCACCGAAGCCACCACGGCGGCGCAGGCACCTGTTCCGCAGGCAAGGGTCACGCCGGCTCCCCGTTCCCAGACCCTCATTTTGATTTCGGAATCGGAAAGAACCTGGATGAACTCCACATTGGTTTTCTGGGGAAAGGCGGGGTGGATTTCCACCACAGGGCCGGTTTCAAGAAGGGGCGCGACGGAGATGTCGTCCACGAAAATCACCGCGTGGGGGTTGCCCATGGAAACGGCGGTGAAAGACACGGGGCCGGAAGATGTGTCGATGGTGTGGACAGAACCGCCCTTCGATGAAGGGATGAAGGGGATTTTTTCCGCGTCAAGCACAGGTTGCCCCATGTCCACGGTCACCGAGACGATCCGGCCTTCGTCGTCGAGGTTCAACCTTGGAACGATGACGCCGGCCAGGGTTTCCACGGTGATTTCCGTTTTATCGAGCATTCCTTTTTCGTACACGTAGCGGGCCAGGCAGCGCATGCCGTTGCCGCACATCTGGGCTTCGCTGCCGTCGGAGTTGAAAACCCTGAAGCGGATATCGCAGGTTGATGATTCGAGAACCACGATAAGGCCGTCGCCTCCGATGCCGAACCGCCTGTCACAGAGTGTCCGGGCCAGTTTGTCATAAGAGATGACAGAAGATACGGTCTTTTTCCTGTCGTCGATCATGACGAAGTCGTTGCCAAGCCCTTCCATTTTCGTAAAGGTAAGATCCATAAACAGCCTCCGGATGTTTTTTTATAGCTACCTTACGTCCAAACGAAAGGTCATGCAATCATTATCACCATCTGCGCTGAAAAACCGGGAAAGGCCCAGATAACAGCCCGAAGATAAAAAATTGAATTGCGCCCCATATGCAGATTTGATAAATATTTTTCAAATTTTCCGAACAGATATACGAATGCTCGGACGGTGCGACGGCCTTTTTTTAAGGGGAGGTTTTTATGCGAAAAATGAGTCTTTACGAAGAAGCCCATGTGCTTGTCTCGGCCATTCGGGTCATCGAGTTCAAAAAAAGAATGACACCTTCTCTCAAGGATGTGAGCGAACTCCTCGGCATGAACATCGACCGGGTGACCCGGATCAGCAACGATCTGAAAGCCCTTGGAATCCTCAACATGGTGGACGGTCCTTTCGAAACCGTGAATCTGGTCATCGAGGATCACCGGAAAATCGAGGAGATCTCACGGGAAGTCAAAGAAACGAAGATGGAAGACGAGATCAGGAAATTCCAGGAAAAGTCGAAAAACGCTTATGAGGACAAGGTCAAGGCGTTTACCCTGGAAAGCAAGATGAAGGAAAAGGCCCTGTTCGAGTCCCTTCAGAAAAAGTTGAAAGAGGAAGTGTCACGGGATTGATTCAAGGCCCCTGACCGTTCAGGTGATTTTTTATCCATCTACCCACCAGCGCGGACATAGGAGCGGCTCCACTGCCCTGAGACCGTACCCGGCCGATCCGATCACGAACAGAACCAGACCTTCGCCCACCGAGGGGCGGCGGCCGTAACGGTCGCCGATAGGCCGCATAATAGCTGGCCCAGGCTGAAGGCGATCAGATAACCGGAGACCGTCAGTTCCACCGTCATACTCCAGAAGGAAGGCAAAGAGGCATGGGTCGAAGTCATAATATGTACCGGCTGTCGATTGTGGAAAAAGAGATCATGCACAGGAGGTCGTGGCCAACGTCGAGGCAATGGGCAATGACATCAATTCCACAGACCATGCTTTGATTTACGGCAATGCTTCGACACCGAAAAGTCGGAGATCAAACCCGAATCCGATGCTGCTGTCGCAGAAATCGCAAAGTTCCTTAAGAAAAAAAGACCGGCGGGTGGAATTGGTTAAGATATTCCTCGTCGGCGCATTGTTCAATCTTTCTTTCGCCATTCCCGGCCTGTTGCTGCCCAGGTTTGTGGCCACCCTTGCCTATGGCCCGAACCTGTGACCTGATTGTCACTCTGATTTTTCTGTTGTTTTTATGGCAGACAAGAGCTTAATCACCGATAATTGAGTTAGCTGTTCCCGGAATTCACGGTTTTAATATTGACAGCACCACCAACATATGAAACGTCTTAGGCAATAAGAAAAAAATAGTACAAAACGTTGAAATTGCTGATAACAAAAGAGGTTGATATGAATCAGGAACAAATTATAGACGCCCTCACGCATCTGCCCCCTGAGGCTCAACGTCAGGTTGTTGATTTCATCGATTTTCTGCAAGCACGCTATGGCAAAGCCGTTCATGAACAAAAAACCCAGGGTATCCGTTTTATTGATGAACCGTTTATCGGAATGTGGAAGGACAACGATACGCTTATAAACAGCGATCAATGGGTTCGAAATTTAAGAACGACTGAGTGGGCTGGGGGGAAAGATCTGAATGATGATCATTGACACGGATGTTCTTATTGATGCGGGCCGTGGATTTGACGAGGCCGTTGATTGCCTTGAAAAGATCAGTTCACTTTATCAAATGTCCATAAGCTCGGTAACAAACATGGAACTTATCGTAGGTTGCCGAAATAAAACCGAACTTCAAAATCTTGACAGGTTTTTGCGCCAATTCAGAATGATAAGGATTGATGAGCAGATTTCGGAAATGGCCGTCAATCTGCTCAAAACTTATCGGCTCAGTCACGGGCTTTTAATCCCGGATGCGCTGATCGCGGCTACGGCATTGGTGACCGACAGCCGTTTTGTAACAAAAAATCAAAAAGATTACCGCTTTATTGATGGTCTTAAACTTTTGCCATACCCTGTTGAATTGTAAACCGGAAGCTCATGAACGAAGCTCGCTGCTGACAGAGACCAAAAAACCAGGAGGAATGATGATCAGTTCAAACCAAGTTCTGGCCTATCTGTCTTCGAATAAAAGCGGTTTCAGCGAGAATATCATCTGACAAAAATTGGGGGGTTCGGTTCCATTGCTGGCAAACGAGCCAATGGATGACAGCGATATCGATTTGATCATTGAGTTTGAGGGTAGCACGGACGGCCTGTTTGATTTTAAACTAAAATTGAAGACTGAAATCATGAACGAATTCAACGTTCCTGTGGATATTAACCCGGCAATAAAATATCTAAGTTTTTAGTAGGAATTGAGCGTCAAATA
>CAZWTY010000079.1:0-21025 GCA_964637565.1 uncultured Desulforapulum sp.
ACTTTGCCATCCATTGATGACTTTTTACGAGTTCATCAACATCGAATGGGTTGCACAGCGGAGGGCTATGCAGGATATTCGAAACGTTTGAATGGGAAACGATGAATGATGTGGCGGCCAACCCTCGTAGGTCGGCTTCTCCAAAGCCGACAAATGACCCGATCCATTGAATGCCGGAATACCGGTTTGGGCCATTCCATTATTTACGGAAACCCCGCCGGCCACTCCGGGAACGCCGGGTTGAACCCGGCTCGGTTTGCCGAGTGCAACTCGGCGTTCCCCTCGCTTCCGGGCCGAGGTAAACCATGACCGAACACAAACGAAAGGAATCTGACATGCACGGCTGGTGCGGAAAAATCCGGGTGGTGGATCTGGAATCAAAGACCTTCGAGGACATCCGCCCGGATGCGGAGATTTACCACCGGACTATCGGCGGGCGCGGGCTTGCGGGGTATTACCTCCATGACCACGTGACCCGGAGCTGGGACGACCCGGCCATGCCCCTTCTTTTTTTCACCGGCCCCCTGGTGAACACCGATTCCCCCACCTCGGGACGGATGACGGTGATGAGCCGGTCGCCGCTTACGGGAACGGTGGGCGACGCCTCGGTGGGTGGCAAGCTGGGCACTTTGATGAAAAAAGCCGGTATCGACGGGCTGATCCTCCGGGGCAAAAGCGAGAATCTCTGCGGCCTTCATATCACCGAAACCGGCGTCACCTTTGAAGATGCAGGACATCTGAAAGGAAAAACCGTGGGGGAAACCTTCCACAGCCTTCCGAAACACACTGCGGCAGCCGTGGTGGGACCTTCGGCTGAAAACGGGGTGCTTTTTTCCAGCGTGATCGTGGACCGCCATTTCGCCGCGGGCCGGAACGGCATCGGCCTTGTCATGGCGGCCAAGAACATCAAATTCATCACTGTATCCGGTAAGGGCAGAACCCGGGTGTTCGACGAACAAAGACTTGCCAAAGCCAAAGCCGACATCGACCGCCTTGTTTCCGCTTCTCCGGCCTTGTCCGGCCGTTTCGGGATTTCGAATTTCGGAACCGGAGCCCTTTACGACCTTATGGACGCCCGAAAAATGATGCCCACGGACAACTTCCGGCGAACCCGTTTCGACGCTGCGGCCTCCATGAACGCCCACGCCTACAGGGAAAGATACCAGAGCCGCAGCAAGGGCTGCATGGGCTGCCGCATCCAGTGCAAGAAAGTGGCGAATGACGGCCGGGGCATTCCCGAATTCGAAACCATGTCCCACTTCAGCGCCCTTCTTGAAAACACGGATGTGGAAACGGTGATGGAGGCCAACCGCCTGTGCAACGAGTTCGGCATGGACACCATCTCGGCGGCGGCCACCTTGTCCTGTTACTCCGAGATCAGCGGAAAAAGGTTAAAATCCCCGGACATCCTCCGGCTTCTTTCAGACATGGCTTACGGTCGGGGAGAAGGGGCGGAACTGGCCCAAGGCTCGGCCCGCTACGCCGCGTCCAAAAACAGAAAAGAAGCGTCCATCACCGTGAAATCCCAGGAACTCTCGGCCTACGATCCCCGGGGTGCCCTGGGTATGGCCCTGTCGTTCGCCGTGTCCACCCGGGGGGCCTGCCACCTTCGGGCCTACCCCATCGCCCATGAAATCTTGCGGAAACCCGTGGCCACGGACCGTTTCTCCTTTCTTGGCAAGGCCCGGATGATCAAGATCGGCGAAGACACCAACGCCGTGGCCGACTCCCTCACCGCCTGCAAGTTCGTGTTTTTTGCAGCCAGCCTCGAGGAATACGCCCAGGTGTTTTCCGCGGTGACCGGGGTTGAAACAAACGGCCAGGAACTCCTTGAAAAAGGTGCGGGCATCATCGCCCTTGAACGGGCCATGAACCGGGCCAACGGGTTCACGAAAGCTGACGACGATCTGCCCGAACGGTTTTTCAGGGAACCGGGCAGTTCGGATGCGAACCTCGCCATCCGACCCATTGACAGGGACGCCTTTTTAAACGCCCGGGAAGCGTATTACCGGGTGAGGGGGGAGTGAGATGGACGGATACTTTGCCGCCTTTGAGCGGAAAATGGTCGCCGCCGGGCTTGTGGAGCCGGGCCGTGTGACCATGGGGTTTCTCGATGACCGGATCGCCTGGAACAGGGAGGGAAGGGGCCTGGGTTTCGAAACCGCCCTGTTCGACTGCCTTTCCATCAATTCCCTGATGGTGGGGATTCCCGCCGAACCCTACCGGACGATCCTCAGGTTTCTGGCGTCCCGGAATCCCGTGGCCATCGAGCCCAGGGACTGCGAGACCCGGACCTTTCTCCACGATCTTCCCGTGGCGGACAGCCGTTCGGCGGAGAAGGTTTCGGCGATTCTGAAAAAACGGAAAAGCGCCATCATCACCGACGGCACCCTCGTCACCACCGGCACGGTGAGCCTGGAACAGGCCTTTGTCACCTTTTCTTCGGTGTGTTTTTCGGCTTTTGTGACGTTCTTTTCCGATTATCTTGCGCTGCACAAAAAAGGGGCGGCGGACCCCGAATATCAGAAGGTGTTTCTGAATGTCTCCGATCTTCTCCCCCCGCCAGTTCCCGTGGGAACGGCCCTGATGCAGGGCCCCTTCACTTCTGAAGAGCAGGTCATCGCCGCCATGGACCAGGCCGGAAAAAAGACGGTGGAATACCGTCTGGTGGATTCCTATTTCGGAAACATCTCGAACCGGCTGGGCGATATTTTGTATATCAGCCAGACCGGCAGCAGTCTGGACGACCTGCCCGGATGCATCGACCCCTGTTCGCTGGCCGGCCGGTCCTGCGCCGCCATCACGGCGTCCAGCGAGCTTGGGGCTCACATGAACATCCTCGCCGAAACAGGAAAAACGGCCATTCTCCATGGTCATCCCCGGTTTTCCGTGATCCTTTCCATGGACTGCGATGTGGAAGATTGCGAAGGCGGCGACGCCTGCTACAGGACCTGCCCTTACAAACGCGACGTGCTGGGGGTTCCCATCGTGCCCGGCGAGGTGGGCGGCGGCCCTTTCGGGCTCTGCAACACCGTGCCGGCGGCGCTGAAAGATTCCCCGGCGGTCATCGTCTACGGCCACGGCCTGTTCGCCGTGTCGGACACGGATTTCAACGAGTCGTTCCGACTTCTCCACAGCATCGAAAACAGGTGCCGGGAAGAGTATTTCCGGCGGGTGGGCATGGGGCAGGAAAACATCCTTTTGAGATAAAGGATTTCAGGAACCTGTCACATGAAATCCCAGAGACGGACACCTTTGATGGTGGAAAAGTGCCTGTCAAAGGTGACGATTCTGGAGCCGGTTTCAATGGCGTGTGCCGCAATCCAGACATCGTTGATGGGGACAGGGGTTCCATTTTTTTTGAGGATGGATTTCAACTCACCGAACACCTGGGCTGTTTCATCCGAAGTGTGAAGAATCTTGACAGGGGGTTTCGATAAAAAACGGTGCAGAATCTCCAGATTTTCCTTCTTTTTCCGGCCTCCCTGAAAACCGGCATGGAGTTCGCCAAGGACAAAAACGGACATGAAGACAACGTCGGCTGACGCTGTGGCGTCGAGAACGTGTCGTTCTCCCAAAAGGAGCCGGGAGTAGGCATTGGTGTCGAGAAGGATTTTTTTCATTGCCAGTCCTCTGGATCGATCACCCGGATTCCCGCCGAATGTTCTTCAAATTCTTTCAAATCGGATTCTGACCATAAACCTGAAAATTCTATGAAATCGTCCACATTGGATTTCTCAGGTTTAGGTTTTATGCCCAAAGACATTTCAAGGAGTTTCTTGATGGTCTTGTTGACGCTCAGGCCTTCCGACGCGGCCCTTGTCTTGATCCGGTCGGCAAGATAATCGTCAATCCCGTGAATCGTTATGGATTTCATCATGTTCACCTTTCATCTGAAATTCTGAACCATGGGTTGGTTCATTTTGTTTAAATAATATATCACCCGACTGGTTCACGCAACACTTCCGCAAGAAAAAGGCGGGCTGGAGTCGAATCATGATTCGTGCTAAGAGGATCGAAGCATTGGCGGTGTTTCGTTAAGTAACCATGGAAATGGATGTGAAACGGACTATGCGAATGGTTTCGGGATGTTTTTCATAAAGGAAGGGGGCCAACGTTTGGAAAACCTGGAAGCATATGTGGGAAAGGCCAAGGAAACGGCGGAGCATATCCGGCGGAACTGGGACGAACGGCCGGATGCGTTGATTCTCGCCGGGACCGGTCTGGGGGATTGCGCCGGGGCGGTGAAAGAGGCCCGTGTGTTCAGCTACGGAAGCCTGCCCCATTTCCCCCGTTCCACCGTGCCCGGCCACGATGGCGAACTGGTGCTGGGGCGGATCGGGACACGGCCCGTTGCGGTGATGCGGGGGCGACTCCACCTTTACGAAGGGTATTCGGCAAGGGATGTGACCTTTCCCGTGCGGGTGATGCAGGAACTGGGAGCACGAACCCTGATCGTGACCAACGCCTCGGGGGGCCTGAATCTGTCTTTTGACGCCGGGGACATCATGGTGGTCTCGGACCACCTGAACCTCACCGGGGAAAATCCCCTGACAGGACCGAACCACGACCCCTGGGGGCTTCGCTTTCCAGGGATGGTCGAGGCTTATGACCGAGCCATTCTTTCTCTTACAAAACGAATCGGTGCAGGGCTGGGCATCGCTCTCCGGGAAGGGGTTTACGCAGGCCTCAGGGGGCCCAGTCTGGAAACCCCGGCGGAGATGAGGTTTTTGAGAACCATCGGAGCCGACGCTGTGGGGTTTTCAACCGTTCAGGAAGTTATCGCGGCCCGGCATGCGGGCATGCGGGTGCTGGGGCTCTCGGTGATCACCAACCTCTGCGACCCGGATCATCCGGAAAATGCCACGGTGGAATCGGTGATCGCGGTGGCGAAACAGGCCGCTTGGCGGCTGGAATCCCTGATCGAAAAGGTGGTGGCCCATGACGGGTTTGCCTGATGCAAACGACATCCTGATCCAGGGGGGAACGGTCCTTTCCATGGACCAGGCAAACCGGATCATCGAAAACGGGGCCGTGCTTGTCCGGGGTGACCGGATTCTGGCTGTGGGGCCATCGTCGGTAATCGGAAAAGATTTTACCGGAAAAATCCTTGACGCCCGGGGCTGCGTGGTCATGCCGGGTCTGGTGAACGCCCACACCCACCTGCCCATGAGCCTGTTCCGGGGCTTAGCCGACGACCTGCCGCTGATGGTCTGGCTGAACGAACATATGTTTCCGGCGGAAGCGGCTCATATCCGTCCCGAGACCGCCTGGCTTGGCTCGCTTCTTTCCTGTGCCGAACTCCTGCTTTCCGGGGTCACCTGCTGCTGTGACGGGTATTTTTACGAAGAAGACGTGGCCCGGGCTGTTTCAAAATCGGGCCTGCGGGGGGTCCTGGCCCAGGGCGTCATCGACTATCCGGCCCCCGGTGTTCCCGATCCGTCGACCAACGTGGACCAGGCCCTGAGGTACGTGGAAGCCTGGAAAAACAGGGACTCCCGTATCGTTCCTTCGATTTTCTGCCATTCCCCCTACACCTGCTCTGCCGATACCTTGATAAAAGCCAAAAGGGCGGCCCGGGACCAGGGCGTCCTTTTCCAGATCCACATGGCGGAAACCGAAGGGGAGAAAGACTTGATACCCGGATCCGGCGGGCTTTCCCCGGTGACTTATCTTGAGAGTATAGGGATTCTCGATGACAGGACCCTTCTGGTCCACGCCGTGGCCGTGGACCGGCATGACCTTGAGATCATCCAAAAGAGCAACGCCTCCGTGGTCCATGTGCCGGAAAGCAACATGAAACTGGCCTCGGGGGTTTCTCCTGTCCCGGACATGCTGGCTCTGGGCATTCCCGTGGCCCTGGGCACCGACGGCAGCGCCAGCAACAACGACCTGGACATGTTCGGGGAAATGGGGTCGGCGGCCCGCCTTCACAAGGTGATCCGGAAAGACCCCACGGTGATGGACGCGAAAACCGTGCTCCGCATGGCCACCTTGGGCGGGGCAAGGGCCCTGGGCCTGGGGGACGTCACCGGGTCCCTGGAACCGGGAAAAAAGGCGGACCTCATCGTGGTGGACATGCGAAAACCCCATTTGACACCGATGTACAATGCCCCGTCCCATCTGGTCTATTCGGCCAAAGGTTCCGATGTGAGGGACGTGATGGTGGACGGCCGGATGGTGGTGGAAAACCGCCGGCTGCTGACCCTGGACCTGGAGAGTGTGATGAACCAGGTCGCCGCGTTCTCCAGGCAGGTGCATCGGCGGCCCCAGGATTTTGAGGACTTGAAAGGCGATCTTTAAAGCTGTTCATCTGGTCGAAAAGTCTCGGGTCTGTTTCTGAAATGCCTGCATCTTACCGGATGTGGTGCCACCACTTGCATCACATCCGGCAAGACGGGAAAAGGAAAAACGGGAATGATGATGTCGGGTGAGGCTGGCCGCTGCGTTGCCAGCTTTTTATTGCGGAGCTTTTAGGGCATCCGCACAGCGGGGAGGGACGTTTACGGAGAGAATGTCGTTAAGACGGAGAGCATTATAGATACATGTGTAAAAACTGTACATAGAGTGATGCATTCATTTGTAATGGGAATATCTGGGGAGGGAATGGGGGATATCGGGAAAATGGAGGGATGGCGCTATGCCGCGGCTCACTTTGCCTTAAACGTCAATGGTAACGTTTGTGCATTTTCATTTCTGAAACAGACGGTTGATCTTAACCCTGAAATATGGGTGAAATAATCCCGTTCCGTCGTCTCCACATTCAATACGGCACCATCAAAAGCCCCATCAGGGTCAGGAACATGTAGACGATGTAGGTGTGCATCTTGCCGTTCTGTAGTTTCCGGATTGTGCCCAGGCGGTCGTTGGTCCAGGCGAAAAGGGGCAGGTAGATCTTTTCGAGCACCGTTTCCGGAACATGGCTTTCGAATGTCGAAGGGGCCGGAAAGCTGGAGTGGATGCGTGGCCAGTGGGTGTGGGGCCTGAGAACCCCGCGAAACAGTCCGGTGAGGGTGTCGGCGAAGGAGGCGGCCGTGTACTGCATGCGGGCTGTGGGGGCCAGGTAGCCGCAGCCCCAGGTGACCGAACGGGTTGCGGTGGTGGTCTTGATTTTTAAGGTGTAGGCCAGGAAAACCAGAACCACCAGGGCCATGGACAGCACGCTGATCCAGCCCAAGGGGGCCAGGGCGGCGAGTTCGGCGTCGTTGAGAAACATGGCGCTGAACGAGGCTACGGCCGATTCCAGAAGGGGGGCCGCCAACAGGGGGATCACGCCGATAAGAACGCAGATCGAACCGAGAACGGCCATGGGCCCCAGCATGTTCCGGGGCGCTTCGTGGGCTGCGGGGAGATCGCTGTCCCGGGGTTCTCCCAGGAAAACCACCCCGAACACTTTGACGAAACAGGCCAGGGCAAGACCCCCGATAAGGGCCAGGGCCGGGGCGGCCAGGGCCGAGGTGGCGGCGGCCGCTCCGGCTCCGTTGACGGCGCTTTTGAAGAGACCGAGGTAGATGAACATCTCGCTGATGAAGCCGTTCAGGGGAGGAAGGCCGCAGATGGCGATGGCCCCGGTGAGGAACAGCAGGGCAGTTTTCGGCATGGTTTTGATCAGGCCGCCCATGCGGTCGATCTCCCGGGTTCCCAGGCTGTGGATCACCGATCCGGCCCCGAGGAAAAGCAGGGCCTTGAACACGGCGTGGTTCAGCACATGGAGCATGGCTCCGGCCATGCCGAGGACGACCAGCACCGGCTGACTTGTGGCCAGGCCCAGAAGGCCCAGGCCCAGGCCCATGAGGATGATGCCGATGTTTTCAATGCTGTGGTAGGCCAAAAGCCGTTTCAGGTCGTGCTGGGCCAGGGCGAACACCACGCCAAAAACACCCGAGACAGCTCCCAGGGTGAGAACCGTCACGCCCCACCACCAGGGGATGTTGTCGAAAAAGGACAGGGTGCGGATGATTCCGTAGATGCCGATTTTCAGGATGACCCCGGACATCACCGCCGAAACGTGGCTGGGCGCGTTGGCGTGGGCCGAGGGCAGCCACACGTGGAAAGGCATCATCCCGGCCTTGATGCCGAATCCGAACAGGGTGACGAGGAACAGAACCCCTGCCATGGGGGAAGCGGCGCTGATCGAGCCCGCCGCCGGAAAGGCGAAGGTGTCGGTCAAGGTCCTCAGCAGCGTGAACAGGGCGAAAAGGCTGAGGGTGCTGATATGGGTGCAGATCAGGTAGAGTATCCCCGACTCCCGGACCTCCCGATCCGTGTCTTCGGGGATGATGATGAAAAAGGCCGAAAGGGCCATGATTTCCCAGGCGAAAAGGAACAGGAGGGCGGACCGGGCCAGGGTCACCCAGATCAGGCCGGAAACCAGAAGGCCGAAAAAGGCGCTGAGTTTTCCTATGTTCCGGGGTTTTTCCGCAGCGGGCCAGTAGCCCAGGGCGTAAACGCTGCAACAGGACGCCACGATGAGGATGGGCAGGGCGAAAAAAGCGGAAAGGGGGTCCACGGCCGTGATCATGGGGCCGTAGGGAACGGACCAGCTGAGTTCATGGGTCAGGCTCAGCCGGTTCAGGAGGACCACAAGGGCCCCGGAAATCCCTGTCAGGGCTGAGGCGATCATGAAACCTGCGGCCATCCTCTGCCCCTTTTCGGGACGGACAAGGCGGAACGCCAGGGGAAGGCCCGACAGGGCGGCGAGAAGGGAAGACAGCATGATCAGGTAGAGCGGGGCGTAGGTCATCATCAGTTCCTTCCGGATCGTGTGAACGGTTTTTCGACCACGACGACATCCAATGCCGTTTTCTTAAAGTCATTTACCTGGGTTGGCCTTTGTAGGTCGGGCTTTCGCCCGACATTCGCGTCGGGCGAAAGCCCGACCTACGGCATCAAGGAAACGGCATTTCGGTTACATCGTCTCCATGGTCTTCAGAATCCCCAGAATTGTCTGCCTGTCGGCCCGGTCTGTCAACGCCTTTTTCAGATCCTGGTTTTTCAGGGCGTAGGACAGGCTGGATAACAGGTGAAGGTGGACTTTCACCGTGGGGCTGGTCAGGGTAAAGAGAACGGTGACGGGTTTTCCGTCCGGGGCGTCGAAGTCCACGGGTTCTTCGAGAAAGCACAGGGCGATTTTCGACACGGGAAGCTGGAGGAGAATGGGGTTCCTGACGTGGGGAATGGCGATGCCGTCCCCGATGGCCGTGGTTCCCACCGCTTCCCGGGTGAGAAGCACCTGGAGCAGGAATTCCGGGTCGATCTCCTCGGAAAGGTCCAAAAGGTCCACCACGTTCTTCAGGATGGTTTCCTTGTCATGGCCTTGCACGTTGTAATGGATGCCTCCCGCTTCCACCGCCTCGAAAATGCTGGGCATGTGGACACTGTCATCGTCCCTGATCTTGAAAACAGAAGGGTCGACCTTGAGCCCCCTGGCCGTGGCCCACTCCAGGAGTTCGGCCCGGTTGATCATGTATTCGCCGCGCACCGTCTCGGCCGGAAGCCGTTCTTTCCTGATCCACTGAATCACGGATTTTTCCTCGGCCTGGAGCGCGTTGGCCGCGTCGGTGATGTTCATCAGCATAGCGTGTTGTCCTGCATGGGTGTGTTTTTTAAAAAACTCATAATAAAACCGCCGGTTGGTCAAGGGATGGTTGTTTGTTTTTAAGTGCTTGTTTTATATTTTGAAACGGCACAAACGAGGTTTCTGTCCAGTACAGTTCGTTGCCAGGAGCCTCATTCTTCAACCCATGATGGCAATGAGGCGCCCGTTGCATCGGAATACAATGTTTCAGGCGCGACATCAATTTCATCCTGCCATGTTATGATTCCCAAATCTTTGTTTATTTCAAAATTCTTAAAAAATTCCAAGTCTTTAAACTTATCAAACACACCACCTGATTTCAGGTATTTCGTAAAGTCAACGATTCCCTTTTTCCCGTTATCAAAACAAAATTCAATTTGATATCCGGTAATATACTTACATGAAATGACATCTGGTATCATGAATTATCCCCCTATTTCAAAGGTTCGATTTTAGGAAGAGGTTGTTTTTTTCTGGCCAGTTCCCAGACACTCAGTAATTCTTCCTTATGTTGAGAGGCCCATTCGACCACGAGGCCCAGTGCCCTTGGGGGGAATATGCCATCCAGAACCCGGAGACTCATGATCTCAACAACGATGCTGTCTTTCCCGTAACGGGCATGGAAATGCGGAGGATTGTGATCATCAAAGAACATGGCGATGATTATTCCATAAAACCTTCATATTTCAGGCATTGAGGCCTCTCTTTGAATGTTGATTGAAGAAAAATATCACTGACAGATTATTGCTCTGCAACATATATTTCAAACGCGCTTAAAGCACGGGTTATTATGGGTTGACTTGAAAACCGATATAACATATCGTTTTTGGCACATGTCATCAAGCACGAACATCGTTCTTTGAGCACCGGCTGCCTTGGATGTTTCGGACACCTCGAGAGACACCGGTTGGATTCCGTCCACACATATCAGGGGAAAACGACTCGTGACAACCTTCATCATCCATGGCCTTCTGGTGATCCTCATGCCACCGCTCCTTCTGGGGGTCATCACCAAAACCAAGGCGGCGTTCGCGGGCCGCGAAGGCGCGCCCTGGCTCCAGCCCTACCACGATATTTTGAAATTATTGAGGAAAGACGCGGTCTACAGCCGGACCACCAGCTGGGTGTTTACGGCCGGTCCCGTGGTCACCCTGGCGGCCACCGCCGTGGCGGCCCTGCTCGTTCCCCTGGGAAACCACGGCGCGCCGGTGGCTTTTTCCGGCGACATGCTGCTTTTCGCCTACCTTCTCGGCCTCACCCGGTTTTTCACCACCCTCGCGGCCCTGGACACCGGGTCCAGCTTTGAAGGCATGGGGGCGGCCCGTGAAGTGACTTACTCCTGCCTGGCCGAACCGGCGCTTTTCTTCGCCCTGGTCACCCTGGCGAAGATGAGCGGCAGCCTGTCCCTGACCCGCATGCTGACTTTTTCCTCCCCGTCGGCCTGGGCCGGAGCGGTGACCGTGCTCCTCACCGCCTCCCTTTTCATCGTGCTCCTGTCGGAAAACTGCCGGATTCCCTTTGACGATCCCAACACCCACCTGGAACTCACCATGGTCCACGAGGTCATGGTCCTGGATCACAGCGGCCCGGCTTTCGGGTTCATTCTCTACGCCTCGGCCATGAAACTGTTCTTGTTCGCCGCGGTTTTCCTGAACGTGGCCCTGCCGTTTCGAACCGGTCATCCGGCTTTGGACTGGCTGGTGTTCGTCGCCGGCATGCTCGCCATCGCCGTGGCCGTGGGGGTGACCGAATCGGTGATGGCCCGGCTGCGCCTGACCCAGATCCCGCTGATGCTGATCACGGCCACCGTGCTTTCCGCTTTTTCCACCCTTCTGATTTTCAGGTGACGCCCATGGAACAGCTCGCCCATCTTCCCCAGACCCTGTTTCTGGCCGACCAGCTCCTGGTGGCCGTGCTTCTGATCAACTTCGTGATGCTGGCCTCGAGCCGCCTGATGTTCTGCATCCGGGCCGCTGCGGTCCAGGGTGTGATCCTGGGTCTCCTTCCGGGCATCATCCACCCCTTTTCCTTTCACATCGCCGTCATCACGGTCCTGATCATCGTGGGCAAGGGGATCGTGATTCCGAACATGATCGGGAAAGCGGTGCGGGAAGTCCACATCAAACGGGAGTTCGAACCGTTTCTCGGCTACATTCCGGCCCTGATCCTGGGCGCGGCCCTTACGGCGGCGGCTTTTGTATTCGCCCGGCGCCTGCCCCTGGCCCCGGAACACGAGGCCCTTTTGTTCGTGCCCGCCTCCTTTTCCACCGTGGTCACCGGGTTTCTGATCCTCACCACCCGGAGAAAGGCCATATCCCAGGTGATCGGCTACCTGGTCCTTGAAAACGGGATTTTCATTTTCGGCCTGCTTCTCTCGGAAGCCATGCCGGTGCTGGTGGAAGCCGGGGTGCTCCTCGACCTTTTGGTGGGCGTTTTCGTCATGGCCATCGTCATCAACCATATCAGCCGGGAGTTCTCGTCCACCGACACCTCCCGCCTGCGAACTTTGAAAGAGGAATGATTCTTATGACGTACCTGTTCGTTCTCTGTCCTCTTTTATTCGCCGCCGTGGCCTGGGGCATCAAAAACCGCCTGAGACCCCTGGTACTTCTTGCCGCGGCCCTGATTCACCTGTTGTCCACGCTCTGGGTGACCGTGACGCCCCAGAGTCCCGTGGACGGAGGCTGGCTCTGGCTGGACCCCCTGGGACGCATCGTCCTGTTCTGCATCAGCGTGCTGTTCACCATCTGCGCCTTTTACGCCGTGGGTTACCTGCGTTACTACAACAAACGGTCGAACCGTTTTCTCTGCGTGTGCATGCTGGTCTGCCTTTCGGCCATGACCCTGGTCTCGATGGCCCAGCATCTGGGGCTTTTCTGGGTGGCCATGGAAACCACCACGCTGACCATGGCGCCCCTGATCTACTTCAACCGGAACGCCCGGTCCATCGAGGCCACCTGGAAGTACATCATCATCTGCTCCGTGGGCATCGCCCTGGCGTTTCTCGGGCTGATGTTTCTCGCCTACTCCACCCATCTGGCCCACAAGGACGCCACACTGATCCTGGGTGAACTCATCGAACAGGCCGGAGACCTGAACAAAGCCTGGCTCCACGCCGCCTTCGTGTTTCTCATTGTGGGTTACGGCACGAAAATGGGACTCGCCCCCCTCCACGCCTGGAAGCCGGACACCTACGGCGAAGCCCCGGGCATCGTGGGGGCTCTTCTGGCCGGAGGTCTGGTGAACTGCTCGTTTCTCGCTCTGATCCGGGTCTACCAGGTCTGTCTGGCCTCGGGACCGGAGGTGGTGTTTTTCAACCGGGTCCTGATCGGCATGGGGCTTCTCTCCATGGCCGTGGCCGGGATCTTCATCGCCAGACAGTCCGATTTCAAGCGGCTTCTGGCCTACTCCAGCGTGGAGCATGTGGGAATCCTGTCCATCGGGCTGGGCTTGGGGAAAGGGGCCACCTTCGCCGCCTTGTTTCACATCATCAACAACGGCCTCACCAAAGGCGTTCTCTTTCTTTCCGCCGGAAACATCCACCGGGCCTATTCCAGCAAAAGCGTCCATGAAGTCCGTGGCGCCCTTCGCCGCCTTCCCTGGTCCGGAGGGCTTTTCATGGCCGGTTTCGTGGCCATCACCGGATCGCCGCCTTTTTCCCCGTTTATCAGCGAATTCGGCATCGTGGCCGGGGCGTTCCGGCAGGGCCAGAATCTCGTGGGAGCGTTGTTTCTCTTTTTTCTCGCCGTGATCTTTATCGGGCTGGCCAGGACGGTCCTGCCCGTGGTGCTGGGCGACCCGCCCGAGGACGCTCAGCCGTCCAGGTACCAGGACAGGATGCTCACCGTGGCGCCCCTTTGTCTGGTCATGCTGATCATTCTCGTTCTGGGAATCTGGCAGCCTCCGTTTCTTATCCGGCTTCTCGAAGACGGAGCCGCCATGCTGGAGGTGGGACCATGACAGCGGACCTTCGACTGATCTACAACGGCAAAGCCGTGGCCTGGGGGGATGTGCCCCGCCTGAGCCCCGACGATTTTTTCCAGGCACTTTCCCGGTCTGTGGAAAGGGGCTGGCGCGTGGTGTCCTATTTCGCCATGCCGGAAAAGGAAGGCCGCCATACCCTCTGCTGCCTTCTGGCGTACAAGGCCAAGGGACAGCTTGGCGTCATGTCTACTGAAATCACGGGTCGCACCTTTCCGTCCCTGGCCGGGACCTGTCCCCAGGTTCAGATCTTCGAGCGGGAAATCGCCGAGCAGTTCGGTCTGGTTCCCGAAGGCCATCCCTGGTTCAAGCCGGTGCGTTTCCACGCTACCCTGAACGGCAACCCCAATCCCTGGGGTCATGAAGACCGGGCCGGCATTCGCGTGGGTGTGACCGACTTCTACCGGGTGGAGGGGGAAAGCGTCCACGAGGTGGCGGTGGGCCCGGTCCACGCCGGGATCATCGAGCCCGGCCATTTCCGTTTCCAGTGCCACGGGGAAGAGGTGTTCCACCTGGAGATCTCCCTGGGCTACCAGCACCGGGGCATCGAGAAAGCCCTGGTGGGCGGTCCCTGGCCCCAGACCCTCCGGCAGATGGAGGCTGTCGCCGGGGACACCAGCATCGGTCACGGCACGGCTTACTGCATGGCCGTGGAAGCCCTGAGCGGAACCCGGGTGTCGGCCACAGCGGAAGTGATGCGGGGCATCGCCCTGGAACTGGAACGTCTGGCCAACCACACCGGGGACCTGGGGGCCATCGCTGGCGACGTGGGCTACCTGCCCACTGCCTCGTTCTGCGGCAGGATCCGTGGAGATTTTCTCAACATGAGCGCCGTGCTCTGCGGCAGCCGTTTCGGGCGAGGCCTTCTCGTTCCCGGCGGCACCCTGTTCGCCCTGGAGCTGCGCCACCGCGAAGATCTGATCAGGCGCCTTGAAAAAGCCCTGAAGGAACTGGATATCGCCATCAACCTGCTCTGGGACAGGCAGTCGGTGATGGCACGACTTGAAGGAACGGGAACGGTGAGTCCTGAGACCGCCGAAGAACTGGGGCTTGTGGGGCCGGCGGCCAGGGCCTGCGGACTGAAACGGGATGTCCGGGAAGACTACCCCTACGGGATCTACCGGATGACCAGTATTCCCATGGTCACAGGCCACCACGGGGATGTTTGCGCCAGGGCCATGATCCGCTGGCATGAAGCCCACAAGTCCATCGCGTTCATCCTGGACCAGCTCCGGCACATGCCCGAAGGGGCCCACCGGGCGCCTGTGGGCCAGCTTGCCCCGGACAGTCTGGTGGCGGCCATGACCGAAGGCTGGCGTGGAGAAATCTGCCATGTGGCGGTGACCGACGCCTCCGGATGGTTCAGGCGGTACAAGATCACCGACAGCTCGTTCCACAACTGGCAGGGACTGGCCATGGCCCTCCGGGGCCAGCAGATTTCCGATTTTCCGTTGTGCAACAAGAGCTTCAACCTGTCGTACTGCGGGTTTGACCTGTAGGACGCGACATTGACCATGGGAACGGTACGACATGATACGTGAAATCATCGCCCGATACAAACAGGGTTACCAGACCTTTGCCTATCCGAAAAAACCGGTGAACATCCCCGAACGTTTCCGGGGTTATCCCGAGCTGACCCCGGCCAGGACCCGGGAGGAAAACGAGCGCCACACCGCGTCCTGTCCTTTTAACGCCCTGGCCGTGGACGACCTGGGCCTTTCCCTGGACATGGGCCGTTGCCTGTTCTGCGCCGACTGCCCGGCGGTGGACGTGGTGACGTTCACTTCGGACCACGTTCTGGCCGCCACGAAACGGGAGGATCTGATCGTTCGACCGGCTCATCCCAAACGCCCGGCAGGACCAGTTCCGCCCGATCTTCTGAAGCTTTTCAAACGCTCCCTGAAATTCCGTGAAGTCAGCGCCGGAGGCTGCAACGCCTGCGAGGCCGACACCAACGTGCTGTCCACCATCGGCTGGGATCTGGGCCGTTTTGGGGTCCAGTTCGTGGCCGGCCCGCGCCACGCCGACGGTCTTTTCGTCACCGGCCCCGTTCCGGAGAATATGCGTGAGGCTACGCTCCAGACTTACGAAGCCATTCCAGGCCCGAAAATCGTGGTGGCCTGCGGGGCCTGCGCTATCGGCGGCGGTCCTTTCAAAGATTCCCCGGAAGTCCACAACGGCATCGACAACCTTCTGCCCGTGGATCTCTACATCCCCGGCTGCCCCCCCCACCCGGTGACCATTCTCGACGGCATCCTTCGGATTATCGGAAAGATCTGACGGACTGTGCATCCCTGCCAAAATACAGCCCGATCCATCTGAAGGAATGGCAAAGAGAGGAGTGCTCTCCCATGAATTTTATGGCCGAAATTAAATTGTGACTTATATTATAAATTGAAAAACTTATAATTATAAATTATACTAAGCCATGAATACGATAATCTGGTCAAAAAAAGCCCAGAAACAGCTGTTAAAACTGCCGAAAAAAGACGCAGTTCATGTTTATGACAAAGTTGATGAGCTTAAACGGTTTCCCGATTGTCCAAACGTCAAGCGTCTGACCAATCATCTGTATGGATTCAGAATGAGGGTCGGCTCATACAGGGTTCTTTTTGATCATGACATGGACATTAAGATCGTCAGTATTGAAGAGGTGAAAAAAAGAGATGAACGAACATACTGAAATCCAGATCATCAGACAAAACGGAAAACCGGCCTTTGCCGTCGTACCCTATGACATCTGGCTTGATTTGACGGGTGGTGATGATCAGCCGGTTTACATTCCCCATGAGGTGGTGGGGTACCAGTTAAAACAAAATCTGTCTTTGATAGCCGCCTGGAGGAAACATCTGAAAATAACCCAGAAAGAATTGGCAAAAAGGACGGGCATAAGCCAGCCGGCCATTGCCCAGATTGAAAAAAACAGCTCTAAAGCCCAAAGAAAGACCCTGGAAAAAATAGCCTCGGCCATGGGGCTTCTTGTTGAACAGATTACGGATTGAGCATGTGTTTCAGGCCCCGGCCAGTAAAAGTGGTGTTACGAAAATTAACGTCGGAACGGATTCACGTAACCGGATCTATTCCGTGAATTTTTCCATGGCCTGGGCTGAGGTGAACAGGGCCATGCCTGTTTTCATGGCGCCGAATCCCAGGTTTTTGTAGAACCCTTCTTTCCCCGGGCTCGCGTACAGGATGATGTTGCAGTGTTTCAGCCGGTCCAGGATCGTTTGGACGATGGTTTTTCCTATCCCCTGGCCCTGGAACCGGGGAACAACCGCCACATCGTAGATGGCGGCCTGGTATTGTCCGTCGGAGATGGCCCTTCCGAAACCCGCGAGACACGATTCCTCGTAAACGAAAACCGTGGTGTGGCTTGCCGCAAACGCCCGCCTGTGGACATCCGGTTCATGGGACGCCATGCCCACCTGTTTCAATGTTTCCGATACCAGACGCCAGTCCACACCGGAACAGTCTGTTTTGATGATCATGTCCATGCCTTTCCCATGACGGGGTTGTCGGGTTGTTTGATGGGTGGCTTACACCGTGTCGATGAGGTTGCCGCTGAACGACGTCTCGTAGCCCGGAACGCTGGCGATATCGTCCCGCAAAGCCCGGGTCTGGAGGACGTCCAGCATGATTCGGACGGTCTGGTGATCCAGCATGTCGTCCGGGATCACCAGGTCGCAGCGGACAGCGGCCAGGGGAACGAAGGAAAGACCGAAGAGATCCGCCACCACGTGCAGTCCCAAGGCCGCGTCCACGACCCCTGACGCCACCAGTCTCGCCCCTTCGTTGTGGTTTTTCACTTCGTTGTGATAGCCGTAGATCGTGGTGTTGGGCAGTCTGGCCGCTTTCAGGTGGTCATCCAAAAGAACACGCAGGGCCGCGCCGCATTCCCGGTTCACGAACCGCAGATTTTTCAGGTACAGGTCGTCGATCCCCCGGATGTGGTGAGGATTCCCGGCCGCAACCATCAAACCCTCTTCCATGGTGGTGAACCCCACCACCTTGCCCCCCATGCCTTTCAGCGTATCCCGGGCCAGGGCCACATTGGATTCACCGTCGTCGGTGTTGTGGAGATGGACGCCGCCCACATGGGCCGCCCCCTTTGCCAGAGCCTCCATGGACGCGTAACTCGACGCGAAACAGGTGTGAACCCTGGCCCCGGCGAAAGCCCGGCCCACATGGTCCCCCAGAATGGAAAAGGCCGGATCGCAACCGAAAAGGAAGATGGTCCTGTCTAAGGCATCGCTGGAACAGTACAGTCTGGCCTGGGATCCATCCGGGGCGAGAAGGGCGTCGGCCGCCGGCAGGCCCCGGTTGGAGAGAAGCTGTTCGGTCAGGGGGACGCCCACGATGTTTTCCCGCACGCGTGCCGCGTACAAACGTGGCGGCCTGTCTTTTTCGTCCCCTGCCACGTCGATGTCCACCAGGTTCCCGGTGTTTTCTTCACTGAAAAGGGTTTCCACCGTGCAGCCGAGGATCTTGGCCATCCGGATGGCCACCCCGGTGTTGGGCAGGTATCGCCCGGACTCGACATCGTAGATGGCCTGGCGTTTCACGCCCACGGCGTCGGCAAGCTGGGCCTGGGACCACCCCTTGGCCTGACGGTAGGCTTTGACGTGGCAGGTGATTTTGGGCAGGGCGTCTTCCATGGCGTCCGGTCTCCAGGTGTTTGACGTTTAAAAAATTATCTTGACGCTTAAAGCGATATTTCCTAAGGGAATACCAGTCATGCTGAACGGTATAAGCGGCAAATCATAACCGACTTTGACCGGTCTATCAACCCTAAGATCCGCCGGGTCCAGGGGGTCATATGGAAGAAACATAAGTGTCATTCACCGGGTCAAACCATTCAATAATGTCAGGTGCAGCCATGCGAACGTCTGTTTTTCCTGGACTTTCCCATGGCCCGGAATCTGCAATGAACGATGACATACAAAGAAACCCAACATCATCAAAAGGAGTGTGAGATGAAGAGAAACGTCTGGAAATGGTCATGGATCACGGTTCTGGTTTTAACCGTTCTTCTTGCCGGTTCCACCGCCATGGCGGAAAAGCAGATCGTCCGTGTTTCGGCGGCGGCCAACCTCACCGACGCGCTGAAGGCCATTGGCGCGCATTTTATGGAATTCAACCCGGAGGTGGAGCTCCAGTTCAACTTCGGGTCCTCCGGAGCCCTTGCCAAGCAGATCGACAACGGAGCGCCGGCTGATCTTTTCTTTTCAGCCAATGCCAAGTGGATGGACCATCTGGTGGACAGCGGGAAAGTCGTCAGCGGGACGGTCAGGGATATCACGGGGAATGCCCTGGTGGTGGTCGGTCTCAAGGCCCGCCCCCTGACGTCCCTATCCGATATCAAAGGGTTTGGAAAAATCGCCATGGGAAGCCCGGCAGGCGTTCCCGTGGGAGAGTACACCGAACAGGCTCTCAAGGCTTCGGGAATCTATGAAATCCTGGTTTCGGCCAATAAGCTGGTCCTGACCAAAGACGTCCGTCAGGCCCTTCTTTACGCGGACCGTGGCGAGGCCGATATTGCCTTTGTCTACAAGACAGACGCCCTGCTGGCCGAAAAGGCGAAGATCGTGTTCACCGTCCCTGAAAAACTGCACAAACCCATTGTGTCGAACATGGGGCTGACCGTGGAAGGCGGGGCCAAAAAAGGGGCCAAAGCATTCTATGATTTCATGGGCGGCAAAGACGCCAGGCGGGTTCTCGAGTCTTACGGGTATGTGGTGATCTCAGCCCCGGCTTCAGGGAAATAAAGGTGTAACAAGGATGAGAGGACATACTCCATGACGTTTCTATCTCCCCAAGACATTCAGGCGGTCTTGCTTTCCGTGAGGGTGGCGGTGACCGCGACCCTGATCTCGGCTCCCCTGGGGTTTGCCGTGGCCTATGTGTTCGTTTACCTGCGATTTCCGGGGAAATCCGTTCTGGAAGGCGTGATCAACCTGCCCCTGGTGCTTCCGCCGGTGGTGGTGGGCTACCTTCTTCTCATCATCCTGGGACGTCAGGGTATTCTGGGGCCGCTGCTGGAACGCCTGGGCATCCAGGTGGTGTTCACTTTGAAAGGCGCGGTGGTGGCGTCGGTGGTGGTGGGGTTTCCCCTTCTGGTCCGGTCGATACGGATCGGCATGGAAACCATCGACCGGGATTACATCCGGGCTGCGCGAACCCTGGGGGCAGGTTGGTTCGACAGCCTTTTCACCGTGGTGCTCCCCCTTTCGGGCCGGGCTCTTGTGGCGGGTATGAGCCTGATGTTCGCCCGGAGTCTGGGGGAATTCGGGGCCACCATCGTCCTGGCCGGAAACATCCCCGGGGTGACCCAGACCATACCCCTTTCCATCTACGACTACACCAACACGCCGGGGGGAGACAGAAACGCCATGGTCCTGTGTCTTGTTTCCGTGGTTCTTTCCTTTGGCGTGCTCATGGTGAGTGAGGCGTCGGCCCGCTCCCTGAAGAAGGGGAGGAACCCATGAATCTGTCCGTAGCTATCTCCATGACCCGGGGGGCGTTCAATCTTACGGCCGATGTCCGGGTGACGGGGAACCGCATCGGGGTTTTCGGGCCTTCGGGCAGCGGGAAATCCACCCTGATGCTGGCCCTGGCCGGACTGGAAAGGCCTGATTCGGGGCGTATCGTCCTGGACGGCCGGACCCTGTTCGACAGTGAAAAAAAGATCCACGTGCCTCCGGAAAAAAGGCGGATCGGGGTGGTGTTCCAGCACACCCACCTGTTTCCCCACATGAGTGTGAAACGGAATTTGTTTTACGGGTACAGGCGGATTCCTGCGGCTGACAGAAAGATCGTTCCCGGGGCCCTTATCGAGGTTCTGGGGCTTGGAGACCTCCTCGACCGCAACGTGTCCGGGCTTTCCGGAGGCGAACGACAGCGGGTGGCCCTGGGCCGGACCGTGCTGGCAAGCCCCAGGCTGATTCTTATGGACGAGCCCCTGACCGGCCTCGACCGGGACCTGAAATACCAGATCATCCCTTACTTGAAAAAGGTCCTCGACGAATTCTGCATTCCCATGATGTTTATCAGTCATTCCATGAAAGAGATGCGCCTGATGACCGAGGAGGTGCTTGTGTTTTCAAAAGGCCGGGTGGATGAATGCCTGTCCATCGAGGATCTGGCCCGTAGGAACATGGCCACCGGAGACCGTTCCTACGCCAACCTGATTTCCGTGAACGATCCAAAGCCAAGAAACGGGCTCTGGCAATACGCCTGGGGTAAGAACACCCTGGTGCTCACCGAACCGGGCCGGACAGGCGGCAATATGTTCGAACTTTCCGCCAAGGACATCATGCTTTTCAAGCGTCACCCCGAAGCGTCCAGCGCCCGGAACCTCCTGACCTGCACCGTCACAGGGACCTTTGTCGTGGGCAACCGCCTGGGGGTGGAGCTGGACTGTTCCGGAGAGAAACTCGTGTGCCAGATCGTTCCCGAGGCCGCCGGGGA
>CAZWTY010000080.1:0-20644 GCA_964637565.1 uncultured Desulforapulum sp.
CTGGGTTTTGGCCTGGTCCCGGGTGATCAGCCCCTTGACTTCATCGTTGTGAAGTTTGGCCAGGATGTTCCACGCCGACAGGGTCAGCTCCTGGATCATCTCCCGTTTCCGCTCCATGCTGCTGTCCCTGACCGATGGGATGATGACGAAGAAAAACGAGGCCACGAACAGAATGATGGTCAGGATGGTGGGGACCACGACACGGACCAGAAAGGTTCCCCAGGGAAATGCGGCTTGTGTTGTAATCATTGACAGTTTGTCCTGGAATGATCCTTGGTGTGTAAAAAAAATTTACATTATCCTGCTCAGGGTTTATAGGGCAGCCCGTTTCATTTGTCAAGTCGATCTCTTGGTGGTTTCAGGGCAATCCCATGTTCCCTTGTCATCGCTATCGCTATCGGGATCGGTTTCGCTATCGAAACGTTATAAATATCGAACCCGATGGCGACAGGGACAGAGAGCAGGATTTAATGAATCGTTTCACAAAAAAGATTACCATCACGAGAACATATGGTATGATCACGGCGTCTTCATGAACCGTTCTTTTTGCGATAGTGCCTGAATCATCAATTTAACAACCGGTTGCCTTATGAAAAAAACAATACTCCTTACATTTGCCCTTCTCGTTCAGGCGGTCGTGGTCTGGGCCGCGCCGTTCAACACGGTCTCCTTTCCTTCGGAAACCGAATCCGCTTTGTCCCTTGGCCGAAGCAACGCCAGGGGCTTTTCAATCGTGAATACCCTGAGTCACATGAACCTTTCACGGGTCGACCTGGACGGCGAAGCCTTTGTGGCCCTTGAAGCGCCGAACTGCTCCGCCGGATCGGGAGAACGGGGGGCGCCCCTCGTTCCCGTGGTGAACCGCCTGATCGAGGTTCCCCGGAATGCCACGGTGGCGGTGGTGATCCATGACATCGTCGAGGAAACGGTGCTGCTGAATGAAAAAGCCGGGGGACTGAAGCTGGCTCCCCGCCAGCCGCCCCGGGTGAAATCCAGGCCGGCAGGCTCCCAGGGCCTTGTCATGGACACCAGAGCTTACGCCAGGAACGGTTTCGGATCGGAAGATCGTGTCAGTGTGGAGCTTCTGGGAGACCTTCGCGGGGTTCGTGCGGCCCGGCTCACAGTCCGCCCTTTTCGGTACAATCCGGCTGCGAACACCCTGAAGGTGGCCACCCGCCTATCGTTTAGCGTGGTGTTCCATAACGGTGATCTCCGCCTCACGGAAAAGACCAGGGCCCGTTACTATTCCCCGGCATTCCAGGATACCTATGACACGATCCTGAATTACCCGGTGTCGGACGGAGCGAAAGACGCCCTGATCAGCGGAGCCAGATCCTGGCCCCTCACCTATGTGGTGGTGGCCTCGGATGATTATCTCGACTCGGCCAGCCTCCAGGCGTTTATAGACTGGAAACGCCAGCTTGGTTTTCATGTTATCGAGGCGGACACCAGCGACATTTTCTACGAAGGGGGCATTTCAAACCCCTCGGCCGCAACAAAACGGCAGCGTCTCAAGACCTGGCTGAAATCCCTGTACGACGCGGGAGAACACGTTCCCTCCTACGTGCTTTTCGTGGGGGACGTGGACCAGATCCCGGCTTTTGACATGGCCAACGAAAACGATACCCTGACCCACGCGACTGACCTTTATTATGTCACTTTTTCGGATAACGGGTATCTTCCCCAGGTTTACGCAGGCCGGTTTCCCGTGGACAGCCAGACCGATCTGGACCGTGTGGTGGCCAAAACCCTGGCCTATGAAAAATATTCGGCGGCCACTGGCCAGCACCTGGCCCGGGCCATGGCCATGGGCGGAGGGTACGATGATGCCGAGTCCAATTATGTCAACGGCCAGGTGGCCTATCTGCTGAACGAGTACCTGACAGCGGCCAACGGCTATTCCACAATTTACGCTTTCCTGAATGGCGTGTCCTGGACCTGGCCCGATGTGGTGACCGGCGTGTCGGGGCCAACCCTTCACACCGCCTCGATTGTGGATTGGATCGACGACGGCCTGGGGTTTGTGAATTACACCGGCCATTGCGACGAGGACGGGTGGTTTAACCAGATCGCAGGAGATTACGAACTGGGTTCCGCCGATATCACGTCCCTTGCAAACAATGAAAAATACGGCCTTTATGTGGGCAACTGCTGCGAGTCCAGCCGCTTCGACCAGAACGACGCCTTTGGGGAACGCATGGTTCTGGCCCAGAACAAAGGGGCCGTGGTCTATATCGGGGCCAGTTACGAAACCTACTGGGACGAGGATTTTGTCTGGGCCGTGGGACGGAAGGACGGCATCGGGTATCTTGGAGAGAACTCTGTCAGGGCTTTATCATTCGACGATACGGGTTATGGAAACTTCGATGCCCTGTGGCACGGTCACGGCGAGGCCGAGGCCGAGTGGCATGTGACCGCCGGCCAGATGGTGTACAGGGGAAACCTGGCCGTGAGTCAGACCTTTACCGATACGTCCCGGTATTACTTCGAGGTTTACAACGTTCTGGGCGATCCGTCGCTCATGCCTTTTCTCCGGGCTCCCGTGACATTTGCAGCCCCTGTGGTGGGCGGCACCATCACGCCCTGCGACACCCAGAGCCTGACTGTCGGAACATCCCCCCACTCCCGTGTGGCCCTCCTGAAAAACGGTGAACCGGCCGCCGTGAAAGAGACGGGCACGGGCACCTCCGTCACCCTTACCTTCACGCCCTTTGCCATCGGGGATACGGCGGAACTGGTGATCAGCCGCCAGAATTATGCGGTTCAGCGGACGCCGGTCACCGTGGAAACGGCATCTGGCCAGGAGCCGACAGCTGATTTTTACCTGGGCAACGATCCTTCGGCCACAATGGTCGAAGTGACGGCCGGTGTTCCCGTAACCTTTGTCAACCTGAGCACCGGGTGCCCGGAAACCCTGGCCTGGGCATTTGACGGCGGGACGCCCGGAACCTCATCGGACTGGGCTCCCACGGTGGTCTGGAACACCCTGGGCTATCACGATGTCGGCCTTGTGGTGGAAAACAATCTGGGATCGGACACCCTGCCCAGAAACAACTATGTCCATGTGGTGCCCGGCATCAACTTCAGCGCAAGCCCGACCTCACTGAAACCAGGGGGCACCGTGACGTTCACGGAGAATTGCACCCATGATCCCACCGCCTGGCTTTGGACGATCCGCCTCAATGGCAGCGCCACGCCCTACCGGACGTCTACGGAACAGAACCCGCAGATCCGATTCGATAACGAGGGCGCCTACACCGTCTCTCTCCGGGTGACCATCGAGGGGACGGAGTACACCCTGACCCGTGACCGCTACATCCTGGTCCAGAATCCTTCGTCAGGATCGGGGGGAGGCGGCTGCTTTATCGGGTCTCTTTTGAATTGAGAAGGAGTTGAACCATGACGGAAGCGTTTGTCCTGGATCTCGACCTGAACCATCACTGCATCGCCACGGAAGTGAAACGGAGGTACAACCGGGCCCTGTCGCGGCTTCTGAAAGGGGACGGGGACGGGAAGAGCCTGGAGGCTGAAGTCGAGCTGTTGAAGCAGGCCCTGGAGACCCTGGATTTTCCGGCCATGAGATCACGCTATCCCGATCTCGCGGGACAATCCGGTGCGTCCGTGGTGCTGGGGTGCAACCAGGAAGGACTGTTTGTTGCTGTCGAGGGAATGGAAACGCCGCTGATCTATCGCTGAACAGGAGACACGGACGGATAGTTAAGGAAAAGGGGGAAACGATAATGGACGATGGAAAAACCATGACCCGACCTGTGCTGGTCACCGGAGCCACCGGATTTATCGGCCAACGGGTGGTGGCAAGGCTTCTTGAAACAGATGCGGATGTGAGGGCTCTGGTGCTGCCGGATGAAACCCCTCCCGCATCCTGGGGCGAACAGGTCACGGTGATCCGGGGCAGCATTTCCGATGCCCCGGCTGTCAAAAAAGCGGCGGAAGGAGCGGGCGTCATCATCCATCTGGCCGCGGTGGTGTCGGACTGGGGTGACGAGCGTCTGTACTGGGAAGCTACGGTGGAGGGGAGCCGGCTTGTGTTTGACGAGGCCCTGGCCAACGAGGCCCGGGTGGTTCTGGCGTCCAGCGTGGTGGTTTACGGGGACAGGGTGAGGACCAGAAGCTGCCCTGAGGAGACAGGCTACGGTGCGACGTTCGGACCTTACAGCCGGACCAAACAGGCCCAGGAGAAACTGGCCTGGGAGTACCACCATGGCCGTGGCATGAAACTGGCTGTGGTGCGTCCCGCCAATGTGTACGGACCGGGTTCCGGCCCCTGGCTCCACGATGTGGTGAATGTGCTGAAAAGCGGCGGTCCCGGACTGGTCGGCGGCGGGCGCATGAACGCCGGACTGGTTTACGTGGACAACGTGGCGGATATTCTCGTTCTCTGCGCCACTTCGGACAAGGCCCTAGGCCGGGTCTACAACGCCTGCGACGGTCTTTCCGTCACCTGGAACGATTATTTTACCGACATCGCCTCCATGGTCGGGGTGAAAAAACCCCGATCCATCCCCCGGCCCCTTGCCGCAGCCGCCGCATGGGTGTGTGAAACGGTCTGGAGGCGTCTGAACATCCGGAAACGGCCGCCCATCACCCGGGAAGCCCTGAACCTGGTGGGATCGGACAACCGGTTTCCCAACGACCGGGTGAAACGGGAATTGGGTTATGAACCCAAAGTGTCCTATGCCGAGGGGCTGGCACGAACCCGGGAATACCTGAAACAAGCCGGACTGGCGGCCCGTAAGCCCACAGCAGCTTTTTTTTCAGGTAAGCTCGCCTACATCACCGGCGGTTCCAGCGGCATCGGGCTGGCCACGGCCCGCCTGCTGGCGGAAGAGGGCTGCGATCTCGTGCTTCTGGCCCGGGATGGGAAAAATCTCGAACAGGTGTGCGCTTCGTTCCGGAAAACCATCAGGCCGCCCCAGCGCGTCGGCTACCTTTCCATGGATGTGTCGGACAACCGTGATGTGGAGCTGAAGATCCGGGAGGCCGTGGAACGGTTCGGTGTGCCGGATATCGTGATCAACAGCGCCGGGGTCGGGGTGGGAGATTGTTTCGTGAATATCGGCTACGAGGCGTTTGACAGGACCATGAAAATCAACGTGTACGGCACGCGGAACGTCATTGCCGCCGTGCTTCCCTCCATGCGCGCCCGAAAGACGGGACACCTGGTGAACATCGCTTCGGTGGCCGGTCTGATCGGAATGTACGGTTACAGTGTTTACGGCGCCAGTAAATTCGCCCTGGTGGGCATGAGCGAGGCCTTGCGCAGCGAACTTAAAACGGACGGAATCGCCGTCACCCTGGTTTGTCCGCCGGAAGTCCGGACCCCTCTGATCGAGGAAGAGGCGAAAACCCTTCCGGCCCAGGCCCGGGCCGTGAAAAGCCTGGCCGGCCTGCTGGACCCGGAACAGGTGGCCAAAGCCATCGTCAAGGGGATCCGGAAAAAAACTTTCCTGGTGATCCCAGGTATGGCGGCCCGGTTTCTTTACTTGAACCACAGGATCAGCAACGGGTTTCTCACACGGTTCCCCTCGGACCTGATCGTTTCCCTGGTGTCCTGGCGGGCCGGCAAAAAGCGGAACGGCCGGAAGTGATGAGGCCTTCGGGCTGGCAACAAAAAAGCGGATCCGTTGTGACGGACCCGCCCGAATGGTCAAGCTAAGGCAGCCCTGCTACCCTGTCTTTATACTCTGTTCGGTTGACTTTCTTTCCGGTTCGGGAATGAAGGTTGAATTTTCAGGAATGAGTTCTTTTTGTTGAAAGAACGTGTCCTTTTAAATTTTTATTGTTCATCCTTACTTCAGATTGAAACCGAATTTTTTTAGATGTTATAAAGATTTAGGCCAGTGGCTTTGCGTCCCATCCTTTCGGGTGGTTTGCTTTTAGCTTGACTCCAGTATAAGGAACATCGTTTTGGTGGTCAAGTAAAAAAATATAATAAACTTAGTTTGTTAGGCTTGATTTTCATTTGCTTGACAAAAGAGTGTCCCACAGATTGAAGGCCGGGCGTTCATGCCGGAGAGGCAGAGATAATCCCCGGTTGGCGATGGATTGGATCGTTTGACGTTTTCCATCATTTATCCGTAAACAGACGTAAGCGGCCCTCGTTTCAGGACATCGGGATTTCCCGGGCTGCGTGACGTTGGTCTGGCGTATCCCACGGACACAGGCCGTTTGCCACAGGTGTTCCGCAGGTCAGATTCATGGCAGGCGTGTGAAATGAAATACACACATTTCAAGGATCGGGTCTTGTTTCTCCGTCTATTATGAAATGTATTTCACACTAGGCGGATGGGGCGGAACAGGGGGGCTTCCGGGCAATGGTCTGAAAAAAAAAGCGATACACATCGGGTGGTTGAGTTTGTCTGATATGGTACGTTAATTGCTGTTCTTCATCAGATAATCCGGCAATGACATAATTTTGAAGGGTTCATGCCCTGAAAGAGACTTTGGCATGGGGTGAGTCCATTGTGTTTCATAGGTGCCGGATTGGTGGGAATAATCCCCTGGTTTCTGTTGTTGCAATGCAAGGTGGGGCTCACCGGGGAAATGGCTCGTGGAGCGCTGGTGTTCAAAATCCTTTTTTTTTCCTTAATTCTTTGTTAATAGGGGAAAAACAAGTTCCGGATCGGATGAAGGCAGGGAAGATGAGTTGTCAAGTCAAACAGGCAGTCGAACGCAGACGCTATACGCGGTACGGTGTGAGAGAGGGCGCCTATGCGGCTCTGAGCCCGGATTCCGCCAGGATGGGCCAGATCATCGACATCAGCAGGGGCGGACTTTGTTTCAGGTATATCGCCCAGATGGACCAGCCGGATAACGGGCAGGAAACCCATGTGTTTGTCGGTGACGAAGGCATCTACCTGGAAAAGATGCCCAACCGTTTGATTGAGGATGTCCCCGTCGAAGATGGTGCTTTCCCAGGCTCCATCATCATGGGATCGAAAACCATGCGGGTGATGCGCCAGAGGAGGGTCAGTTTCGGAGAACTCACGGGCAACCAGGTCGCCCAACTCGAATACTTTATCCAGCACAGGACCACGGGCATCGTTTAACGGTTTTTAAAACAGACCAAAACAGATCAAATCAAAAGGCAGCGGGTCACAACCACGCGGCCTTTTTTATTTTCGGGGCTCAGGGTTCGCCACAGGTGTTTTACAGGTGCTCAGGCCCTGGATATGACGTTTCAATGTGATCGTGTCATTTGGCCCAACAACTCCCGTCCATGTCATTCCGGGCGGTCCCGGCATGGCAGGGTGTATGAAACAGACATGGATCTTGAGGAACCACAGTGCCTTCAATTCGGAGCCGACCCGGAATCCACGCCGCTATGGGCATAAGTCCATCTAATCGGTATCGCTATCGGTATCGGGTTCGCTATCGAAATGTTCTGACTATCGAACCCGATACCGATGGTTAAGATCCCTGCCCATGTGACAAGCGATTGTCCTGAGGCAGGGCACAGGATTGACGGCTTGTTATACCGCGGCCACAAGATCGAACACTGCGGCCAGTGCCTCGTCCAGCTTGTCCGGATTGGGGCCGCCGGCCTGGGCCATATCCGGTCGTCCGCCGCCGCCGCCACCCACGATGGCCGCTGTTTTCTTCACGATGTCCCCGGCCTTGATCCGGCCGGTGAGGTCTTTGGTGACAATGGCAGTCAGCAGGGCCTTTCCTCCGGATTCGGCCCCCAGGACCACGATGCCCGATTTCAGCTTGTCCTTGAACCGGTCGGCCAGATCCCGCATTTCAGCCGGGCCTTCCACCTCGACTTTTTGGGCAATGACCTTGATGCCGTTCACCTCTTTCACCATCTGGTCGATGTCGTCGGCCGCTTTTCCGGCCGCGGCGCTTTTCAGTTTCTGGAGTTCCTTTTCCAGCTTTCGGCTGTCGCCCATGATTTTTTCCACCCGCTCGGGCAGGGTTTCGATGGGGGATTTCACCAGGTTCGCCGTGCGCTGGGCCGCGGTCAGCTGCTGCTGGACGTAGGCCAGGGCTTCGGTGCCGGTCAAGGCTTCGATACGGCGGACACCGGCGGCGATGCCCGCATCGCTGATGATCTTGAACAGGCCGATGTCGCCGGTTCTGTCGGTGTGGGTGCCCCCGCAGAATTCCCGGCTGAAGTCGTCCAGGCTCACCACCCGGACCCGGTCCCCGTATTTTTCCTCGAAAAGGGCTGTGGCCCCTGTTTTGAAGGCCTCTTCCGCATCCATTTCCGCTGTGCTGACCGGAATGTTCTTCCGGATCTGTTCGTTTACGAGGGTCTCGACGGTGTCCAGGGTCTGGCGGTCGATGGCGGAAAAATGGGAGAAGTCGAAACGGAGACGTTCCGGAGACACCATGGACCCGGCCTGCTTCACGTGGCTGCCCAGTACCGTGCGCAGGGCCGTGTGGAGGATATGGGTGGCCGTGTGGTTCAGGGCCGTTCGTTTTCGTTTCTCGCCATCCACGGTGAGGACCACGGTGTCGTTCTTCTGGAGGCAGCCCCGGGTCATCCGGCATTTGTGGATGAAAAGACCGGTGGGGTCTTTCACCGTGTCGGTGACCTCGGCTTCGAAACCTTCACCGGAAATCTTGCCGCAGTCGCCCACCTGTCCTCCGGATTCCCCGTAGAACGGCGTCTGCTCCGTGACCAGATCAAAGGCCATGCCCTCTTTGGCTTCGGCGATTTCATGGCCGTCCACGGCCAGCACCAGGACCTTGGATGTGGTTTCAAGACCTGCGTAACCGGTGAAGGTGGTTTTGACACCCTGGCTGGAAAGGGCCTTGAACGCTTCGCCCATGTGGGAGAAACGGATGTCGCCCCGGGATTTTTCCTTCTGCTCGTCCATGGCTTTGGTGAAACCGTCCATGTCCAGCTCGACGCTCTCGCCTTTCACCACGTCCCGGATGATGTCCACGGGAAAGCCGAAGGTGTCGTAGAGTTTGAAGATCACCTGGCCTGACAGGGTGTTTTCTCCCCGTTTTTTCATGTCGTCCAGGGCGTCGGCCAACAGTTTCAACCCGTTGTCCAAGGTCAGGGAAAAGCTCTGCTCCTCGTTTTTGATGACGGAGGTGATGAAATCGGCGTTTTCGTGAAGGTCGGGGTAGGCGTCTTTCATCACCTCGAACACGGTCCGGGCCGTTTCATGGAGAAAGGGTTTGTCAAGGCCCAGGTTCCGGCCGTAGCGGATGGCCCGGCGCATGATGCGGCGCAGCACGTAACCCCGGCCCTCGTTGGAAGGAAGGATTCCGTCCCCGATCAGGAAGGCGGCGGCCCGGCTGTGGTCGGCAATGACTTTCATGGACACGCTGACCGCGTGGGACTCCCCGATTTTGCGGCCGGACAGGTCTTCCACTTTCCGGATGATGGGGGTGAAAAGGTCCGTGTCGTAGTTGGTATCGGCGTTCTGCATGATGGAGAGGATCCGTTCGAGTCCCATGCCCGTGTCGATGCTTGGTTTGGGAAGGGGGGTGAGTTCCCCTTTCTCGTTCCGTTCGAACTGCATGAACACCAGGTTCCAGATTTCAAGGAAACGGTCGCAGTCGCAGCCCAGGGCGCAGTCGGGTTTTCCGCAGCCGTGACCCGCGCCCCGGTCGATGTGGATTTCCGTACAGGGTCCGCAGGGGCCTGTGTCGCCCATGGCCCAGAAGTTGTCTTTTTCGCCCAGGCGGACGATGCGGTCTTTGGGAACCCCGATCTGGGTGTGCCAGATGTCGAAGGCCTCGTCGTCATCCGTATAAATGGAGATCCAGAGTTTATCCACGGGCAGCTTGTAGCCGTTGGTCAGGAGGTCCCAGGCAAAGGCGATGGCCTTGTCCTTGAAGTAGTCGCCAAAGGAAAAGTTGCCCAGCATTTCGAAGAACGTGTGATGACGGGCCGTGTAGCCGACGTTTTCAAGGTCGTTGTGCTTGCCGCCGGCCCTCACGCATTTCTGGGATGTGACGGCGGTGGTGTAGTCCCGTTTCTCCTCACCGATGAAGGTCCGCTTGAACTGAACCATGCCGGCGTTGGTGAAAAGCAGGGTGGGGTCGTCCGAAGGGACAAGGGACGAACTCCGCACATGGCGGTGGTTGTGTTTCTTGAAATACTCGATGAAAAGCGCCCTGGCTTCACTGCCGGTCATTTTCTGTTCCATGGTTCTTCCGTTTTTCCTTGCATGTTCGGCCGGAACGGGCAAACGCCGTTCCGGATGGTTTTATGTTTATTTGTTCCTGCCCGGTATTGAGACGTTCCATCGTAGGTCGGGTTGAGGAACGAAACCCGACCTACGATGGTCTTCCTTTATGGCAACGTCCGATGTTTTGCCATCAACGTTGGGCGTTAAAACACATCCCGCCGAGCGACGGCCCCATTCACCATTCGATGTTGGATGTTCGGTGTTCGGTGTTCATCCTTAAAAGATGTTCATTCCTCTCACACCTAAACTTCCGCTGCTTCCACCGCTCCGTCTTTCCGTTCGGCAATCCCGGCCATGTCCCGCAGTTCCTGGTAGATGCTCTCGTAAACCGCCGTGTTTTCACCCAGGAATTTCTTCGCGTTTTCACGACCCTGTCCGATGCGTTCGCCTTTGTACGAGTACCAGGCCCCGCTTTTTTCCACAACGTTGGCGTCGACGCCCATATCCAGCACTTCGCCGGTTTTGGAAATCCCTTCGCCGTACATCATGTCGAATTCCGCTTCACGGAAGGGGGGTGCGAGTTTGTTTTTCACCACCTTCACCTTGGTCCGGCTTCCGGTGACGTCGTTGCCCTCCTTGATCGCGGTGGATCTCCGGATTTCAAGCCGTATGGACGCGTAGAATTTCAGAGCGTTACCACCGGTGGTGGTTTCGGGATTGCCGAACATCACGCCGATTTTCATACGGATCTGGTTGATGAAGATCACCGTGGTGTTGGTCCGGCCGATGGTGGCGGTGAGTTTTCTTAAAGCCTGGCTCATGAGGCGTGCCTGGAGACCCATGTGGGAATCCCCCATCTCGCCTTCGATTTCGGCCCGGGGAACCAGGGCGGCCACCGAGTCGATGACCAGGATGTCGATGGCGCCACTCCGGACCAGCATATCGGCGATTTCAAGGGCCTGTTCACCGGTGTCGGGCTGGGACACCAGGAGTTCGTCGCAGTTTACGCCAAGGCGTTTGGCGTAGGACACGTCCAGGGCGTGTTCGGCGTCGATGAACGCCGCGATGCCGCCTTTTTTCTGGGCTTCGGCCACAGCGTGGAGGGTCAGGGTGGTTTTACCGGAAGATTCCGGTCCGTAGATTTCCACCACACGGCCCCGGGGAAGACCGCCGATTCCCAGGGCCTTGTCCAGGGCCAGGGACCCGGTGGAGATAACGGGAACCGCCGCCACTTCCCGGTCTCCGAGTTTCATGATCGAACCTTTGCCGAACTGGCGTTCGATCTGGCTCATGGCCGATTCGACCGCTTTATCCCTGTCGATGCTTTTGCTCATAGTCGTTCTCCCATGGGAAAGATGCTTTTTTAATTCAATCTGTTGTCATGTCAGAAAAAGGGGTTATACGATGTTTATCCAAAAACGGCAAGGATGATCCGAAGCAGAACAGCGGCCATGATTCCCGCCGCCACGTCGTCGGCCACCACACCGGCTCCGCCGGAAACCCCGTCTTCCAGGTTCTTCACGGGGAACGGTTTCAGGATGTCGAAAAAGCGGAACAGGATAAACCCCAGAACCACGTTGGTCAAGGTGAAATCGAGCCCGGTCATGGTCACCAGGAACCCGGCGATCTCGTCGATCACCACGCAGCCCGGATCGTCTGCATTTAAAATGGTCACGGCCCGGTCCGCCACCCAGATGGCGAAAATCACGAAGGCCACGATCAGCAGGCTCTGGTAGGCCATAAGCCCTTCGCCGTTCAAAAAGGAAAGAACCAGGAAAAGGGGAATCCCCACCAGGGTTCCGAAGGTTCCGGGGGCGTATTTGATTTTTCCGACGTTGCACCCGGTGGCCAAAAACACGATCTGATTATCGGTCAATGTTTTCATTGTGTTATCTCTTTGGTTTGCCTCCGGCAGGGCCGCCGGAGACGCTGAAATGGTTTGAAAATTATGTGTGTCCGCCATCGTGGTCATGGTCATGGAAGTGAGCCCCATGATGGGAATGACCGTGCTGACCGTGCTGACCCTGATGACTGTGATGACCATGGTGACTGTGATGACCATGGTGACTGTGATGGCCAGGGTGGCTGTGGGCATGGGCATGATCGCAGGATTCCGCAACCTGCCGGATGGGGATATCCTTTTCCCGGGCCACGGCCCGTATCGCGTCGTATTCCGGCGTGATGTGGATCGACCCGTCGGGCCGTTCGATCTGTTTGGCCGCGATTTTCCCGTAAGGGCTGTCCACGATCACCGCTTTTCTGGGGAGCACGGTCCGGCCGCTCTGCCGGTATCTCACCCCGGTGCTGGTGGTTTCGCTGAGAATCCTTCGGGTGAGTTTCCCGCGGTCAAAATCTTTGCACAACACCGTCACCACGATGCCCGGCCTGTTTTTCTTCATGAAAACCGGCTGGAAATATACATCCAGGGCCCCGTCCTCTAACAACCGTTCCATGAGGTGGCCGTAGTACTCCGGGTTCATGTCGTCGATGGTGGTTTCAAGAACCGTCACCGTTTCGTGGCCGTCGTTTTCGTGCAGGAACTTTCCGGCAAACACCCGTAAGAGGTTGGGCCGGTCGTCCAGATCCCTTTTTCCCGCTCCGTAGCCGGTCCGGGTGAAGGTCATGGGCGGCATGTCCCCGTAACCCCGGGCCAGGGTGGCTATGATGGCGGCCCCCGTGGGGGTGACCAGTTCCTTTTTAATGGGAACGCCGTAGACCGGGATTCCTTCGAGGATTTTCGCCGTGGCCGGAGCGGGAAGCGGCAAAGCCCCGTGGGCGCAGTGTACGAACCCCGATCCCATGGGAACTGGCGAAGCCCAGACATTGGTGACATCCAGGCGTTCCACGCACAGGGCCGTTCCCACGATATCCACCATGGCGTCGATGCCCCCCACCTCGTGAAAATGGACCTTTTCCACAGGGCAGCCGTGGATTCGGGATTCCGCCTGGGCGATCCGTTCGAAGATGGCGAGGCTCAACCCTTTCACTCGGTCCGAAAGGGGGGAAGATTCGATGAGGCCGCGAATCCTTCGGTAGTCCATGGCGTGGACATGCTCGGCCTCGTGAACGGTCACGCTTGTTCCCTGGATGCCGTGCTTTGAAACGTTCTCCACCGTGATGTCGAAGCCTTCCAGGGGGAGACGCCGGAGCTCCTGTTTCACATCGTCCATGGAAACGCCCAGGTCCGCGAAGGCGCCCAGGGTCATGTCTCCGCTGATTCCGGAAAAACAGTCGAAATAAAGATCCATGGGGTTCCTTTACGCCTTGTGGCCCCGTGTGTGAAGGGCGATGATCTCGAGAAGAAGCCGGGCGGCGTCCACCATGTCCGACAGGGCGATGGATTCGTTCACCGTATGCACATCGGTCATGCCGGTTCCCAGAACCCCGCAAACAATGCCTTTGCCGAAAAAGATGTTGGCGTCGGCGCCGCCTCCCGTGGTTTTGCATTCCATGGGCATGTCCAGGCGGCCGGCCGCTTCTCTGGCCAGAACCACCACCGGGTGGTCATCGGGGATGTTCGTTCCGGGAAAGTCTTCCTGGAAATGGATGTCCACCGTGGGGAATTTCTCATCCGGGGACGTCTCGCTCGCTTCGGCCACAACACGTTCTGCGGTGGTCCGGATCGCCTGGATGATGTCCTCCATTTTCTCCCGGCTGTGGCTCCGCACCTCACCCAGAAGCACCGCTGTTTCAGGAATGATATTGGTGGCCACGCCCCCTTCGATTTTGCCCACGTTGCAGGTGGTTTCATGGTCGATGCGGCCCCAAGGCAGGGCCGAGATCATTTTCGACGCCAGGACTATGGCGCTCACCCCTTTTTCAGGGGACGCCCCGGAATGGGCCGACTTGCCGTTGAAGGTGATGTTGAAGCGGCTGGCGAAAGGGGCCCGGGTAAAGATGCCTCCCGTGTCCGTGGCGTCCAGGATGTATCCCATCTTCGATTCGATGAGGGAGAGGTCCATGTGTTTGGCCCCTAAAAGCCCGGCCTCTTCACAGACCGTGAACACCACCTCGATGGGTCCGTGGGGCAGGCGGTTTTCCCGGATCACCCGCATCACCTCGATGATGACGGCCAGGGCGCTTTTGTCGTCGGCTCCGAGGATCGTATCCCCTGTGCTGCGGAAAATCCCGTTGTCAAGATAAGGATCGATGCCTTTGCCCGGTTCCACCGTGTCCATATGGCCGCAGAGCATCAGGGGTTCCACGTTCACCATACCCTTGAACCTGGCCACCAGATTACCGGCGTTGCCATCGAGTTTATCCCCGGCGTCGTCGATGAAAATTTCGGCCCCCAGGTCTGAGAGAATGCCCTGGAGAACCTTGGACACTTCCTTTTCCTGCCGTGACAGGCTGTCGATGCGGACAAGACTTGAAAAGGTGTCCGCCAGTCGTTCCGTGTTGATCATACATGAACCTCGATTCGGATGCGGGTTTCAGCCCGATAGCGTTCCATTAAAAAAAACGACCTCCACCATAGCCAAAAAAAAAGGCCCTTTCAATCCTTATCATAAAAAGCCCGTTGCAAATGTATTGACAAATTCTTATATTGCTTATAATTCAGCAGCAACAAAGATCAGAACTTCCCTGATATCCTTTCTAAAGGAAGTGCGCAGCGTTCTGGTGATGCTCCCGGACTTCAAATCCGGTGTAAGGCGCTAATCACGCCTTGGGTGGGTTCGATTCCCATGCACTTCCGCCACGTTTTTCCTGTTTTTGGTTTGAATTAAAAAATAGCTGTGTAAGCTCTATGTAAGTTTTTTAATTGAGCCAATCAGCACCTCAAACTTTTGTGAGCCCTTTAATTCCAATTCGCTTTCAAGATGATTATTCAGGACGTTTCCGCAATGTCGGGTGGGCTTTCGCCCGCCGGTATGTGTCGGGCGTGAGTCCGACTACAAAAACCGTCAGCATCATCTTGATTACAAATTGAATAAATCTGTTTCATTCTCAGATTCTCACTGTGCAAAATGATCTAATCTCAAGAACAATGCATTATGCATTCAATCATTTTTAATTTATATTAAATATTGACATTTTGTTTGAAAAATGAAATGGTCGTAAAAAAATATTCAAAAATCCTGTACGTCAGGTTTAATATTTTTATATATCGCAACAATTTTTTTTTTGTTGTGAAGTCCACTGGGTTTACCAGTGGATAAGGAGCGAGCCGAAGAAAGCCCTTCGACTTCTCCCTAAAAGCAGGTATGGCAGTATCGCAAACACCTTGATTTCAGTGCTCTGCGGGCCTTATACGGCTTTGTTGGACTTTTCCATGGAGTCTGCTATACCAATGACGGAAATCAATTCCTTTCAGGGCGTTCGCCCATAAAACAATCCAATGAATAACTGTTTCCATTATTAAGGGTACTTTACCCTTATTTTTTTGCGGATTTATCCGTCGATGGATAAGTGTTTCTATTGTTTTGTTTTTATAGGTAAATGCCGTGAAAATGCAAATTGCATGTGAGTGACAGGGACTCATGGTAAAAACCCTTTTACATAAATTGGGGCCTGACCAAAAAAACATGGATGAGAAAGGTAACTCATAAAAACACCTCGAGATAGCCACTCGCCAAAAGGGCTTGGAGTTTACGACATTAGGTCCAACAGAACCTTCCCGAAATCTGTCGTGTTTACCAGCAATTCCCGGTTTGTTTACCGGTATCGTAAAGGGTTGACTGAATGATTAGAGCGGCTGGTTAATTATTTATTATGCTTTGAACTCAATCAACGCACACCGGGATTGCTGGATTTTTCGATAATGGCTCGTTTTACGATTATGAAACCACAACATGTTTTAACTATGCATTATATAAGGAGGCAGCATGGAAGACTCTAATCGAAAATACATACCCACCTACGATTTTGCCTGCACATTCGGTGTCAAGTCCACCACCATACATAGGAATCTCTGTGTCAACGGCCATTATATGGGTATTCGACCTATCAAATTGCCCAATGGTCGTTTGATGTGGTCCAAAGAGGAGATTCAGCACATTATTGAAATTAATAGCCGGTAGCAGAGAAAGCTATCGGATTGATATTGGCCAAATAAACGGATGATTAAATTTTATAATTGAATTTTTCATTGAATTCATGACTTCAATTTAAAGGAGGGCTCAATGTTCATGGAGAAAAGAAATAAAATAACAGAAAGAATCGAAGTGCAACTTGAAATATCGAATGGTGACAGTGTTCAAGAACAGGAACTGTCTGACAGGATCTCTAAAGATGTCATTATCACTGAAATTCTCCCAGCCAAAGAAACTATTACAAGTTCAAGTGAGCCTGAGGTCCACAGGCCCAGTGAGCCATGGATTAATCCGTCGTCTGATCAATGGATTGGCGCAGATATCCAGGGGGGTAATGAGCCAGAGAATTATTTATCCAGTGGGCAAGAGAACATAAGGGATAGAGAACCAGATCACCATAGAACCATTGATCCAGCGGAACATTTTTCAAGGTCCTTTTTGGATCTGTCTGCTAAGCCCAGCGATCTGACCATTGAACAATTTATAATATTGCACTTCATCTACTTCAACCGGCCCTTTAAAGTCCGCAGTGACAAGGGATTGGCTGTTGGCGACCTTCTCAATCCTCCGATGACGGCGTCTAACGTGAGAAATAGGTTGAAGTCACTTGTAAACAAAGGCTATATCGGCAAACCATACAGTGTTAATGATGGAATTTCCCAAGGCTCATCGTGCTTAGTGAATCTTGTTCAATGTCTGAAACTTTTTGGCCCCTCAGGTCTTGTAGCTGATGAGCCAGTGGACAACAGGATCAATGATCCATTGAACCACAGGCTTTGTGATCCAGAAATCAAAAGAATCAGAGAACAAGAGGGCGGCTTATATAGTAGTAGGGTTAATAAAAAAACAACGACAAGAAACGACATTGATCTAAATGACCCTGAACTCAATTTTTGGATTGATTATGGCTTAACAGAAAAGACAGTTAAAAATTTGATGGAAGAATGCAATATTACAGAGTTCGCTGTTATTACAAGTTTAAAGAATGCCGCATTTGATATGGTTGTGAATAAACGAATAGAAAAGATCAAACTCAAAAATCCCCTTAATTATTTTTTTGGTGTGATGAAGAAAAATTGTTATTATCCAAAACCATACAATTACAAATCTTATCTACAAATTATTATCGAACAGGAAGAAGCTGAAAAAAAAAGCCTTGAGCGAGAGACTGAATATTATGAAAAACTTATCCGCGAAAAGAATGATCTTGGAGTCAATTTGGTGATCAAACGTATCCTGGCGGAGCCTGATGGCGAGCTGTATAAAAAATGTTTCAATGCCCTTCCTGCGATTCGCAAGGAGAAGTTTAAAAATCCTTTATTAAGAAGAGGACCTCTCTTTGAAATGGATATGAAAATTGCTTATGGAAAAATTCATATAGATAAAAGAGAGTTGGAGGATGGTCAAAGGTCTGAGGATGAGAGGCAATGCGATTAAAAAAACAGAATAATATCTATTAATATCATTTGTTTAAGATGATATCGTCATATATTTTTTTTAAAGAGGTATGGCTTATGGAAATGGCGTGCTGATTTAAAAAATGCACGGAAATGTTTCGCCAGCTGACGCCTTTTAATCTCATTCTTAGAAGATCTTCCAGGTGATTGGTGTCGATTTTGTTTTTTATAAGACGTTTGTTGATTTTTTTTACTTTGTCAACTCTTATAGCCTCAATTCCATATTCATTCTTTTCTTTCAGTTTTTCAAAAAAGAAGTCGTTGATGGAGATCAAAAGACAGGAGTAATGGAATTCCGACTTTTTTTCGTCGTCACAATACTGTTTATGCATATCGGAGATTTTGATTTTTTGGGCATGAATCCTGATTCTGTCACTCTCTGAAAACTTGCAATATTCAGAAACCAGGTGAATCCGTTGTGCGTGAGCCATTTTTGTCAGCGTTTTGATATAATCGCCGTCATCATTGTTTTTATGGCCATTCAGTGGAGGTGTAAACAAACGCTGGATATAAGCAGGGCTTATTTTTAATTTATGATGTTTTTTCATGTATACCGAAATGTTTGCCCAACTCAACCCTTGTTCGCGCAGATTTTTAATCAGCGGGCGATATTGTATAAAGATCTTGTCCCTTTTGACTGACTTTTTCTTGGGAGGATCTGCGTTGATTCTTGCCACTCTGTATTGATCGATAAGCCGTTTTTCACTATCGGTCAGCTTAGCTTTCATAGATGGGCTGCTTTCCAGTTTTTTCATTTTTTCAAGGGTCGTCAGAAATGTGGAATAATGGAATTCAGATGACCTTTCTTTTAAAAAATGATGCCCCAGTTGTTTCATAACCACATGGTGATTCCGGTGAATCTCGATAATCATGACCTCTGGAAGGTTTTTTAAATAGGCAATCAGGTTTTCCCTCTGATCCCTGTTAAGTCCTGTAACGTTTTCAATGTATTCTATTGGCATCGGTTTGAGTGGATTCGATTAAATTTGGATGAATAGAATATCGGATCAGAAAATCAATTCAACATGATTCTTTCTGAACGCGACGCATTGGGTTCGATGTGTTCGATCTCGAAGGATCGACTGGATACTTTGCTGTCATTAAAATTGATGTCTCATCCCTGATAATATGTAAAATTGATATATACTTTACATCTATACTCAAAATTATTCAACTGTAATCTATAGTAACGTATCTATCTTAAATAAAATAATATTTATGATTTATAATGCCCTTTGGTCGCTTCGACCAAAGGGCCACCAATTCAACGTTCACCATTGATTCAATCACCGTTGAACAACAGAATTTTCAGATTTCATTGAAGAAAGAAAAAAATCATAAAGTTCGTGGAGGCCATAGTTATCGCCAGGCATGCCGACGTCTATCGATCATGGCTTCTACGTCTCGAACATGAGTTGCGTATTTCAGTGATCTTAGAGTGTATAAAATGTACGGTGCTTTACGGGGTTTCTTCACATGTTGAAATGGAATTGAAGGCGGGGCCGGATGGCTTGGTTATAGATATGGTTGTGGCATATCCTTGAAAGTTCGGAAATTACCTGATGCCACGTTGAGAAAAGAAAGGTAGAAAATGTTGTTTGCGTCTTACCGACCCTATCGGGAAGATTCAAATTTAACATTTAACATTTTCTTGACAGGTAACATGAGATAATGTAATTTATACACAATATGTTTCGATAAATAGTATTGTTTGAAGTTTAGATTTATATTTTACCGTAACAGATAGTTTTGTTGCGAAGTTCATAGTTTCAATCTATGAATAAGGTGTGTCTCGAAGAAAGCCCTTCGATCATTCCTCAATGTCAGATACAGCGGTACGCAGACACCACATAGATTTCTGTGTTGTCTTACCTTATGCGGCTTTGTTGGTTTTATTCCAGGGAGCTGCTGTATCGGTGATGGGAATCATTCCTTTCAAGGCATTCGCCAATAAAACAATCTGATAAATTACAGAATTTATTATTAAGACATTATCCTATGTTTCTCGGGATTATTCCGTTGATGGATATGTGTATCTAATGGTCTGTTTTTATGAGTGAATGTTCTGAAAATGCTATGCGGCATATGAGAAGCAGGAATTCATGGAAAATTCTGTTTATTGTTGGAGCCCTACAACTATAAAACATGGATGAGTTGAGAAAGGCAACTCAAATATTGACCAATATTTCCCTGTGGCAGACTTTTTAGAAAGGAGAAAACTATGCGAGGTAGTATAAATTGGCAAGTACAGGAAATTTTTTATAAATCAGGAATTAATCAAATTGGAACATCAAAGCACGCGGCCAAGGAGATAGCAAAAAAGCAATTATCACAAGATGGAGATAGGACTTCACCATCTTGGCATTCCATTGGGAAAAAAATTGGAATTTACTCATATAAAACAGCGGACAATTATCGCGATGTTTGGAGACAGTTAGGTAAACACCTTAAAGAAGAATATAATATTAGAGACCTTGAAAGAATTCATGGTGAACATGTCAGATCATTTCTTGGTTCTAAAATCGATAAAGGCATAGCCCATAATACGTTTATGCTACATGCATCAGCCCTTGAAAAATTGGAAACAGCATTAAATGGTTATGCGAAACTAAAGGAATCGGGAATAACATACGAATTTTCCAAAGAAATTAAAACTGCACGGGACTTTGCCCATTTGGTACTTGAGCGATTTACTGGAGCCCGAGGCTATGACGATCCCAAATCTCTCATTGAGGCTATTTCTGATCCTATTTATCAGCTCGTAGCAAAGATTCAGCTCGAATCCGGATGTCGAGTCTCGGAATGTACATTTCTTTCGATATCAAATTTGAAAGGATATCAAAAAGATCCAGTAGTTGATGAACAAAAAGGAATGATTTTTATCGAAAAAGCTAAAGGAGGAAAAAGTGGGAATAAATTCATGTCAAAAGAAACATACAATGAGCTTGAGAAGAGAATTAGAGGTTCTGAAAATGGGAGGTTTGTTGTCAGCAATTCCCGGTGAAACAGCCAGCCCATAAAAATCAGCCGGTTTCATGGA
>CAZWTY010000081.1:0-20597 GCA_964637565.1 uncultured Desulforapulum sp.
CGTGGCAACCCTCAATGCCGCCAGGGAGAAAATTGTCAACGGAACATCCGTGCTGTTTTTCCCTGAAGGCTCACGCAGTGTGGACGGTAAGCTCGGGTCGTTCAAAAAAGGGGCCTTCAGAATGGCCATGGATCTGGGGATTCCCATTCTTCCGGTGACACTTAACGGGACAGGAGAAATTCTGCCTAAGGGCAGTGTGGATCTGATGCCGGGAGCCGTTTCCATGGTTATTCACAAGCCGCTGCCTGTGAAACATCACCATGAAAGGAATCTGGAGAAGCTGATGACCAAAGCCAGGATTTCCATTATCTCGGGACTGGACTAAAAAGTCAGATGAGGCTTTCGATGAAACATCCCCCGCCGCTGGTGTTGCCCGCCTTGACCGTTCCGGTATCGGGTTTGGGTTTGGGGGTGTCGTTGACCGGGAGATCGCTGAGGGCCAGGGGGATATGGGCGGAGGCGACCAGTTCCGAGAAGTCACTGGAGTTTCCGCATTCGTTGTAGGCTTTCACGGTGTAATAGTAGATGACCCCGCCCGGGCTTGGGACAAGATCCAGGCTGTGGGCACTGGCCGGAACGTCCATGCTGTTGGCCTCCGTGAATCCATTGGGGGTTTTGCTCCAGTAAACCACATAGTAGTCCGCGTCGTTCGAGGCATCCCATTCGAGTTTTGAGATATCAGCCGCATAGGCCGCGCATGACACCAGAAGGATGATTACCCCGATATGCCACGATTTGATCATGTCCCCTCCCGCACTGGCAACCCCTGTTTTCCAGCGTGTTTCCCCTTGATTTTTTCTTTGAGGCAGGTTTCCGGCAATCAGTTGGATAGCCGATCTTCCCCTAAGCCAGAAACATGCCAACACAGCGTTTTCTTTAAAGTCCCCTGACCGCGCAGGTTTCCGCGCCTTTCTTCTGGCCGCCTTTTCACGCCGCCGCGTTTCTGGTGATGATATACGGTGATTTGTTTATATATCGACGATAGTGGCGTCATATCGACAACAATTTGCCGGCTTGGTCATGAGGACAACGCCAGACTTTTATAGTCGCGGACCCTGTTCTTCCATCCGGGAAACCAGCGTTCCTCGTTTCTGTATGGGGGCGCGTTCCAGACCCTTCGGAGAAGCACGGATTCGGCGGCCCTGACAAAATCATGGATCGCTTCCGGCCCCGGTTCGGATCCGCTCATTTCCTCGAGAACCTGGAGAAGTCCCCAACCCTGGTCGTTGTACCGTTCACTGGATTTGAGACCCTCGCCTTTGAAGTTGACGTAATCGATCAGGGCGTAAAGTGAGCGAGGCGAATCCCCCACCCGGAAAAGCTGGGTTCGGATATGGGCCCGGCGTTCTTCAGATGCGGCCTCCATGATCCTGGGGATGGCTGACTGAAGACGCCTGACGATGAACAGGGTCTGTTCATGCCGGGTTTCCATGAGAAACGTGTAAAGGCTTTTCATGGCTCGGGTGTTTCTGGCCCGGAAAAATGCCTTGCGGTTGTTCCAGGGGCAATGGGGGGCCGATGTGGCCGCGAGAAACCGTGGAATCCTGACACCCCTTTCCCTGGCAAAACGGAGAAACGCTGGGAAGCTTTCCTCGAAAGGCCCTTCTTTGCCTTTGGTATACCAAATGAAATGGCCGATTCCCAAAGACGGAAAGTCCTCTCCCCGGTTCCACCACAAAAGCCTGTCGTTTCGGCCACCGCATTCTTTCTGGAATATCTCTTCACCGATCCACATCAGGTCCGGCAGGGTCAGATCGCCAATGTCCGGCGTCACACGTGCCGAAACCATGGACGGACTGGTGAAAACCAGGAACAACATGGCGATGAGCATCTGGAAACCCCGGATGGAGCGGTGTTTATCCGGTAAGTTCATGTCCATGGGCTGAAGTTGACCTTTTTTTAACCATGATCAGAAGGCAAGCCCCGGAGAATAAAGGTTTCTTTTACGCCGGGGCATGGTGCTGGCATTCGACAGAAAGACCATAGCACACAAAGAGATGAAAAAAAAAGACCGGGATGGAAAAAAAGGCCCGCACCATGGGTGCGGGCCTTGAATCGTACATGATCGCTGACGTCCGGGTTAGGCTCTGACCTCTTCCTTGATGGAAACCGCGATTTTGTAAAGCACGGTGATCACGAGAAAGCCCACACACCAGATACCCACGGTGATGACCAGTTCAGGAGCGGTAGGCACGTACTCGGTGTAATGGTGGAGGGGCGAAGGAACGAACCCGCCGGCCATCATACCCATGCCTTTGTCGATCCAGGTACCGATAAACACCATGATGCAGAGGAACGGCATGTATTTTTCGTTGTTTCTGATCTTGGGCTGGATCAGGAGTACAACGGCCGTGACCATGATGATCATGGAAGACCACATCCAGGGGGCGATCACGTTGTGGCCGTGACCGTCGAACCCGAACAGGTACTGGATATGCGCCATGTGTTCGGGAATCTGGCTGTAGAACGCCGTGAAAAGTTCACAGGCAAAGAAGAACAGGTTGGCGATCAGCGCGTAGGTGATGATCTTCATCAGGGTCTTCATGGCTTTCTCGCCCGGATCGAAGTTGGTGAAACGGCGGACGATGAAGCACAGAAGCATGAGGAAGGCCGGTCCTGCCGCGAAAGCGGACGCCAGGAACCTGGGAGCGAGGACGGCGGTGAGCCAGAAACCTCTGCCGGGAAGCCCGCTGTACAGGAACGCCGTGACGGTGTGGATACCGAAGGCCCAGGGAATCGAGAGGTAAATCAGCGGTTTCACCCATTTGGGGGCGTCCACGCCGTTACGCTCGGCTTCGAGAAGCTTCCAGCCCACGACCAGGTTGATCAAAAGGTAGCCGTTAAGAACCACCGCATCCCAGAACAGCATGGAATACGGTGTGGCGTTGATGATCACGTTCATGGCCCGGATGGGCTGACCCATGTCGGCCACGATGAACAGAAGGCACATGGTCACAGCGCCGATGGCCAGGAATTCACCCAGGATGGTGATCCGGCCGAAGGCCTTGTAATCGTGAAGGTAATAGGGAAGAACCAGCATGACGCCTCCGGCGGCGACTCCGACGAGGAAGGTGAACTGGGCGATATAGAAGCCCCAGGTAAACTCCCTGTGCATGCCGGTGATTCCCAGGCCGAAGGTCCATTGTTTCATGTAGACGAGAAAAGCCAGACCGATCACCGCAGAAAGACCTGCAAGCCACAGCCAGTAACTTTTGCCTCCGTTTAAAGCTTTATCAAGCATCGCTACCTCCTGTTACACGATGTAGAACACGGAGGGCCCTGTTCCCAGGGAGGTTTTCCGTGTGATCGCGTTGTTTTCTTCCAACAGACGTCTGATTTCCGATTTCTCGTCAGCCAGATCGCCGGTGATGATGGCGCCTTTGGACACCTCTTCACAATAGGGCTTTTTGCCGATGGCCAGCCGTTCCGCGCAGAAATTGCATTTTTCCACCACGCCTTTCATGCGTGTGGGGAAGGCGGGGTTGGTGGGAAGCCCGTTGGGAAGGCCGTTTCTCGGATCCTGGAAGTTGAAGCTTCTGGAACCGTAGGGGCAGGCCGCCATGCAGAACCGGCATCCGATGCAGCGGTGAAAGTCCATGAGAACGATGCCGTCCGGGCGTTTGAAGGTCGCCTTGGTGGGGCAGGCCTGGACGCAGGGCGGATTCTGGCACTGGTTGCACATCACCAGGAACGGGGTGTGCTCCAGTTTCTTGGAAAGGTATTCCACCACGTCGGGTGCGAAGGCGTTGTGGTAGTGCTCTTCCCAGACCCATTTGATCTCGTGGTGAACTTTCCGTTTCTCGTCCTTGGGTTCCTTGAACAGCTTGTAGTCCGGAACGTTGTGGTTCGAATGACAGGCATGGGTGATGTCATGGACCAGCTCTTCGTTGAGTTTCTTCGTGTTGATCACCATGCCCCAGCGTGTGGCGGTCTTTTCTTCGGCATGGGGTTTCGTTTCCTTGGAGGAAATGAAGTATTCCCCGATGGCGAAGGCCGAACCGGAAAGAGCGGTGACGCCCACGGCCGATGCGCCGGCCACTTTCAAAAATTCGCGTCTGTCGTTTTTCATAGCGAGGCCTCCTTCTTGTTCGCGTTGGGATCCACATGGCAGTCCCAGCAGTAGGGCTTCACAGAGGCGTAGTCGTGGCATCTGTCACAGAATTCGGCTTTGTTCGTGTGGCATTCCAGACAGGTGTTGGAAAGACTCATGTCGTATTCCTTTTCCTTGCCGTCCGCGTCTTTCACGATGTGAATCCGCTGGCCGTCACGAACCACGGAGTTTCTCCATCCGTCAAGAATTTTCATGTGCTTTTCCCGCATCTCGTCTTTCGGAAGGATGCAGGCTTTGGCAGCCTTGGCCTTGTCAGAAAGGACGGGCACGGGAGCTTCCTTGGCCTTCCCCATGTTTATCCATAATGGACAGGTGAATATCACCGCAAAAATGGCTACGCCCGCGATGATTTTAATTTTTTCATTCATCAGTTTCGTCCTCCGCGCCTGGTAAATCTTCCATTCTCAGGTTCAAGGTCCGCTCGATTTCGCCGTCCATGACCAGAGCGTTGCCCACAAGTTCATGCAGTCCGGTCACGGCCACGCCGGGAACCCAGTAGTCCATCAGGGGAGGCAGAACCGCCCGGTCGATGGCGCAGACACAGCCCAGCATGTTCACGCCGTATTTGTCGTGAACGTACTTGACGGCGTTGGCCCTGGGAAGACCGCCACGGAGCCTCTGTTCCATGATTTCCTCGGTGTTCGTTCCGGAACCGCTGCCGCAGCAGAACGTGTATTCACGAGTGGTGCTGGGAGGCATCTCGAACACGTTGTTGCACACCGCGTTCAGAACGTAGCGGGGTTCGTCCAGAAGTCCCATGGCCCGGGCCGTGTTACAGGAGTCGTGCCAGGTCACCTTCAGGTGGTCGTTACGGCTGGGATCGAGTTTCAGCTTGTTGTGACGGATCAGGTCTGCGGTGAACTCGGCGATGTGGATCATCTTGGTGGACGCCGCGCTGTTGAAGACCGTTCCGGTGATCGGTGATTTCGGCACTTCCAGGAAGTCGGCCGGGCCGTTCATGGTGTCCATGTACTGGTTGATCACACGCCACATATGACCGCACTCGCCGCCGATGATGTGCTTGACGCCCAAGCGTTTGGCTTCGTGGTACATTTTGGCGTTCAATTTCTTCATCATGTCGGCGGAGGTGAAGAGACCGAAGTTTCCGCCTTCTGAGGCGTAGGTGGACAGGGTGTAGTCCAGCCCGATGTGTTCGAACAGCATCAGGTAGCCCATGAAGGTGTACGTTCCGGGGTCGGCGAACGCGTCACCGGAGGGCGTCACGAAAAGAACTTCCGCGCCTTTGCGGTTGAACGAGGGGTTGATTTTCACACCGGTGATTTCTTCGATGTCGTCACAGAAGAACTCGATGATCTCCTTGAAGTTCTGGGGCTGGATGCCCAGGTGGTTACCGGTCCGTGAACAGTTGGACACGGGGTCCTTGATCCAGTTGATGTTCACGCCGATGAGGTTCAGGAGTTCACGGCCCATCATGGTGATTTCGGCGGTGTCGATGCCGTAGGGACAGAACACGGAGCATCTCCGGCATTCCGTACACTGGTAGAAATAGGAGAACCATTCCTTGATCACCATGGGGGTGAGCTTCCGGGCGCCGGAAAGGCGGCCGAAGATCTTGCCGAAAATGGTGAAGTCGTTTCTGTAAATGGAGCGCAGGAGTTCCGCCCTCAGGACGGGCATGTTCTTGGGATCGCCGCCGCCGATGAAGAAGTGGCATTTGTCGGCGCATGCGCCGCAGCGGACGCAGATGTCCATGAACACTTTGAGAGAGCGGTACTTGTCCAGTCTTTCCTTGAAACCCTCATGGATGATCTTCTGCCAGTTTTCCGGGAGTTTCCAGTCCTCGTCGGCCGGAGACCAGTCCCTGGGGTTGGGAAGGTGAAGGTATTCCAGGGTTTTGGGTTTGGCCGGATACAGGTACTTGCCTTCGGAGAAATCCGGGGGCACGTCCATCCAGTGCGCCTTGGGCGGCTTGGTGTTGATTTTTAACATTTCTTCCGGTTTTATCTTCATTAGGACTCCTTTTCTACTGGAAGACCAGCCTCAATCATTTTTTCCCTGAATTCATTTTCGTATTTTTCGTAGGTCACGAATTCAAGATCGGGATTCCAGGGGTTGATATGCCGTTTGATACGGCTGTTGTTCGCAAGGTTACGGGTGGGGCTCAGGAAAACGCCGCCCATGTGCATCAGCTTGCTGAACGGGAAATAAATGAGAAGTGCGGATACCAGGAAGAGGTGGGCGTACAGCATGGGGCTCACGTTGGCGGGGATCGTGGCGCTGAAGGTCACGAGGCCCATGGTGAGCTGCTTGATCGCGTGGATGTCCACCCGGAGGAAGTACCGCATGTAAAGGCCGGTTCCGGCGATTCCAAGGATCAGGAACAGCGGGAAGTAGTCGGCGATCATGGAGATGTACTTGACCTGGGGAATGAAAACCCGGCGGGCGAACAGATAGAGAACGGCCACGAAAAGAACCACGCCCGAAGCGAAGACCACCGGAAGGCCGATCTGGAAAAAGCTGTCCAGGGTTTCGACGATGCCGATAACGGCGGGCACCGGTTCGAGGAACAGCCTCATGTGGCGGACCACCACGGCCAGAAACGAGTAATGGAAAGCCAGGGCGGCGATCCAGAGCCAGATTTCCCATTCATAGGAGATCCGGTCTCCGACGATCCGGCTTTTGGTGTTTCTGAAAAGGGACCGGAAGGTCACGATTTCAAAAAACATGCGAAGGATAACACCCTTGGTCGTGGTGGGGTTATCGATCGAATTGTGCTTGATCCACGGAAGGGATTTCTGCTGGCCGCATGTGGTGGGAATTCGGAAAGGAACCGGGGATTTGGCCCATTTGAAGATACGCCAGATGAAGCCGAGCAGAAAAACCGCTGCGGCCGCATAGGGTATCCATATCCCGAAGACCACCTGCAGCCCGGGAACGCTGCCGGCCGTGTAGGCGACAGACCCCAGAACGACAACTGCAACGAGGGACATCAAAATATTAACGATCATTTACTTTTCCTCACCCTTTGGGACTTTCGCCAGGTTTCACCGTCCGTTTCCCGTTCCGTGAGTCCGTTTCGTCTGTCTCTTGCCGTGAAAGCCGACCACAATCACCGTAAGGTCCGTTCGTTACGGACAACTCCCGAAACCGGGAACCGGGAAGCTACTAACTTTCGAAGCCTCCGTTTTTATAAACATTATGTGGTATTATCTCGGTCCCGACGTCGGGAACCTCACACAATATATCCGCTTTTTCCAGAAGCTTCAGGGTTCTGGATTTCACATGCTCGGCCCGGAACTTGAAAATCTGTTCACGGCAGTTCATGTAGATATCGAAGGCGATGAGGCAGAGACCGTCCACCCGGGCGTCGAACTGCTCCAGGTCGGACCGGCTGATGTCTCCGGCCTTGATTTCTTTTTCCAAAAGATCGCGAACCAGGTTTTTGACATGGAAGACAAAGGCGACGGACCCGGAGGGGATGAACTCCTGGACGGCCCTGATCCGGATCACCGGATCGAGGAGGGGGACGATCTCGTTCCGGGTCTTTCCGGACACAAGGGCGTCAAAGACGTCTTCCAGGCTTTTCAGTGTCGTGGCCCCCACGGGATTGGCAAAAGGGTCCTTGACGTTCACCAGGAAACGGGAGCTGTCCGCAGGGTAGGTCTTGACCACGAAGTCAAACCAGCGTTTGATGACCTCGGAACGGTGTGTGTTCAGTAATTGTACAAGTTCCATCGAGCCCTCCCGGCAGCACGAAACAGAAAGTCCCTTGAAGAGCCCTGGGTTATCCACGGCCCGCAACGGCTTGAAACCTGTTCGTTTTCAGGTGAAAATTTTTTTTTCAAACGAACGATATAGTGTATTTTTGCGTTTTGTGTCAAGCCCTAGTTTGGTGGAAACCCCGGGAAACCGTGCCAAGACGGGCATCTGACGACAGGAAACCCTGGCGGCTTTATCGTTGAATTTTTCGGGAGTGTAAATTTATTTTACATAGCCGATACGAAAAGCGGTTACCGTGGTCTTTTGTAGAGATCATCGTGGTCCAGTCCGATGGCGCCAGGGATTCGACAAGCTCAGGCTGAATCTCACAGGTGATCGCCCTGGGTTCTTGATCCCCCGCCGTTTTTCAGTTATACATTCTCCATTGTCCTTATGAAAATCACCCATGACCATGAAAGATCACCGACCATGACAACTGGAACGTTCAATCCTTCTTTTTTTTCACGTGTGAAGATTTCGGGGTTTCGGCTGGCCGCCTGGCTTTTCCTGGGGTTCGTCTTCGCCTTGTCCGCCTCGGCCAAGGAGCCTCCTCGGGAAAAACAGGTGTTCCTGATCCCCGTGGAAGGAGAGGTCAGCCCGCTGATGGCCGCTTTTATCAAACGGTCCGTGGAAGAGGTCCCGAAAAAAGATGGCGCCCTGATCGTCTTCGAACTGGACACCTTCGGGGGGCGGGTCGATTCGGCCTTTGAAATCGTGGACACCATCACGGGAATCACCGGAGCCAAAACCCTGGCCTACGTGAAAACCAAGGCCATCTCCGCCGGGTCTCTCATCGCCCTGTCCTGTGACAGCCTGGTGATGAAAGAGGGCACCACCATCGGAGACTGCGCTCCCATCAGCATCGGACCCGACGGCCCCCAGATGCTCGGCGAGAAATTCCAGTCTCCGCTCCGGGCCAGGTTCCGGGCCCTGGCCAAACGAAACGGTTACAACGAAAACCTGGCTGAATCCATGGTCAGCGAGGATCTTGAAATCATCCGGATCACGGAAAGGGGAAAGACCAGGTACGTGGAATCCACGGAACTGGCCGACATGACCGAAGAGGAAAAAGCCGGAATCACGGCCAGAAAGACCGTGGTGCGAAAAGGTGAACTCCTCACCATGGACGACCGGGAGGCCAGAGAACTGGGGTTTTCCAAAGCCAGCGTCAAGGGCCTGGGCGAGGCCCTCGCCACGGTGAATGCCAGCGAGACGGGACTGGTTTCCCTGAAACAGAACTGGACGGAAAATTTTCTGTCCGTGGTGATTCTGTTCACCCCTTTTCTCATGATGGTCGGTTTTTACGCCGTGTATCTCGAGATGAAGGCCCCCGGTTTCGGAGCCCCGGGCATCGTGGGCCTGATCTGCCTTTCCCTGGCCTTCGGGGCCCAGTTCCTGGTGGGTAACGCCGATTACACCGAACTTCTCCTGATTCTCCTGGGGCTGGTTCTCGTGGGATTCGAGGTTTTTGTCCTTCCCGGTTTCGGTATCGCGGGCATCGCGGGATTTCTGTTCATCGCCGTGGGACTGGTGCTGTCTCTCCAGGATTTCGTGCTGCCCAAACCCTCCATGCCCTGGCAGAGCGGCATTTTCACACGGAACATCACGGTGGTCCTGGGCTCTTACGCCCTGGCGGTCATCGGAGGGTTGCTGACGTTCCGTTACGTGTTTCCCCGCCTGTCCATGGGAGGACACGGCCCCTACCTCCAGGCCAGCCTTGAAAACGCCCACGCCGATTCCCAGGAAGTCCTGAAGGCAAGAGCCGGTGACGAGGGCGTGGCCCTGTCCTACCTTCGGCCTTCGGGCAAGATCAGAATCGGGCACGACGTGCTCGACGCCGTGAGTGAAGGTGAGTTCATCGAAAGCGGAAGTTCCGTGGTGATCGTGAAGATCAGCGGAAACAGGATCATCGTGACACGAAAGGAAACAGCATGAACAGCCTGGCCCTTCCCGTCATTCTCCAGATCATCGGCATCCTGGTGATCATCGTCGAAGTCGTGGTGCCCACCGGAGGCATTCTGGCTTTCGTGTCCACCGGCCTGATCGGCGGGTCGCTTTACCTGGTGTTCACCCGGGTGTCCACCCTGGCCGGTGTGATTCTGGTGGTGGTTGACCTGATTGTCATCCCGGCCAGCGTATTCATTGGGTTCAAACTGCTGGCCCGGTCCCCTGTGTCCCTGAAAAAGAGCCTTTCCCGCGAGGACGGGGTTCAGAGCCAGGCACCGGAACTGGAACAGGTTCTTCACATGGAAGGCGTGGCCGTCACCGATCTCAGGCCCTCGGGCGTGGCCCTGATCGACGGGAAAAGGCTTGACGTGGTCAGCCGCGGCGAGTATCTTGAAAAAACTTCGAATGTCGTGGTCATCGCAGTCACGGGCAACCAGATCATCGTCAGTAAAAAAGAATAGCGTTTTTTCAATTACCATAACACCATATACCGGCAGGCTGAACGAATCGGCGGACAGGCCCACGGCCCGTCTTTACCTTTTCGCGGGGTCTGCAAAAAAGGGAGAAAGCTATGGGCGGCAACATTCAACTGTTTCTGATCGGCATTGTTTTTTTCGGGATTCTCATCCTTGTCTTCATCGTGGGATCTTCTATCAAACTCTGGGTACAGGCCCTGGTGTCCGGAGCCCACGTGGGTATCTTGAACATCGTGTTCATGCGTTTCAGAAAAGTGCCTCCGAAACTCATCGTGGAATCGTTGATCATGGCCGTGAAGGCCGGGATCACCCTGGATACGGACGGCCTCGAATCCCACTATCTGGCCGGCGGAAACGTCACCCGGGTGGTCCAGGCCCTGATCGCGGCGGACAAGGCCAACATCGACCTGAAGTTCAACCGGGCCGCGGCCATCGACCTGGCGGGCCGTAACGTGCTCGAAGCCGTTCAGATGAGCGTCAATCCCAAAGTCATCGAAACCCCGAAAGTTTCCGCCATGGCCAAAGACGGCATCCAGCTCACCGCCATGGCCCGTGTGACCGTCCGTGCCAACATCGACCGTCTGGTGGGTGGCGCCGGTGCCGACACCATCCTGGCCCGTGTCGGTGAGGGTATCGTGTCCACCATCGGTTCGGCGGACAGCCACAAGCATGTGCTGGAGAACCCCGACAACATCTCCAAAACCGTACTGGCCAAGGGACTGGACTCGGGAACGGCTTACGAGATCCTTTCCATCGACATCGCCGACGTGGACGTGGGGAAAAACATCGGGGCCAACCTGGAAACGGACCGGGCCGAGGCGGACAAGAAAATCGCCCAGGCCAAGGCCGAGGAACGCCGGGCCATGGCCTTTGCCGCCGAGCAGGAAATGAAAGCCAAAGTCGAAGCCATGAGAGCCAAGGTCGTGGAAGCCGAAGCCCGGATTCCCCTGGCCATCGCCGAAGCCTTCATCAAGGGCAACCTCGGCATCATGGATTATTATAAGATGAAGAACGTCATGGCCGACACCCAGATGCGTGAAACCATCGGAGCGGTGGATGGCAGCCTCACCAAAGAATAACCTGAGGGAGGGACACCGCGTATGGAAACCCTGATCACCATCGGTGTCGTCATCTACATCCTCGTGTCCATCCGGAAAGCCATGTCCTACGGCAAGGACAAGACCGGGGCGAAGAAACCCGCCCCCGGAGGATGGCAGGAAAAGCTCCAGGAGATGGCGAGACAGATCAAGGAAGAAATGGAAAAGGCCCAGCGGGAGGCGGAAGGTCTGCCCCCGGTTCCCGCTCCGGCGCCTCCGCCCTTGCCCGATGTCCCGGCCAGAACCCAGGAATCGGAAAGCATGGAATGGGGTAGCCTGGAAGAGGACGTAGAGCCTCTGGTCATGGAAGAACGTGTGGACGAAGAATCCCAGGATCTGGAACTCCAGGTTTCCGGTGACTTCTCCATGGCTGAAACAGGACCTGGCCAGGTTGTTCAGGCCGAGGTTCCGAAGAAAATCGGGGTGGGGATCGAAGGCCTGAGACCCCGTCAGATCAAGTTCAGGCAGGACGAGCTGAAACGGGCGCTGATCTGGTCCGAGATTCTCGGGAAACCCTTGAGTCTGAGAGATTGACCTGATCGCAGCCACCCTGCGGCGCCAAGATAAACATCACGGAGGAGGACAGATCGACAGATGAACTGGTATTACGCGAAAGGGAAAGAGCGGCTGGGACCGTTTGACGAGTCCCAATTCCAGGAGCTGGTCCGGTCGGGCGAGGTCTCGGGTTCCACTTTGGTTTGGAACGAAAATCTGTCGGGCTGGAAACGGTTCGGGGAAGTCAGGGACGCGGCCTACGGCGGCATGTCCGATCCTGTTCCCGGTCTGCCACGGGATGAACCGTCCTCGTCAGCAGACGGAGACATGAAACAGTGCAGCCAGTGCGGACAGTATTTTCCCGAAAGCGATCTGGCCATGTTCGAGGGTCGTCGGGTCTGCGCGGCCTGCAAACCGGCCTTTGTCCAGAAAATCCGAGAAGGGGTTTCGGTGGGTGCCGTGGTTTACGCGGGGTTCTGGATCCGTTTCGCAGCCAAGTTCATCGACGGCATTGTGCTGGGCATCATCAACATGGTCATCGGTTTCGTCACCACCTCCAGCATGGTCGCCACACCCGACGACCCGGTGGCCATCATGCGGGGCGCCATTTTCTCAGGATTGTTCCAGTTCTGCGTCCAGGCGGCCTATACCAGCTTTTTCCTCGGCAAATTCAGCGCCACGCCGGGCAAGATGGTCTGCGGCCTCAAGGTTATCACGGCGGACAACGAACCGCTCAGCTACCTGCGGGGATTCGGCCGCTGCTGCGCCGAAATGATCAGCAGCATCATCCTGTGCATCGGCTACCTCATGGCGGCATGGGACGACGAAAAGCGGGCCCTCCATGACCGGATCTGCAACACCCGGGTGATCAAGAAGAACAGCTGATGGAATGCCTTCGCTGCCATACGGCCCTGCCCATGGCCCTGGTCAACACGGACCGTTTCGAGCGCTGTCCGTCCTGCGGGGCCAGGGTCCGGGCCGACCTTTTTCCGGCGGCGGGAAGGGAAGGAACATCCCAGGTCCCGACGCCCATGGTGGAAGGAGAAGGGGCCGGCTGTTTCTACCATCCGGACAAGGCTGCCGTGGTACCCTGCGGGTCCTGCGGCCGGTTTCTCTGCTCTCTCTGCGACGTGGAGATGGCCCCGGGAGAACACATCTGTTTCACCTGCCTGGAGGCCGGAAAGAACAAGAAAAAACGGGTGGACCTGGAACGGCACCGGACCCTGTACGACGGCATCGCCCTCCGGCTGGCCACCGTGCCCCTGCTGATTTTCTGGTTCACCCTGGTCACCGCGCCGGCGGCCCTTTACATCGCCATCCGTTACTACAACGCGCCCACCAGCATCATTCCCCGGACAAGAATCCGTTACCACATCGCGGGGTTGCTGGCCCTGGTCCAGATCGGGCTATGGGCTTACGCGTTCTACGTTTTTGCCACTTAGAAAGGACGGGTTGCCGCCATGACTAAAAAAGACAAACCTTACCGGCGGCTGCCCGGCGTTACCTACAAAAGCTTCGGAAAACACACCCTCTGGCAGGGCAAAGACCACCTTCTGGCCATGTACTCCAACGGGATGTTCGAAGATTACAGGCGCATCTACTACAGGGACATCCAGGGCCTTGTGATCACGAAAACGCCGAAAGCCGCCGTCATCGCCACGGTGGTTCTCCTCTTGTGTCTCGCCTCGGCCCTCCTTTCCTGGCGTTTTTTCCTGGACCTCGCCCCCTGGTCCGTTTTTTTCGGCATTGTCTCGGGCGTGTTTCTGGTGTACCTGCTGGCCACCCTGTTCAAAGGTCCTTCCTGCCAATGCCGGATCATCACGGCGGTCCAGAACGAACCCCTCCAGGCCGTCACCCTGCTTCGCCACGGGCGCAAGCTGGCCAAGGCTCTCAAGCCCCTGATTCTTGCAGCCCAGAACGATATGGGGCCGGTTGAGCCGGAAAAGGCCCTGGAAATCATGAAGGGTGACAGCCGGCGATCAGATTTCAGGCCAGCGCCCCTGCCGGAAACCGTTCCTGGCCAGGATGAGAAACAGGCCGGTCTTTGCCGGGTGTTTCTTTCCGGTCTGGGCGTTTCCCTGATTCTCTTCGCCATCATGCTGGGACTGGGCCTTGATCAGAGGACCCTGGTTCTGGCCTCCCTGGCCTTTCTGTTTCTTTTCACGTCCGGTCTTGGAGCGGCTGGCGTCCTGGCGGTGACACCCAAAGACCGCAAGGGCCCCCGACGGATCGCCTGGACCGGGCTCCTTTTCGTGACCCTGGCTTTTTTCCAGAGTTACGGGGAAATGATGGTTCTCTATTTCGTGGACGCGTCCATGGAATCGGGCCTGAACCAGGCTATGATGTTCACCCTCTACTGCAATCTGAGACCCCTCGATTACCCGCTGGTGACCGGCGCGGATGTTTCGAAGGCCGTTCTTTCAGCGCTCTTCGGAGTGCTCAGCCTGCTCGCCGGTCTAAGGGTGAGGGTCTGACACCATGAACACCCTGGCCCGTCAGCGATGTTTCAACCACGCCGGCCGTGAAGCGGCGGCCCGCTGCCTTGAATGCGGACGCTTCTACTGCCGGGAATGCGTCACCGAACACGACGACCGGCTGCTCTGTGCCTTGTGCATCGCGGCTCGTGCTGGGTCCGGCACCACGAAGCGGCGGCGCATGGCCGTTCTGGGGCCGCTGTTCAGTCTGGTCCTGGGTTTTATCCTCTTGTTTCTGGTGTTCTACTACACGGGTCTCGGCCTGATGTGGCTGGGCTCGACATTTCACCCGGGAGGCTGAATCCGTGAGCCGCTCTCCTTTGAACCAGAAGCCCGCCCTGGAACTGATCGAAGACGCCGTGGACCTTCTCCGGAGCGATCCCCTTCACTTTCTTCTACCTTATTATATGGGGAGTTTTCCTTTTTTCCTGACCTTTCTTTTTTTCGTCACCGACATGCAGAGCGCCTTTGCCGAACAGCACCTGGTTCCGGCGGCCCTGGGGTTGTCCCTGCTGTTTATCCTGATGAAACTCGGCCACAGCGTGTTTGCCGCAAGAATCCGGAGCAGGGCCGCCGGAGTTGAACATTCGGCTTTCCCGGTTCAGAACCTCTGGCCATTTCTGGGCTTCCAGACCCTGGTCCAGGCCTCGGGTTTCATCGTGCTGCCCCTGGCCCTTCTGGCCACCCTTCCCTACGTGTTCATGGCGGCCTTTTACCAGAACGCCCTAATGCCGGAAAAGGAACGGGACAGAACATTCAGGGCAGGACTCCGGCGGATCTGGGCCCTGGCTGTTTACGCTCCGGGCCAGAACCACATGATTTATCTGATCTTTCTGTTTGTCCGCCTTCTGGTTGTCCTGAACACCGGGATTCTGATCTATACGATCCCCCATCTCATGAAGAGTTTTTTCAATGTGGAGACTGTGTTCACTTTGGGCGGATTCACCGTGATGAACAGCACGTTCATCGCCACGGCCCTTGTCTTGGCCCACCTGGTCACCGACCCGCTTTTCAAGGCGGTCCACACCCTCCGGGGCTTCTACGCCGCAGCGGAAAAAACCGGCGATGATCTGAAAGCCCGGCTGGCTGCTTTCGCCGGGAAGAAATCGGCTTTTTTTCTGATCCCACTGGTTTTCACGGTGCTTTCCGTCTTACCGCTTGTCCAGGCGGGAGCCTCGGATCAGGCCGCCAGCAGAGAACCCGCCCGCGTTGGAACGGCCGGGGTGCCGTCCGACGTTCTTGAAACGAGCATCGGTCAGGTGATCCAGCGCCGGGAGTTTGCCTGGAGGATACCCAGGGCCAAGGATCCGGAGAAGAAAGATGGGCCCTTTGCCGGAATCATGGCCTGGCTGAAGCCCCATGTCACCCGGCTTACCGACACCCTGTCCCGTTGGTTTGAAGCCCTGGGTCGCTGGCTGAAGAAAATCCTGCCCGAGCCCCAAGACCTGGAACCCTTGAAGAAAAAGGAAAGCCGGCCCCTGGCCCGTCCGCTTCTGTACCTGCTGCTTGGCCTGACGGCCTTCGCCCTGGGCTTCTGGATCATCCGGTTTTTCGTGAAAACAAGGCGGCAAGGCCCTGATGCGGCCAGCGTCCTTCCACCTGCCCCTGATCTGGCTGACGAATCCACCCGGGCTGACGCGCTACCTCCGTCGGCATGGCGGCAGCTGGCCATGGACCTCATGGAACGGGGAGAGTACCGGCTGGCTTTACGGGCCCTGTTCTTCGAAACCCTCGCCTGTCTCGCGGGAAAAGGGTTTCTGGCCATCGCCCCGTTCAAGTCCAACCGGGAGTACCATCGTGAGCTGGCCATGAAAGCCCATGGGCGACAGGACCTCTCCGATCTGTTCGCCCGGTCCGTGACCTTGCTTGACCGGGTCTGGTACGGCGACGCCCGCCCAGGACGGGATGATGTGGAGCGTTTCGCCGCCGACCAGGAAAGGATCACGGGCCATGTCTGATCCGATGAAAACCACCGGGAAAAAACTGGTTTTCTGTCTCATCCTGCTGCTGTTCCTGGCCGGAGTCCTTCGGCTTTTCGTGCTCCGCTTCGAAAAAGGGGACATCTACCCACCCGGCTCCTCGTTCAGGTCCGATCCCCTGGGTTGCCGGGCGCTCTACGACGCCCTGGTCCACACAGGCCGGGTCGACGTCCGCCGGAACGTCCGGCCCCTTCGCCGTTTGGACACCGGGACGCAGGCCACGGTTTTCGTGACGGCCATGGCGCCTTGGGATCTGGTTGCTCTGCCGGCCCGGAGTTTTGATGCCCTGGACACTCTGGTGAAAAACGGGGGGCGTCTGGTGCTCTGCTACCGGAGCGAGAGGCTGGATTCGCCCGTTACAGGGAAAAGTGGAAGGGCCCCTGAAAAACCTTCTGAAAAAAGAAAACCTGACAAGAAATCAGGTGCGGATACAAAAAGCCAAGAGAACAGCGATTCGGCGAAACAGAAAGGTCCCGCCCCAAAGGCCGATGAGTCTTCTCCCGGGCCGGTGGAAAAGGTCATCGACGCGGCTGAGGTCTGGGGTTTCAGGGTTCAGGCGGGGGAACGGCCTGAAGCTGAGGCCAGGCCCTCACCCAAATTCGAAAAAATGTTCGGCCTTCAACCCAGGAACTGGCAGAGCTCCCTTGTCTTTACGGAGCTTTCCCCAGCCTTTCAACCGGTGTACACCCTGGGCGGCAAGGTGGTCCTGATGGAACGGAAGCTGGGCAAAGGAAGCCTCGTCCTTGCCTCGGACAGCTCGTTTCTCACTAACGGGGACTTGAAAAAAAAGCCCGATACCCGGCTGTTGTCGTTTGTCCTTGGCCGGAACAACACGGTGATCTTTGACGAATCCCATTTCGGCATCCGCTCCGAACCGGGAGTGGCGGGCCTGGTGAAACAGTTCGGCCTCCAGAACCTGGTCTGGGCCCTCATCCTGTTCTGCCTGCTTTACGTCTGGAAGAACGCCGGGTATTTCGTGCCACCCCCCGAAACAGACCAGGGGGACACGGTGTCTGACAGGGACCAGGCCTCGGGGCTGGCCAGCCTTTACAAGCGCCATATCCCGGAGAAAGACCTTCTGGCCGTCTGCGTCCGGGAATGGGAGTCGTGGGTGAAACACGAAACGGGCGTGGATGAAACAGTGAAACAGCGAATCCGGAACCTGGCCGGGGAAAAGGACGGAAACCCTCCCGATCCTGTGGCCGGCTACCGGGCGATCAGGAAGATACTGTCCGAAAGGAAAACCCTATGAACCAGATCTCAGAAGAACAAAGCCAAGACATGGCCATGATCCTGGATGTCCTGGCCCGCGTCCGGAAGGAAGTGGCCAAAGTGATCATCGGCCAGCACCAGGTGGTGGATCAGTGCCTGATCGCCATTGTGACCAACAGCCATGTGCTGATTGAGGGGGTTCCGGGCGTGGGCAAGACCCTTCTGGTGAAAACCCTGGCCCACGTCCTGGGCTGCGGGTTTTCCCGGATCCAGTTCACCCCGGACCTCATGCCCGCCGACATCACCGGCACCCATGTTTTCGACATGCGGACCAACAGTTTCTCCCTGATCCGGGGCCCGGTGTTCACCACCTTTCTTCTGGCCGACGAGATCAACCGGGCCCCGGCCAAAACCCAGTCGGCCCTTCTCCAGGCCATGCAGGAACGGGCCGTGTCCCTGGACCGGGAGACCCACCGCCTGTCGCCGGATTTCACCGTGTTCGCCACCCAGAACCCCATCGAGTTCGACGGTACCTATCCTCTGCCCGAAGCCCAGAAAGACCGGTTTTTGCTGAAAATCACCATGGACCATCCCAGCCGTGACGAGGAGCTGGACCTGGCGTCCCGGATGCTGGGGAGCGGAAGCCCCGAGCAGGTTCTGGCCTCGGGAGCGGTGGAGCCGGTTCTGGCCGGCGGGGCCCTGGCCGAACTTCGTCAGGGGCTTCAGAGTCTCCTGATCCGGGAGGAACTTGTGGGTTACATCGTGGATATCGTGCGGAAAACGCGGACCCACCCCTCGGTGATGACCGGGGCCGGCCCCCGGGCCACCCAGGCCCTGATCCTGTCGTCCCGGGCCCAGGCCGCCCTGGCCGGCCGGGATTTCGTGATTCCCGACGATATCAAGGCCATGGCGTCGCCTGTTCTGGAACACCGGATGATCCTCCGGCCGGAATACGAAATCGAAGGGCTCACCGTGGGTGAGACCGTTGCCTCTATTCTCCGGGAAGTGCCCGTTCCCCGTTAGATTGGCGATGGCCGGCCGCTTTTTCTGAAAAAACTGTGAGGGCCGGAATATCCCGTTTCAAAGGGGTTTCACGCGGTCCGGATGTTTGGGGGAACGAGAGGTTTGTGGGTATTAATAGAATGATATCAGGCAGATGGCACTGTATGGGCCCCAGGGAAACAAGACGTAATTTCCTGTTGAGTTTCACGTGGTTTGTTAGTATCATCCGGCCGTTTCATGAAATTTCTCAAGAATAATTTTCAACCGAACGGCACACGGCGGCGTGGCCTGATACAGGTTCATGGATTCCAAAACGGTTAAACTCAAAGGAACCCGCGAGGGATTTGCGGTGACTCTGGACTCATCCGAGCCCTACGAGCTCATCGAACAGCAGACGGCGGAGCTATTCACCAACCTTCGGCAGCTGGCCCGGGGGGCCAGGGTGTCCGTCGAGGGGGGAGAGCGGGAGGTCCCTCAGGATCTGTTGCTGAGGCTCGGGATGTTTCTCAAGACACGCTTCGGCGTGGGCGATGTGGTTGAAAAAATAAAAGTGGAAGACAAGGGTGATCGTGAAGATGATCGGAACATTCGGGAAATCGCCCAGGAACCCGGAGGACTCGAGATGGGGGATGTGAAAGTGATGGCGGGCCGGGTTCGTTCGGGCCAGAAAGTCATGGCTGAAAGCCATCTGATCATACTGGGTGACGTCAATCCCGGCGGCGAGGTGTTTGCCGGAGGAGATATCCTGGTTCTGGGGAGTCTGTGCGGAACGGCTCTGGCCGGCCAGGATGAAAACAGGGAAAATTCCATTATACTCGCTTTTGATTTCAGGCCCACCCAGGTCCAGATCGCAGGGGTGGTGGCGGCGGGAATGAACGCGTCGGCAGGGAAAGCCATTGAGTACGCCTATGTGGAAAACGGGGCCATTGTGGTCGACAACTACATGACGGCGAACCCTTTTGCGAAACTGCCGGTGCTCGAAGAACGGTAAACGGCAAATCGACGGATGTCTGATTTGGGAGGTGTGTTTTGAACGGAAAAGTCATAGTCATTACGTCAGGTAAAGGCGGCGTGGGCAAGACCACGGCCACGGCGTCCATCGGAGCGGCCCTTGCCAGAGACGGCAAGAAAGTGGCCGTGGTGGACATGGATATCGGGCTCCGCAACCTGGATGTGGTCATGGGGCTTGAAAACCGGGTGGTTTTCAATATCGTGGATGTGGTCCGCAAGAAATGCCGGATCAACCAAGCGGCGATCAAGGACAGGCGGATCGACAATCTGTTCCTGGTTCCGGCCAGCCAGAGTGACAACAAGGATTCCATCACCCCGGAAGAGATGGTCGAGGTGTGCAACGAGTTCCGCAAGGAATTCGACTTTACCCTGATGGACTGCCCGGCAGGCATCGAGCGTGGCTTCGAAAACGCCGTGGCCGGAGCTGACGAAGCCGTGGTGATCTGCACGCCGGAAGTCTCTTCGGTACGAGACGCGGACCGGATCATCGGCCTTCTCTACGCCAAGAAAATCACACCCAAGCTTATCGTGAACCGGATCATCCCGTCCATGGTGGAAAAGGGGGATATGCTGAGTCACGATGACGTGGTGGACGTGCTTTCCGTGGATCTTATCGGTCTCGTGGAAATGGACGATCAGGTCATTGTTTCTACCAACACCGGCGCCCCTCTGGTGATGAACAAGGAGTCCAAGGCGGGTGTGTCCTTTTCACGCATCGCCATGAGACTGAACGGCCAGCCGGATCTTCCGGTGGAGATTCCCAGGAGCCAGGTGGGGTTTTTCAAGAAAATCGGCCGCAAAATAGGAATTGCCAAATAGGGAGGCGCACTCATGTTCAACGATCTGATCAACAAATGGCGGGGCACGAAGAAAGGCAGCGGTCAGACCGCCAAACAGCGCCTTCAATGCGCCATTGTCTATGATAATCTGGAAGTGACGGATGACGTGCTCCTGTCCCTGAAAAGCGACATCGTGGACGTCCTGTCCAAGTATTTCAAAATCGATTCCTCAGCCATCAGCCTGGATATCGAACGTTCCACCGGCCAGAGCGCCCTGGTGCTGAACACCCCGAT
>CAZWTY010000082.1:0-20561 GCA_964637565.1 uncultured Desulforapulum sp.
CCTGGCCCGTGAGATCGAACATCAGGGCGTTGTTGATGGAGATCAGGTTGTCGTTTTTGGCGATTTCAAGGGGATTGTTGATGGTCCCGATGTCGTAGAACTCCAGATCGGGGTTGTTGTCGATGAAATCGTAGAACGGCTTGGTGCCCACGGCAAAGGCTCCGATGACCTTGCCGGGTTTGAAATTCTTTTTGCTTCCGTTCAAAACTCCGGCCTTCATCAGTTCCATGGCCGAAGGTGTGACCACTTCAGCGTACATGCCCAAATCTTTCTTGTCCTTGAGCAGGTGGCCGATGGCGTTTCCAAGGCCGCCGAAACCCAGTTGGATCGTGGAACCGTCGGGGATCATGTCGGCAATGTAGCCAGCGATTTTTTCTTCGGTTTCCGTGATCTGGATTTCCGGAACCTCGAACACCGGGGCATTGTGCTCGATGATGCAGTCCACTTCCGAGACGTGGATCTTGAAATCCTCGCTGTTCATTTTGGGAAACTCATTGTTGACCTCGATGATCACCATGTCGGCGTTGGCCAGGGTCTGTTTGCTGATGAACGAGCCGAACAGGGACCGGGTCATGTAGCCGTTCTCGTCCGGAGGGGTGGCCACCGAGGTCACCACGTTGAATTTCCGGTTGGCGCAGAAGTTGCCCACATCCCCGAGGTGCTGGGGAACGTAGGCTGAGACGCCGAACTCCATACACATCCGTTCCACCGGTCCCACGAACATGGTTTCGATGGTGAAGCTGTCCTTGTTCTCAGGGGCCATGAAACCGTAGAAACCCAGGGCGTAACCCAGGGCCAGGGTCACGTTTTTCAGGTCCCCCGCCCGCTCGGACAGGGCGGTGCAGAATCCCGGGGGGATGCAGGTCCCGCCGGAAAGGGCGATGCGGTCCCCGGATTTGATCCGAGCCGCGGCTTCCTGGGCGGTCATGAGTTTGGATGCGTAATCGGCCTGCCAGTTGCTTTTGTTCGATGCTGCTGTCATGTAAAAAACTCCGTGGGTTAAAATATGTTTCAGGATCGGGTCCATTCCTATCTTTAACGTTAACGTAAGCTTTTACGCTAAAACATCGGCAAAGGCAATGATTTTTATGATGATGTTTCATTTCAACATGAGCGGTTCCGGGAAACGGTCCAGACAAAAGCCAGGTTCCGGCTTCAGTGAAGCAGCTATTTTTGTTGACTTTTTTTCCTTAAATGGAAAAAATTGGTGACAAACCAACATGAACGCCCAAAGGCGACAAACACAAGGCATCCATATGACAGCCAGTAACCACGACATACGATGGGAACAACGGTTTTCCAATTACAGCAAAGCCCTGGCGCAGCTCCAGAAATTTATCGATAAAGGAAATCTTTCCGAGCTTGAGAAACAGGGGTTGATCAAGGCATTTGAATACACATTCGAACTCGCCTGGAAGACCCTGAAAGATTTTCTTGAACAAAGAGGCCAGGTGGATATCTACGGTTCGCGGGACGCCATCCGGAAAGCCTTTGAAACGGGACTGATCGATGACGGGGAAGGCTGGATGGACATGATCCAAAGCAGAAACAGGACATCCCACACCTATAATGAAGAAACAGCTGAGGAAATCTGCCGGGCCGTGACGGGTGTTTACCACAACCTTTTCATCGTTCTTTCGGCAAAGCTCAGGGAATTCCTTTCATACCGGCCGGGTGGGCTCTGATATGGCCTTTGGATTGAAGATGGAAACCCAGGAAAAAATCAGACGCGTTCTGGCCGGGTTTCCTGAAATCGACGAAGTTCTGATCTACGGCTCAAGGGCCAAAGGTAACTTCAGAACCGGTTCCGACATCGACCTCGCTCTTGTCGGGGAAAACATCGATCTTACGGTTCTCAACCGGGTGGATCGGCAATTGGATGATCTTCATCTCCCCTGGACCTTCGACCTTTCCATTTATCACCGGATCGACAACGAGGACCTCCTGGGCCATATCCGGCGGGTGGGGAAGATTTTTTTCAAACGCCAACTGTGATAGGGCCGGAAACGTTCACGTCCGGTCGGTTCCGGATTGATTCAGCCAGCGGAGCACACCCAGGGCCGCAGCCCGGCCCGTGGCGCAGCAGGCGGTGAGAAGGTAGCCGCCGGTGGGGGCTTCCCAGTCCAGCATTTCTCCGGCACAGAACACACCGGGAACGGCCCGGAGCATCAGGTTGCCGTCCAGGGATTCCCATGAGACCCCTCCGGCCGTGCTGATCGCCTCGGCAAGGGGCCGTGGCGACACCAGGGTGAGGGGAAGGTTTTTGATGGCTTGGGCCAGACGAGCCATATCCGAAAGGGTCTCGGGAGAAACGCACTCCCGGACCAGGCCCGCTTTCACCCCTTTGATTCCCGCTGTTTTTTCCAGGTGACTCGAAAGGCTCCGGGAGCCCCTGGGCCGGGCAAGACGTCTGGCCAGATCAGCGACGCTCCGGTCCGGAGTCAGGTCGAGATTGACGACGGCAGGGCCTTTTGCCTCGATGCTTTCACGGAGCTCAGCGGACAGGGCGTAGACCAGCCCACCTTCCACCCCGTGTTCCGTGACGATCAGTTCCCCCTTTTTCCGGAATGCGCTGCTGTCCGGCGTTGTGAACGTGAGGGCCACAGGTTTCACGGGACAGCCGCTGAAACGGTTCTTGAAATGATCGCTCCATGTTACATTGAAACCGCAGTTGGCGGGTTTGAGGGGCAAAAGGCCGACGCCTCGGGCCTGAAGCAACGGAACCCAGCTGGCGTCCGATCCCAGGCGGGGACGGCTTCCCCCGCCCAGGGCAAGAACCGTGGCCCTGGCCCGGGCCGACTTTTTTCCAACGGGTGTATCGAACAGCAGACCCATGTGGTCATCCCACCCGCACCATCGGTGGCGAAGGACGGTCACAAGCCCCATGTCCCGGAGACGTCCGCGCCAGGCCCTGAGGACGGGTCCGGCGTTCATGATTTTCGGAAAAACCTTGCCTGAAGATCCGGTGAAGGTTTCGAAGCCGAGGTCCTGGACAAAGGCACGGAACGTTTCAGGTCCGAAGTCGTCGAGTATGGGTCCCAGAAAGGAGCGCCGTGATCCGTAACGCGAAAGGAAAAGATCCAAGGCTTCGTCATGGGTGAAGTTGAGCCCCCCTTTCCCGGCCACGAGAAATTTCCGCCCAGCAGACGGCATGGCCTCGTACAGCGTCACGTTCATCCCTTTTTCAAGAAGAACCCACGCGGCCATCAGGCCAGCCGGCCCGCCCCCCACCACGGCCACTGGGGGGCAGCTATGGTCATCCTTTCGGTTCATACTCCTCCAAAAAATATGCAAGACGCCATGTACTATAGTCCAGGCCCAATCCGGGGACAAGGGCAAAGCCCGTGACATTCGAACGGGACAAGAAAAAGAAAATAAAGTATAAAGGCGGGATAAAAGAGAATTCAGTCAACCAGCCACATGAAAATAAGGTGGCAAGAACAACACAAAGACCCATGTAAGGAAACGCCATGTCATTCGAACGTCTCGGTTTAAGGGCCGAGCTGCTTGCAGCTGTTGGAAACAAAGGATACGAAGAACCCACACCGGTTCAGAAAAGGGCCGTGCCCGTGGTTCTCGCCGGACGTGATGTGCTGGCCAGGGCCCAGACAGGAACGGGCAAAACAGACGCCTTTGCTCTGCCCCTGGTGGAAATGCTCGCCCAGGGACCGCCGGTCAAGGGACGGCGTCCGCCCCGGGTTCTTGTTCTCGTTCCCACGCGGGAGCTGGCCCTCCAGGTGGGGGAATGCTTCAAGGATTACGCCCGGAGGGTTTCTCTGCGCTGCACCGTGGTTTACGGCGGCGTTCGTATCGAACCCCAGATCGACCGCTTAAGGCGGGGCGTGGATATCCTGGTGGCCACACCTGGACGGCTTCTGGAGCTTTCCATGCAGAGAACCGTGGACCTTTCCGGGATCGCGTACCTGGTGTTCGACGAGGCGGACCGGATGCTTGACCTGGGGTTCAGCCGGGAAATCAACGCCATTCTCTCGCGTATCCCTGAAAAACGTCAGACCATGCTTTTTTCAGCCACTTATTCCGCCGAGGTCCGGAGTCTTGCCGCGGAGGTTCTTGACCGGCCTGAAACCATCGAGGTGTCTCCGGAAAAAACCGTGGCGGAACCGGTGATTCAGAACGTCTTTCATGTGGATCAGGTCAACAAGAAAGATCTGCTGGTTCATCTGATCCGCCAGCAAAACTGGCCCCGGGTCCTTGTTTTCACCCGGACCATTCACGGAGCGAACAGGCTCGCGGAAAAACTGGAAAAAGAGAAAATCCAGACAGCTCCCCTTCACAGCAGCAAGAGCCAGAATGTCCGTATCCGGACCCTCGAGCAGTTCAGGACAGGGGAAATCCGCGTGCTCGTGGCCACGGATGTCGCGGCCCGGGGGCTCGACATCACGGATCTTCCCTGTGTCATCAACTTCGATATGCCGAAAAATCCGGATGACTACGTCCATCGTATCGGCCGAACCGGCCGTGCGGGTGTGGGCGGCCTGGCCCTTTCCTTTGTGGCTCCGGAGGAACGGCCGTTTCTTTCTGCCGTGGAAAAACAGCTGAAACAGAAAATCCCTGTGGAGCGGGTCAAGGGTTACACCGCAGGCCTGGATGTGCCGGATTTCGTGCTCTACCGTCCGGGCAGCAGTTCCAGCGGGAAAAAAGCGGGGAAAGACCTCAAGGATCTGGTTGAAAAACGCGAGCAAAGGAAAAAAGGCAAGGCCCCGACTGGAACGGCCGGGGACCAACGGGGAAAAATGGCGGGAAAACCAAAGCCTGCATCCGCGTCAAGGCCCTCAAAGCCTGTTTCAGGTGAAAAAAAAGGAAAACATCAAGGACGGCCCTCAGGTCCTTCTGCGGGCAGGGGAAGAATCAAAAAATAAAAATCCCGGACACGGCAGAGGGGGGGGACGCCGTATCCGGGATTTTATCTCATTGCCCGGACAAGCAGGGGATTTTAAATCCTGCACCTAACAGCCCGGACAAGGTTGGGGGGCTTGTTGAAGTCTGGTACTGGGAAAAGCAATTAAGATGCCATGTCTGACAGACCCAGGGATGTTTCAATCTTTTCCCCGGTATTCCAAGGTTTCACTCCAGCTTTGCCTGGGACCATCATCCGTGATGAATACACACGGTCATTGTTTCTGTGGAGTATGGGTAATAAAGGTTGTGGTAAAGGTTACACTATTGTGAAAAAAAATCCACAGACCACCCCCACGGCCACCCTTTTCCCGGATGAGGCCGGCAGGGAATTGGGGACACGAAAAAAATCAGACCAGCCGCCTGACAGCGGCAAGCAGGGTGTCCTTACGGACGGGTTTGGCAAAGGTCTCCTCGGCGCCCAGAAGTTTGGCTGACTTGAGATAACCTTCCGGGTTGTTCCGTCCACCGCCGCTCATGGCGATGATCCTGATGTCCGGGTTTTCCCTTCTCATGGCGATGATGGTTTCAATGCCTTCCTTTCCGGGCATGATGATATCCGTGATGACCAGGTCGGCTGGTTTTTCATGGTGTTTCTGTATCCCCTCGTTTCCGTCGCAGGCTTCCGCCACCGTGTATCCCTCGGACTCGAGCATCATTTTCAGCATCATCCGGATCTGGGCTTCGTCGTCAATAATCAGAATATGGGCCATGGTTCCTCATGTGTTTCTTTTCGTCCAAAACTGAACGGATGGTTGTCAGAAGGTCGCTTTTCACCACAGGTTTCATAAGAAACCGATCCACACCCGGAATTTCCTTGGATACCTGGGAGGCCGGGGTGCTGAAACCGGTACAGAGTATCACCGGGATGTCTCCGTCAATTTTCTTCAATTCGGCGGCAAGCGTTTCGCCCGTCATGTCGGGCATGGTCTTGTCGGTGATCACCAGGTCGAAGTCGTCATGGGATTTTCGGAAAAGTTCCAGGGCTTCCGTGCTTCTGGACCGGGTGGTGACCCGGTATCCCAAGGGCTCAAGCATTTTCCGTTCCATGTTGAGAATGGTTTCCTCGTCATCCACCAGCAGGATGTGCTCGCGGCCCCCTTCGACCTTCAGCGGGGCGGTATCTATCCCATTCCCGTTGTTCGAACGATCCATGACGGGGAGGTACACGTCGAACACAGACCCTTTTCCCGGTTCACTGGTGACCCGGATATCTCCTCCGTAGCTTTTCACGATGCCGTGGACCACGGAAAGCCCCAGGCCCGTTCCTTTTCCGGCATGTTTCGTGGTGAAGTAAGGCTCGAAAATCCTGTCAAGAATCTGACGTTCGATGCCGTGTCCTGTGTCGGCCACGGAATAAAGAATGTAGCGTCCGGGCCGGATGTCGGGGGCCGCCTCATCCGACTCCACGGAAATTTCCCACAGGGAGACGGTCAGGGTTCCTCCTCTGTCCTCCATGGCATGAAAGGCGTTGGTCATCAGGTTCATGGCGATCTGGTGGATGTGGGTGGGATTGGCCATGACCATGCCGCAGCGTTTGTCGATATCCGACTCGATGAAAATGGTGGAGGGCAGGGAGGCCCGCATCAGTCTCAGGGCGTCTTGAATGATGGTCTGGACTTTCACGGGCAGGCGTTCGATTTCCGACTGCCGGCTGAAGACCAGGATTTGCTGGACAAGGTCTGCGGCCCGGAGGGACGCCGTGAGGATCTGTTCCAGGCTTTGATGGGCTTCGCTGTTTTCCTGGCAGGCTTCGAGCAGCATTTCCGTGAAGCCCATGATGGGAAAAAGGATGTTGTTGAAGTCATGGGCGATGCCGCCGGCCAGGGTGCCCAGGACTTCCATTTTCTGAGATTGCTGGAGCTGGGTTTCCAGGGTTTTACGCTGGAATTCGGAGTGTTTCCTGTCGGTGATATCGGCGATAAACACGACGAACTGCCCACCGGCGGAAGGAAGGTAGGACACGCTGACCTCTACGTCGATGAGCCGGCCGTCTTTTCGCCTCTGACGCGTCTCGAACCGGGAGTGCCCTTTTTCAAGCACAATTTTCGCCTGGTGCTCCAGCTCTTTCCGGTTGTCGAAAGCCTCCACATCGCCAATCCTCATGGTTTTCAGTTCGTCCGCCGTGTACCCGCTGATCCGGCAGTAGGTGTCGTTGACTTCCAGAAAACGACCGGCCCTGTCTGTCAGGCAGAAACCGGCCATGGCTGTTTGCAGAATGTACTGGTAACGTTCCTTTTCCTGTAGAAGGATTTTTTCGGCTTCCTTTCTCTCTGTGATGTCGATGTAGCTGGCCCTGATCAGGCGTCTTTTTTCCCAAGGAAGACGGACGAGACGGACATCGCAGAAAATACGCCGACCGTCCATGGTCAGGAGGGATCTCTCGAAGTGCAACGATTGTTCATTCAGGGCAAGCTGGAAATGTTCCCTGGAACTTGTGGCCACGTCTCTTCCGTCAGGTTGCTCCAGGGTGTAGAACGGCAGAAGCCCCGTAGAAAGAAGGGTGGCCCGGTCGCAACCGAAAAGTTTTTCCGCTTCCGCGTTGGCGTCTACCAGACTCTGTTTGTCGAAATCATAGACCACGATGGCGTCGGGAGCCTGTTCGAACAGGACCCTGAACCGTGATTCGCTGGCTGTTGCCGATTTTTCGGCCCTGGCCCGCATCCGGTTTTCAAGCAGAAGGGTGATGATTAAGGCGATCAGGACCAGGAAGGCAAAAGCCGAGGCGGCGATGGTTCTCTTGTAAAGACTCCAGGGTGTTATTGGCCGCTGCTCAGGGTCTGCGGCAGCATCCATGTATCCATGCTGGAAGATCCCGGAGGGAAGATGGGTTGTTTTCCTGGCTTTTTCCAGACCGTTGGTCAACTGTTGCATGTTGTACGAGTACAGCACGGGCACCCGGTTGTAAACCTCTGCTCCAGACCCCGGGTGTTCCCCGTTTCCGGCCTGTGACGATCCGGGCCTCAGGAGGAGGCAGCAGGCGACCAGGCAGATCAGAAGGGCAAGGCAACGGTGCATGACGTTTCTTCAGGTTGCGTAAGGGTTGATGTTTACGGCCCTTTTGGAAAGGCCTTTATGTCTGTGTCCTGAGGGCACGCCTTTTGGCCGGGGATACGCGCGTCAGGAAGTGATGGGACAGGCCCGGTTTAAAGAACGTTATCGGCCACACAGGGTTCGATATTTAGAAAGTTTTTCAATTCCAGTAAAAGGTCAAACCCTGGGGAACCACGGCTCAGGAAATCGCTTTCATTATCCACCTCAGGTAAGGTTTGTAAGGGGGATACAGGAACGTCGCATTGAACAAGGGGTAGTGTTTCAAAACGCTTTTGGCATGTGAAAAGGTGTCGAAACTGGACTTGCCGTGGTAGGCGCCCATGCCGCTTGGGCCTACGCCTCCAAAAGGCAGTTCGGTGGATGTGATGTGGAGAAGGGTGTTATGGATGCATGCGCCTCCGGACGATGTTTCGGAGAGAACCCTTTTTCTGAGGACCTCGTCATCTGAAAAAATATAAAGGGCAAGGGGCTTGGGCCGGGCGTTGATGAACCCGATGGCTTCATCGGTGGTTTTGTAGGTCATGATCGGCAGGAGAGGACCGAAGATTTCTTCGGTCATGACCGGGTCTTCGGGCGTGACACGGTCGATCAGGGTGGGGGCCACGTACCGTGACGTGCTGTCCGTGGTTCCCCCGAAAATGATGTTGCCGTGTTTCATGAGCTCACAGAGCCTGTTGAAATGGTGTTCGTTGATGATCCTTCCATAACAGGGGCTGGCCTGGGGGTTTTCACCGAAAAACTGTGTGATGGCCCCACGAAGTGCTTCGATTATTTTAGGTTTCGCCGTTTCGTGGACCAGAAGATAGTCGGACGCCACGCAGGTCTGGCCGGCATTCATGAATTTGCCCCAGCAAATGCGCCGGGCCGCCAGGTCAAAATTGATATCTTTATCGACGATGCAAGGGCTTTTTCCGCCAAGTTCCAGGGTCACCGGCGTCAGGTGTTTTGCCGCCGCCGCCATGACGATTTTGCCCACCCGTTCTCCCCCGGTATAAAAAATATGGTCGAAGGGATGTTCCAGGATTGCCGCTGTTTCTTCCGCGCCGCCTTCCACTACGGCAAGGTACGATGGATCGAAATAACGCCCGATAAGATCGCGGATCAGTCCGGAGGTCGCGGCTGAAACTTCGGAGGGCTTGACAAGAACGGTGTTGCCAGCCGCGATAGCACCCACCAGGGGTGAAAGGGTCAGGTTGAAGGGATAGTTCCATGGACCGATGATCAGGACAAGGCCCAGAGGGTCCCTGTAAATATAGCTGGTTCCCGGCTGAAGGCTGACGGGGGTCGCAACCCGTCTGGGAGAGGCCCATTTTTTAAGATGCTTCAGGGTGTAACGGATTTCATGTTGCACAAAATTGATTTCGGTCATGAATGATTCGGGGTTGGATTTGTTCAAGTCTTTTTTCAGGGCGGCCATGATGTCCTGTTCATGGTCGGTCACCATTTTGTCCAGGATTTTCAGTTGCCTGATACGGTAATCAAGATCCCGTGTCTTTCCCGAGCGAAAGAAACTCCTCAAGCCTTCGATAATGGCCGCCTGTGTTTTGGGGGTGTCGGTCATGGGGCCTCCTTAGCGGGTTGGGCGTTTTAGTGGAAAGTCTGATTCCAAGAACCAATCAAGAGGCCCATGGGAATGTGAAAGGGCTTGCGGGCCATCTTGAGAACGACGTCGATTAACTAACGGCAGGGCGGGATTTTTTACATTGATTTACTCGGAGGAGTATATAGGGCGGCTGGTAAATTGTCAATCATGCAGTGTGCTTTGGCCAGTGCAAACGCATGTAACATTGGCATGGATCCTAACCATCGGTATCGCTCGGTATCGCTATCGAAATGTTCTGACGATCGAACCCGATACCGATACCGATAGCGATTCCGATGCCGATTAACCGGAAACCATGCCCGAGAAAGAGGTAACCCTCGATTTGCATAGGGGACTTAGCCCATGCGGCGCCGCCGGAACTGTTCCGTGCGGCGCCGTTTAGCGGTTTTTAAAAATAACTCGTGCCGTCCCAGCAGTGGGTGCAGAGCCTGTCTTTGGGAAGGCCGATAGCGGCCACCAGGTCGTTGAGTGTCTGGTAGCGGAGACTGGTGAGTTTCAGCCGTTTCCGGATATGTTCCACCATGGCGTTGTGTCGGTCCGAACCGGCGCGGGCAAAATCCTCCAGATGGGCGGTTTCCGCCCCTTCGATGTCCAAGATGGCTTTTCTTCCCGCAAGATCCAGGGTGGACCGGGACGTGGAGAAATTCAGGAACTCGCAAGGGTGAATCAGGCAGGGGCAGGCGATGCGCATGTGGATTTCCCGCGCTCCGTATTCGTGGAGAATCTGCACATTGTCCTGGAGCTGGGTTCCGCGGACCACCGAGTCGTCACAGAAAACGATGCGTTTGCCTTCGATGATCTCCCGGACGGGGATCAGCTTCATCCGGGCCACCAGGTCCCTCATTTTCTGGTTCTGGGGCATGAAGCTCCGGGGCCATGTCGGCGTGTATTTCACGTAGGGCCTCATGTAGGGAATGCCCGATTCCTGGGCGAAACCCAGCCCGTGGCCGATGCCCGAATCGGGAATGCCCCCCACCAGGTCCGCCGCCACGGTTTCGAGACGGCCCAGGGCCGCTCCGCAGTTGTAACGGACCTTTTCCGTGTTGATGCCCTCGTAGCTGGAGGCGGGATAGCCGTAGTAGACCCAGAGAAACGAGCAGATCTGCATCCTGTCTCCCGGCTTCCGGATCTGTTCCACCCCGTCGGCTGTCATGAAAAGGATTTCACCGGGGCCCAGGTAACGGTCCACGGAAAAACCCAGGTTGGGAAAAGCACAGGATTCGGAACTGGCGGCCCAGGCGTCGTGGCGCCGTCCGATGACAATGGGGGTTCGGCCCAGCCTGTCCCGGGCCGCGTACAGGCCTTTTTCCGTCAGGACCAGAAGGGAACAGGACCCTTTGATGCGGTCGAGGGTGTAGCGGATCCCTTCTTCGAAGCTGCCGCACTGGCTGATGAGAGCCCCGGCTATTTCCGTGGGGCTGGGGTTTCCGCCCGTGGTGGAGGACAGGTGGATGTTTTTGGAAAAAACCTCCCGGATCAACTCGTCCATGTTGACGATTTTTCCCACCATCACCACCGCGAAACGTCCCAGGTGGGAAAAAAGCACGATGGGCTGGGCGTCGGTGTCGCTGATCACCCCGATGCCCATGGGACCGGTCAGTTCTCCCAGGTCGGGTTCGAACTTGTTCCTGAAATAGGCGTTTTCCAGATTGTGAATGGACCGGTGAAATCCGTCGGCACCCACGGTGGCAATCCCGCCCCGTCTGGTTCCCAGATGGGACAGGTAGTCTGTCCCGTAAAAAAGTTCACTGATACACTCGGATTTCGAACAACACCCAAAAAAACCACCCATGACGGCTCCCTGTCTGTTTTATTGTTCTTATAATGATGCAAAAGCACGGGTTCACTGTGGAACGCTTTTTCATTAGTGTCTGGCGTCCGGTCTGTCAATCAAAATCGATGACACCGGCACGTGTTTGCACGACCATAGAAAGGATGAAGATGGCCAAAGCCTTGAAAACCGAAGGTTTCGCTGGAATTCCATTTGAAAAACAGGGCAAGGGGTGCTATCGTCTCACGAAAACACGCCCAACATCATTTCAAGGAGGAGTCCGATGAAAAAAACATGTTACATTCTGTCGCTGGCCGTTTTTCTTTCCGCCGCCGCCCTGGTTCCCGGACCGGCCCTGGCCGACATTTTCATGAAGCAGAAACACCACACGGGCAGTGTGACCATGATGGGCCAGACCCAGCCCGCCCGCGACTCGATCCAGAGCGTCTGGATCACCCCCGATGTGATGCGCAATGACAGCAAAGAAGCCAGCGTGATCGTCAGGCTGGACAAGAAAACGGTGACCATGATCGACCACGGGACCCGCACCTACACCGAGATGCCCCTGGACATGGGCAAAGCCATGGAGCAGGCCGGAGGCGGAAAGATGTCCAGGGAAGAGAAGGAGGCCATGGCCGGTATGATGAAGGGCATGATGAAGTTCTCCATGACCGTCACCGATACGGGTGAAAAAAAGAAGATCGGAAGCTGGAACTGCCGGAAGTATATCCAGAAAATGGATATGGCCATGGGACCGTCGCGCACGGAGCTCTGGGCCACCGAAGACATCAAGGTGAAAGACGACCTGTTTGCCCGCTACTCGGCCATCATGATGACCATGCAGCCCGGTCTCAGGGAGTCCATGGACCAGGTGCTGAAGGAAACAAAGAAAATCAAAGGGGTGATGGTCCAGAGCGACACTTCGACCACCATGATGGGAACCACGGTGAAGTCTTCTGTCAAACTCCTGGAATTCAAGGAATGCAAAGCGCCCGCGGACATCACGGCCATTCCCAAAGGCTACAGAAAGCAGGCCATGCATTGACATGGATTTCCCTGATCGGGGTGATTTAAGCCCCGATCAGGAAATAGACACCGTGTGATCACACTACTCACCGGCCACGGTCATTTTGCAGTGTTTGCAGATCGTGGCCTGTTTTTTTATGATTTCCGCACAGAACGGGCATTCCCGGGTGTAGCACCGCTCATGGATTTTGGCGATGGCACGGGTGACTTCGTCCTGGAGTTTGGGATTGCCGAATTTCGTGTTTCTCAACGGGTCGATGGCTTCGGTGTCCGAAAGGTCGCCCAGCATTTCGGCGGCCTTGATCCTCACCCGGGTGGGTTCCTCTCCGTCCAGGGTCATTTTCATGAGCTGGACAAGATCCTTGTTGACATAACAGTCAGCCAGAATGGAAAAGCCGCTTTTGATGGCCGCCTCCTCGGCTTTCTGCCGGGCCACGGTTTCGTCGGTGACGATCTGCCCGCTCCCGCCGGCGGAGCTGAACACGGGAAGCAGCTCAAAGGTCTCGGTTCCGGGATAGTTCATGCAGCGGAACGAGGATTTCTGCCCCACCTGCTCCATGATGTCGTCCCAGCCCTGCTTGAACAGCGGGCAGTCGTTGTTGAAGCAGACGTAAAGAAAAGGAACGCCCCAGCCCAGACCGTCGCTGAACGACACGGGAGGTACTTCCCAAAGTTCCATTTCCCGGTTGCAGTGGGGGCATACGGGCTTTTTCAGTTTCATTATCTCGTCAAGGCTTTCTTCCCTGGTTTCAAAAGACATGGTCGTTCTCCAATTCAAAAGTCATGGTTGTTTTACGGCATCTCTATACGTTCTTTTTTCTCCGGTGGAAAGGTTTTATCCTTGTTTCAATCCGGACGAAGGAGGAACACACACGATGTCGTGACGATCAATTTAAGACCGCCTTTCCCGTTTGTCAACCAGTGGCCCTGAAGGTCCGGTAATTCACGATTGACATCCTGGATGGGCCTGGGCTATACTTTTCCAGATTTTTTTAGACCCTGTTCGGTCATCCGTTTTTCGTTAGAACACGTTTTTCCAGACAAGCCAAACCCCTCACTCGGCTTTGCATGTGATGTCCCCGTCCCTTTCTGCCGGGCCGGACATGATGACAACCGTCTACCCCGATTCCTTGGAACACCGAATGTGAACGGACCGATTATGGACTATCCCGAAAACACGATCACCACCATCCGAACCCGCCTGAACGATGTGGCCCGTCTGATCTACCGGACCACCCATGACGACATTCCCCAGCTTGGAAAGGCCCTCAACGCCTGCGAGACCATCGAACACGAGATCCCGGAAGGAATGAACCACGATTTCCTCAAGGTGCTTCGTCTATTAAGGCACTATCTCGAGCGCGTGGTCCTGGGTGAGGAAAAGGACATGCACCCCCTCAAGGAGGGGGTTGGCATGCTTCGAGCCATGTTCCGACGTTTTGCCAGGGGGGATGTGTTCGGCTTTGACCCGGGCGAGGTCATCGCCCTTCTCGAAAAGGCCCCCGCGTCTGCCGGCATGCCTGTCGAGGACAGCACACTTCCCCCGGCCTCGGGGCGGGTTCTCGATTCGGACGACATCGAAATCCTCAGCGATTTTATCCTCGAATCCAGGGAAAACCTGGAAACCATCGAGCTGAACCTCATCGACCTGGAGGAAAATCCCGAGGACAAGGAAATCATCAACGCGATTTTCAGGCCCTTTCACACCCTCAAAGGGATTTCCGGTTTTCTCGACCTTCGCAAGATCAACATCCTGTCCCATGCCACGGAAAACCTCCTGGACAGCGCCAGGACCGGAAAATGCGTTATCGACAACCAGATCACCGACGTGATTCTCCAGTCTGTCGATGTGCTGAAAAAACTCATCGACTGTGTGGATAAGGGCGTCAAGGCCGGTGTTTCGGCCGATGACCGGGGGATCGACATCCAGACCCTGGCCGAAACCATCGAGGAGATCAACAACGCCCTGGCTTCGGACGAGCCGCCCCGGATGATGGGTGAGATCCTGGTGGACAAAGGGGTTCTGGAAGAGAAACGGCTGGCGGCGGCCCTGGAATTCCAGACCGAACACCCGGAAAAGAAACTGGGTGAAATCCTGGTCGAAGAAGAGGATGTGGAATCCCGGGAAGTGATTACCGCCCTGAGAGAGCAAAAGAGGGGGCGAAAGCCCGGCGGAGCCCAGGTCAAGGTCGATACGATCAAGCTTGACAACCTGGTGGACTTCACCGGGGAGCTGGTCATCGCCCAGTCCATGCTGCGCCAGGATGTCATGGCCCTTGCCGGTTCTTCCCAGAAGACCCTTCAGAACTTAAGCCAGCTCGGCCAGATCGTGTCGAACATCCAGAAAATCGCCATGTCCATGCGGATGGTGCCCATTGGAAGCACGTTCCAGAAAATGGTCCGCCTGGTCCGGGACGTGGCGAAAAGCTGCCGCAAAGACGTGGCCCTGGTCATGTCCGGAGAGGAAACGGAAATCGACAGGAATGTGGTGGAGGCCCTCTACGAACCCATGGTCCATATGATCCGGAACTCCATCGACCACGGCCTGGAATCGGCTGAGGAAAGGCGCCTTGCCGGAAAACCTGAAAAAGGGACGGTGAGCCTCAAGGCCTATCACAAGGGCGGGAATATCGTGATAGAAATCGCCGACGACGGCAAGGGGCTGAATACCCAGGACATCCTGGAAAAAGCCATGAGCCTTGGACTGGTGGACGCCCATGCCGATCTGGACGACGAAGAGATCCACCAGCTGATCATGAAGCCCGGCTTTTCCACGGCCAAATCCGTCACCGACATTTCGGGGCGTGGCGTGGGCATGGATGTGGTGAAAAAATCCATCGACAATCTCAACGGCAGGCTGGCCATCCATTCGGTTCAGGGCAAGGGTTCCGTGTTCACCATTACCCTGCCTCTGACCCTTGCCATCATCGAAGGCATGCTGGTCCGGGTGGGCCGTGAAAAATTCATCGTCCCCACCATGGCCATTCTGGAGTCTTTCAGGCCCAAGAAAGAGGAGTACTTCACTGTCGAGGGCAAGGCGGAGATGCTGATGTTCAGAAAGAGCCTGGTCCCGGTGATCCGCCTGAGCCGTGTCATCAACGTGGAGATGGACCACAGGGAGGTGTGGAACAACATCGCCATCGTGGTGGAAAACAACAAGGAACAGCGATGTCTCCTGATCGACGAACTCCTTGGGAAAGAGGAATACGTGATCAAGAGCCTTGGGGAATCCCTTGCGGGCATCAAGGGTCTTGCCGGAGGAGCGATCATGGGAGACGGGAAAGTGGGACTGATCCTCGATATTCCGGGGCTTTTCGAAGTGGCCCTCAATCTTTGAAAAAAGGACCCATGACGAGGTAAGTTTTTGAAAACAATAGTGGGTGTTTCGGATATGAAAGTCAGCGGAAACAGGGACGAGACCCTGATCACCTATTCCCTCGGCTCGTGTATCGGCGTGGTCATCTACGATTCCCAGGTGAAGGTGGGGGGCATGCTTCACTACATGCTGCCCGAATCCCAGCTTGACCGGGAAAAGGCCCAGAAAAACCCCTACATGTTCGCCGACACGGGGATTCCCGCGTTGTTCAAGGCGGCTTACGCCCTGGGGGCGTTGAAAAGCCGGATGCGGGTGGTGGTGGTGGGGGGAGCCCAGATCCTGGACCAGAAAGGTTTTTTCAACATCGGCAAGCGGAACCATATGGCTTTACGCAAGCTTTTTTTCAAAAACGGGGTGATCGTGGATCACGAGGACGTGGGGGGCAACGTCAACAGAACTATCCGGATTGAGGTCGGGACAGGGGCCATCTACATGAAAACCTCCGGCAAGGGGGAGGAAAAGATATGAGCGCGATCCAGGAACTGATCAAGGAAATTGACAACCTGAAACCCATTCCCGCCGTGGTGAACCAGATCATAGCCGTGACCGAGGACCCGAAAAGCTCCATGGCGGACATCGCCAGGATCGTGCTTTACGATCCGGTTCTGACCGCCAACATTCTCCGGATGAGCAATTCCTCTTTCTACGCCCTGCCAAGACGGGTGGAGTCGGTCCAGGAAGCGATCACCATGCTGGGGGTGGACCAGGTGATCGACATGGTCCTGATGAAATCCGGGGCCGCCAACCTTACCAAAGGCCAGGCCGGTTACGGGCTCCACGAGGGAGAACTCTGGAAACAGGCTGTGGCCTCGGCCCTGATCGCCCGGGACCTGGCGGAAAAGAAAGGCTCGACCCACAAGCAGATGGTGTTCACCGCAGCGCTTCTCAAGGATATCGGGAAGGTGATCCTCGACCGGTTCGTGGGGGATGCGTTCAGCCGTATCGACGACCTGGTGCAGAACAAAGGCTACACCTTCAGGGAGGCCGAAAAGAAAATTATCGGAATCGATCATGCGGAACTGGGGGGGCTTGTGGCCAAAATGTGGGATTTTTCACCGAGGATGGTGAACCTGATAAAAAATCATCACCTGAACGACGAGGAGGCCCGGAACGATCTGGAAAGCCAGATCCTTTACGTGGCCGACAACGTCTGCATGATGATGGGCATCGGTGGAGGCGCCGACGGGCTCGCCTACCGTTTCCACCGGGATGTCCTGGAGAAACTCGGCATCACGCCCCACGATCTCCAGGAAATCATCGCCACCTTCGGCAGTGAGATGCGGCAGGTGGAAGATCTTTTGAATGTAATGGGGTAAGCGGTTTTATCTGGGGGCATCATGGCGTTTAATATTCTGGTTGTGGACGATTCCCTTCCCATGCGGAAAGTGATCAGGAAAACCATCATGGCTTCGGGCTTTGCCATGGCGGATTATTACGAGGCGACGGACGGGGCCGAAGCCCTCGGCCTTTTGAAGGAAAGACCGGTGGATATCGTGGTGACCGATTACAACATGCCCCGCATGAACGGCCTGGAACTGATACAGGCCATGAATAAGGATGAGGCGCTGAAATCCATTCCCGTTCTGGTGATCACCACGGAAGGAAGCCAGAAACGCATGGAGGAATTCAGGGAAAAAGGAGCGGCGGGCTATATCCGGAAACCTTTCACTCCCGAGGAAATCCGGGCGAAACTTCATGAAATTCTTGGAGAGTCACATGATGATGAAGGATTTGAAGGCGGCGATGGCGGCCTCGATTTCTGAAGTTCTGGAAACGATGTTTTACATGCCTCTGGAGTTTGAAGGAACGGGCGATCCTGTGCGGCGGGGGTTCTTCGAACTCCCGGACATCCGGTGCTGTCGTCTGACATTCGGGGGTTCATTGAACGGCTTTATGGTGATGATGATCCCTGAAAGCCTTCTGGTGCCCATGGCTGTGGATTTCATGGCCGAAGAAAGGGAAAACATCGCCCGTATCCATACCGACGGCATTCTCAAGGAAATCCTGAACATGGTCCTGGGCCACATGCTTTCCAATCTGGACGCCCGGAGTGATTTCCATCTCGGCATTCCGGAGCTCCTGGAAGATGCCCCGCAGGTCAAATCTTTCCGGGATTCCCTTCCCGAATGCCATGTGCTGGTGGAATCTGTCGAGGGACTGATACTCTGTGTCCTTGTTCTTGATGACTGATCGTTTTAAAGATGGGGGGAGAAGATGGGAGAACCCATCAAGGTCCTGGTGGTCGACGATTCGGCCATTGTTCGAAAGGTCCTGTCGGAAGAACTGAGGCGGGCAAAGGACATCGTCGTGGTGGGCACGGCTCCCGATCCTTACGTGGCCAGGGACAAAATCGTCCGGCTGAAACCGGACGTGGTGACCCTGGATATCGAAATGCCCCGGATGGACGGCCTGACGTTCCTCAAAAAAATCATGACTTACGCCCCCCTTCCCGTGATCATCGTGAGTTCGCTGACCCGAGAGGGCAGCAGGATTGCCTTAGAGGCCCTGAGCCTGGGGGCGCTGGAAGTGATTTCCAAGCCTACCGCCTCCTATTCGGTGGGGGACCTGGGGATTCAGCTGGCCGACAAGATCCGGGCCGTGGCCGGGGTGAAAGTTCGGCAGAGACCTGGGGGGGAGACAATCGTGGTCCCTTCCGAGAAAGCCGTCATCGGTTCCATGGCCCTGGCCGAGACAACCCGGAAGATTATCGCCATCGGCGCCTCCACCGGAGGCACCGAGGCTCTCAGGGAAGTCATCACCCGCATGCCCCGGAACGCTCCGGGCATTCTGGTCGTTCAGCATATGCCGGCCAAATTCACCACGTCCTTTGCCGAAAGACTGGACAGCCTGTCGGACATGACGGTGAAAGAGGCCCAGGACGGAGACACGGTGACCGACGGCCTGGTGCTGATCGCTCCCGGCAATTTTCACATGCTCCTGAAACGAAGCGGAGCCAGGTACCATGTGGTCGTGAAAACAGGCCCCATGGTCCACCACCAGAGACCGGCCGTGGACGTGTTGTTCAGGTCCGTGGCCCAGTACGCCGGGGCAAACGCCGTGGGCATCGTTCTCACCGGCATGGGTTCTGACGGGGCCGAAGGGCTGGCCCTGATGAAACAGGCCGGAGCCAGGACCATCGCCCAGGACGAACAGAGCTGCGTGGTGTTCGGCATGCCCAAGGAAGCCATCAAGACCGGAGCGGTGGACAAGGTGGTCAGCTTGCCCCGGATCGCCCAGACAGCGCTGAACATGATCTGATTTTTTGCCGCCGGAGAGGAGGACCCCGGATGCCCCCGCCAAAGGACAAAACCATGACATCCCATGTGACCCGACATTTGTTCTGGGCGTTAGCCGCCCTGGTTGCCGGGGTGTTCGTCTCGATCGCGGCATGGACGCTGGTCCATGACTTTGTGTCTCGCCATGAAAGAGACCGGTTCCAGTTCAGGGCCCGGGAAGCTGTCCATTCAGTGGCTCAGGAACTGCACAGCCATGAGCATATCCTTTTGGCAGGCGCCAATATTTTTACCCTGACCAGCCATGTGACGCACATGGACTGGAAATCATTTGTCGAGTCCATGAAACTCGATCCCTCCACCCATACTGTCCAGGGTCTTGGGTTTGCCCCTGTTCTTAGCCCTCAGGAAATTGGAATCCTTGAAAGCCAGGTGCGAGCCGAAGGCTTTCCGGGTTACACGGTACACCCCCGGGTTGAGGGAGGGGAGGCCGTGCCCGTCAAATATCTGGAACCCTTGGCCGAAAAGTACCGGGTCTTTCTCGGTTACAACATGATGTCCGAACCTGAAAAACGATCGGCCATGGAAAGGGCGAGGGATACGGGGAAACCCTCCCTCGTGGTGTTTACAAGGCAAGCCAAACGCGAGGGATTTCTGCTCTATGCCCCCGTGTACAGGAAGGCGGCGTCCCTTGACACGGTTGAGCTCCGCCGGGCCGCCCTCGAAGGATATGTGTTCAGTGTGTTCCATGCCGGTACTTTTTTGGAAAATATATTTCCTGAAGGACTGCCCTTCAGTTACCTCCAGATATTTGAAGGTCAAGGGACTGGTCGGGACACGATTCTGTTTGACGGGATTGGAAACCGAGGGGCAAGTCCGGACATCATACAAAGCATGACCCGGGATATGGTGGTGGAGTTGGGAGGTCAACTCTGGACCTTCCGTTTTACCGCCATGCCGGCATTTATTTCCATGGCTGAACGGAGCCTTCCCTGGATTGTTCTGGGATTCGGGCTTCTTGTCAGCGTGGTGTTCAGCCTTCTGGTCATGGCCGAACAAAGGGCCCGGGAAAGGGCCGCCAGGCTTAAGCGCAGCGAGGCCAGCCTTTCAGCCACCCTGAGGTCCATCGGCGAAGGGGTGGTCGGAACGGACAGGGACGGGCGGGTCACGGTGCTCAGCCTGGAGGCGGAACGGCTGACCGGGTGGTCCCAGAAAGAGGCCCTGGGCCGGCCCATCACGGATATTTTCCATGTGGTTGGCGACATGGACGGGCGCGACGTATCTTTTTCGGTGAAATCCGCTTTGGAAACGGGTGATGCGGTGGCCATGGGTGACAAGAACGTTCTGATTTCCAGGGACGGATCAGAATACGCCGTTGACGCCGTGGCCGCTCCGATCCGTGACGATCTCGACGAGCTGAACGGGGTGGTGCTGATCGTCCGCGATGTGGAAGAGCAGCGAAAAGCGGCCCTGATGCTTGAAAATGAAAAAAAGAGACTGGCCAACATCATCGAGGGAACGAACGCCGGAACCTGGGAGTGGAACGTCCAGACCGGCGAGACGGTGTTCAACGAGCGCTGG
>CAZWTY010000083.1:0-19757 GCA_964637565.1 uncultured Desulforapulum sp.
AACGGCGTTGTGATGTTTGAATTTTGACTATTTGTTTTTTGCCTCCGGCGGCCCTGCCGGGGGCCAAACTTTTGAAAAGTTTGACAAACGGATATGAAAAGAACTTTCTCTGGGACAAATCCAATGCCCATTTGTCCAGATTTTTAAAATCTGGTCCCCCGGAGGCAAAATAAAAAAGGACAGCCTAACCATGACCCCCATGTTTTTTTTGATTGTTGTTTCCTGTTTCACCGCCGTCTACCTGGGCTGGGGCTTCACCCGGCTTACCGGCGAAAATCGCCAGATCCTGGCCGCCGTTCCCCGGGAAAAGGGTGGGGACGGGATCTGGAGCGGTGTCAATCTCACCTGGTACGGCCTTCTTTCCGCCAACGCCCTGGCCCTTTGCGCCGCCCTTTTCCTGGTTATCGCGGGAGCCTCGGGCGTTCCTGTGGGCTACGGCTGGCTTCTCCTGATCCTCCTGTTTATCGTGCTTCTCCCGTCGGCCCGGTGGATTGCGGTCCTTGTGGAAGGGAAGCGGCACACCTTCACCATCGGGGGCAGTGTGTTCGCAGGCATCGTCCTTTCCCCTGTGCTGATCCTCGGCCTCAACGTTGTGCTCGTCCGCCTCACCGGTTTTTCCTATCCCCTGGTTCACACCCTGGCCGCCCTGGCCGTTGCCTACACCCTGGGAGAATCCCTGGGCCGCCTGGCCTGCGTCAGTTTCGGATGCTGCTACGGCAAACCCCTGACCGAGACCACGCCCCTGGTCCGCCGTCTCTTTGAAAACCACGCCTTTGTCTATACCGGCCACACCCGCAAAGCCTGCTTCGCCTCCAACCTCCACGGAGTGAAAACCGTTCCCATCCAGGCCGTCACCTCGGTGATCTACGCCCTGTCCGGCCTGACCGGTCTCGCCCTGACGCTCTATGGCCACCCGCTTGTCGCCCTCCTGGAAACCCTGGTCATCACCCAGGTCTGGCGAGGGCTTTCGGAGTTTTTCCGGGCCGATGACCGGGGCGGCGGAACCCTTTCCACTTATCAGATCATGGGGTTTTCCGTGGCCCTGGCCCTGGTGCTCGCAGGCCCGTTTTTGCCCGCCGGAGCCGCTCTCAGGCCGGATATCGCCCAGGGTCTTCGGGGACTCTGGAGCCCCATGTCCCTCCTTCTTCTCCAGGGCCTGTGGCTTATGACTTTCCTGTTCATGGGCCGAAGCACCGTCACCTTCGCCCGGATGTCGTTCCATGTGGATGAGGGGCGGATCTGATCTTGTTTTTTCTGCGTGATGTCGATGTGAACATGTCACGTTATAGTGGTTGTCAGAATAAAATTCCGATTGCCGCATTTTTATGAACATCGAATGGTGAATGGGTTCACGGCTCACCCTTTCCGCATGGAAAGAAAACAGTGTTCAAATTCACTATTTAAAAAAGGAGTTATCCTTCATTCGATGTTGGATGTTGGGCGTTGGATGTTCGACGTTCGTCAGTTATTCATTCGGAACGGATTTATGACAACCACTCTAACCCGTGGACACCCTGTGATACATACTCGCAGCAAAGGCTAATCCCAAAAATGTGACGACCCTGCCACGGTAATGACAAAATCGTCATGAGCCAGAAGGTATGATGGCTCAGGTCTGTTTGAGTATGGTTTTATATTTCAAAAGGATATGAAAAATACCCGCCTTCGGGTTTCGGCTCCCGCGTTTGGCCCGTCTGTCCGGGTCACCGGTTTTTCCTGTGATTTTCCCCTGAAAAACAACATTTTTGTTGATTTGTCCCGATACATTCCCTAAATGTTAGGTCATGATTCGTGCCTGTTGCACGGAGTCTGGCGTGAACCGAACCAAGGGGATTTTCAAGGCATGAACAGAATCGACGAAACCAAACTGTTTTACGATATCAGCAGCACCCTGAACGAGCATCCGGATCTGAAGAAATCCCTGTACATGGTGCTGGACATTCTGTCGGAAACCCTGGGCATGGAACGGGGCACGGTAACGATCCTGAACCCCTTACGAAACGAGATCACCATCGAGGTGGCCCACGGGCTCACCAACACCGCCATCAAACGGGGAAAATACAAGGTCGGCGAAGGCATCACGGGCCGGGTGATCGAAACGGGCAAACCTCTGGCCATTCCCAAAATCAGCGAGGAACCGATGTTTCTCGACCGCACCGCTTCCAGAAAAGGCCAGGTCAAAGGCGAGTTTTCGTTTATCTGCGTCCCCATCAAAAAGGGAAACCAGGTGATCGGGGCCCTTTCAGCCGACAGGCCCTACGAGGAAGGATACAACCTCAAGGCCGGGGTGGAGATTTTCTCGGTGATCGCCACCATGCTGGCCACCCATGTGATCAACCTTGAACGAATCAACCAGGAAAAGGAAAAGCTGAAAGAGGAAAACCTTCGCCTGAAAAGCGAACTGGAAAACAAGTACAGGTTTTCCAATATCGTGGGCAACAGCAACAAGATGCGGGATGTGTACCAGATGATATCCCACGTTTGCAAAAGCAACGCCACGGTGCTTGTCCGGGGTGAAAGCGGCACGGGCAAGGAGCTGGTGGCCAGCTCCATCCACTACAACAGTCTCCGGGCCAAGCAGCCGTTCGTCAAGGTGAACTGCGCGGCGATTCCCTCGACACTGATCGAAAGCGAGCTGTTCGGCCATGAAAAAGGGGCCTTTACCGGAGCCATCAACCAGAAAATCGGCAAGTTCGAGCTGGCCAACAAGGGCACCCTGTTTCTCGACGAAATCGGCTCCATCGACCCGGACGTCCAGGTGAAACTCCTCCGGGTTCTCCAGGAACGTGAATTCGAGCGAGTGGGGGGGCATCACACCATCAAGGCCGATGTGCGCATCGTGGCGGCCACCAACAAAAACCTGGAACAGGCCGTGGAAGACGAAACCTTCCGGGGCGATCTGTACTACCGGCTGAACGTGTTTCCCATCTACATGCCCCCCCTTCGCGAACGGAAGACGGACATCCTTCTGCTGGCCGATTATTTCCTGGAAAAATACGCGGCGGAAAACAGCAAGGACATCAAACGGATTTCAACCCCGGGCATCGACATGCTCATGGCCTACCACTGGCCCGGCAACGTGCGCGAGCTGGAGAACTGCATCGAGAGGGCCGTGCTTCTCTGCGACGAAGGGGTGATTCACGGCTACCACCTGCCCCCCACCCTACAGACCGGCGTGGAGTCCGGAACCCTTCCGGCCAAATCCCTGGACGAGGCCGTGGCGGCCCTGGAAAAGGAAATGATCATCGACGCCCTGAAGAACTGCCGGGGCAACATCACGGCGGCGGCACAGCTCCTTGGCACCACGGTGCGGAAATTCTCCTACAAATCGAAAACCTACGCCATCGACTACCGGGATTACCGGTAGTTTGCCTTTCTTTCTACGGGGGAAGGGTAAGCGCCTGAGTTATAAGTGAAATACCGTTTGTAATGCCGGCCGTTCCATGGTAAGGAATGACCGTGTGCCAAATCGGACCCGTCAAAGAACCCCATCCCTGAGAACGTTCAGCGCAACCCTGAACAGGTGAGGCGTTCTTTTTCAAAACCTTCAATCTGTCAGTTTTCGAGGTCTCCGGATGAAACGTATCATTGCCTTTACCCTTCTGTGCCTTATCCTGCTCATCCCCGTCCATGCCCAGCCCAAAAAGGTGGCCGACTTCAAGGTCAGTCCCTTTTTTGAGGGTCGTCTCACCGCCGCAGATCTAAAAAACAAGCTCAGGTCCACCAAGGCTCCCGCCGTTGTCTGCACGTCCTACGCCGAGCTGGTCGCCCTGATCACGGAACAGGGAAAGCTTCGCAACGAATCGTTCACCGCCCAGTTGAGTTTCAACTTTCAGTTTGACGACCTTCAGACCCTCATCCCTCAGGCGATATACGACGCCACCACCTCCGACGACTACCTGTTGTTTTCGGTGAAGGGCCGTTACTTCGAAGGTGAGGGTGTTGACAACAACGCCACGATAAACTTCCAGTTAGCCTATTTTACCACCCTGGCCCAGGAGCAGTACGTCACCATGAGGATCGCCGCCATTCTCAGCACCATCATCACCGACGACATGACCGACCTTCAGAAGGAAAAGGCGGTGCACGACTGGATAATCCAGAACGTTCAGTACGAAGAGAAAACAGGGGAAGATTACCAATACTACAGCGCTTACGATGGCCTTTACCGGAAAATGACGGTCTGCAACGGCTACGCCCTCCTGATGTACCGGATGATCAACGCCCTGGGCATGAAAGTCCGTATCGTTGCCGGCTACGGAGCAGGTGTGCTCCACGCCTGGAACCTGGTGTACCTCTGCGGCAACTGGTACCACACGGACGCCACCTGGGATGATCCCAACACCGACACCAACCTGGTGAACTACGATTTTTTCAATCTTTCCGATGCGGAGATCACCAGTCTCGATCACACGATCGGGGCCAACCCGGATTTCTATCCCGATGTCCCCGACGCCCCGGTGACGTTCAACGGAACGGCCTGTTCAGCCTACACCCGCCCCGGCACCCCGCCGCTGGCACCTGTTCTCAACTCACCGGCCTCGGGCAGCACGGACATCTCTCTCTTGCCAAGCCTTGTGGCCCAGGCCTTTTCCGATGTGGACGGCAACGGCACCCACTGGAAAAGCCTGTGGCAGATCAGTCTGGACGCCGCTTTTACCCAGTGCATTTATTACGATACCAGCCTGGAAAACCTGACCGCATTTGACATCCCGGCCCAGGACTCCCTGCCCGACAACAAAACCCTTTACTGGCGCGTCCGGTATTTTGACACCGATCTCAACCCCTCGGCCTGGTCCAACGTGTTTTCTTTCACCACTGTCGAGCAGAGCACGGTTCCCCTGGCGCCTGTTCCTTTGAATCCGGCGGACGGCGCCACCATCAGTGTGAAACCCCGGCTGATCACCGATGCTTTCGCGGACCAGGACCGCTGGGACACCCACGCCAGCACCCAGTGGCAGCTCAGCACCGCCAGCGATTTTTCAGAACTCTACCTGGACCACGTGTCTGAAACGGATCTTCTCACCCTGGCCTTTACAAACAGGAACCTCCTGCCCGAACTGACCACTTTTTACTGGAGAGTCCGCCATATGGACAACGACGGGGTGTATTCGCCCTGGTCCGAGACCCGGTCTTTCACCACGAAAAAGGTGCCTGACGGCTCCGATGGAACCACCGACGATTCGGGGTGCTTCATCGGTTCATCCATGTGGCAGTAATTGATTGAAAAAGGAAGACGTTTCAATGCCTTACCATGATACACCGGCGTCTGTTCCCGAGAGCGAAATCCGAATGGAATTCGTCCGGGCCCAGGGGCCGGGAGGCCAGAACGTGAACAAGGTCTCAACGGCCGTTCACCTGACCTTTGACGTGACCAGCTCCCCATCCCTCACGGAACCCGTGAAGAAAAGGCTGCTCCGGCTGGCCGGACGCCGGGTGGATTCCCAGGGAATTCTCCACATCCAGGCGTCCTCGTTCAGGACCCAGCGCCTCAACCGGGACGATGCCATGGCCCGGCTGAACGAACTGGTCGAAAAAGCCCGGATCGTCCCGAAACGGCGGATCAAGACCAAGCCCACCGCCGCCTCCAGGGAAAAAACCCTCCAGGGGAAAAAGATCACCTCGCGGATCAAACAGCTGAGAAAACCGGTGCGGAACACGGACGATTGATATCCTAAAGAATCAGCATGGCGTCACCGTAACTGAAGAAACGGTACTGTTCGGCCACGGCCGTAAGGTAGGCCGCCCGGATGGTTTCCCGTCCGGCAAAGGCGGACACCAGCATCAGCAGGGTGGACTGGGGGGTGTGGAAATTGGTGATCATGGCGCCGACCACCTTGTAGTTGAACCCCGGATAGATGAAAAGATCGCAGACCCCCGAGCCCGGCACGATAGCCCCGTGTTGTTTGAACACGTATTCCAGGGTCCGGACCGAGGTGGTTCCCACGGCCACGATCCTCCGTCCTTCGCCCATGGCCCGGTTGATCAGGCTGGCGCTCGCTTCTTCGATATGAAACCTTTCGCTGTGGATCACGTGGTCCCGGATATCGGAAACACGCACCGGCACGAAAGTCCCGTAGCCCACGTGGAGGGTGACGGCCGCCGTTTCCACCCCTTTTTCACGGATGGCCCGGAGAAGGGGGGCGGTGAAGTGGAGACCGGCCGTGGGAGCGGCCACCGCCCCTTTTTCCGAGGCGTAGACTGTCTGGTAGGTTTCCCGGTCTGCCGCCTCCAGGCTGTCCTGGGCCGAGCGGCGGATGTAGGGAGGAAGGGGCATCACCCCTTTTTCGGACAGAAGCTTTTCGAAGTCGCCGGAACACTGGAACCGGAGATGGTACATTCCCTCGTCCGCATCAAGGACCTCGGCCGACAGGTCGTCCCCGAAACGGATACAAGACCCGATTTTCGGCCGCTTGGACGATTTCACCAGGCAGGGGCTCTGGAAACTGCCGGTCACGCCCAGCCGTTCCATGCCTCCGGGGTAGTCGAGGATCAGGACTTCGGCTTTTCCTCCGCTGTCCTTGACGCCGTAAAGCCGGGCCGGAACCACCCGAGTGTTGTTCATCACCAGGACGTCGCCCGGGTTCAGGTAATCGGTGATCTGGCTGAACACCCGGTGTTCGACAAGGCCGGTCCCCCGATCCAGGCAGAGAAGCCGGGATTCGTCCCGGCGGCCGCTGGGTGTGTGGGCGATCAGGTGTTCGGGCAGGTCAAAATCGTAATCGGTGAGGCTGTACATCTCAATGTTTCCCCAGGTAGACCAGGCCCAGCCCCAGAACCATCATCATCAGCCCCAGGCGGCGCAACAGGGCGTTGTCCTGCTCCTGAAGGATCCTCATCATCTGTTTCACTTTTTCAGGCCAGCCGAACCAGGGAAGTCCTTCCAGTATCAGCACCATCCCCATCACGCACAGAAAGAACTTCATGTCCCCCACCTTTTCGTCAATTCCCTGTAGGCTTCGCTTCAGGCTCACAGCTTGTTGAATCGCTGTCGGTATCCAGACCTTTCGATAGCGATAGCGATACCGATAGCGATACCGATACCGACAGCGACATGTCTTCAGGATAGACCATGCCCATGTTCATGTCATCGCCCTGTGATCCCTCTGTTCATTTTATTGTGTTCAAACCACAGGTTATGCTATATATCACCCTTGTCATTTTTCTTGAAAGAAAATTACGCTTTTTTCATTCCAACTTTTTTCGAGGTTTTTCATGAAATACGAAGTGGTCATCGGCCTTGAAATCCACGCCCAGCTCAAAACCGAATCCAAGATCTTCTGCGGGTGTTCCACCCGTTTCGGCGCGGCGCCCAACTCCCAGACCTGCCCGGTGTGCACCGGCATGCCCGGCGTCCTTCCGGTGGTGAACAGAAAAGCCGTGGAATACGCCATGAAAGCCGGTATCGCCATGAACTGCGCTATTGTCCGTGACAACCGCTTTGCCCGGAAAAACTACTTCTACCCCGATCTTCCCATGGGCTACCAGATCACCCAGTTCGAACTGCCCATCGCCCAGAACGGCCACCTGGACATCACCCTGGAAGACGGCACGAAAAAACGGATCGGCATCACCCGGATCCACATGGAAAACGACGCCGGGAAATCGAGCCACGATCCGTATCGGCCCGTGAGCTTCGTGGACCTGAACCGGGCCGGAACGCCCCTCATCGAAATCGTGTCCGAGCCGGACATGCGCTCCGCCGAGGAAGCCGGGGCCTTTATGCGCCAGATCCACGCCATGCTCCGCTGGATGGACGTGTGCGACGGCAACATGGAGGAAGGGAGTTTGCGCTGTGACGCCAACGTGTCCCTGAGGCTTTGGGACGCCCCTGAATTCGGCACCAGAACCGAGATGAAGAACCTCAACTCGTTCCGGAACATCGAACGGGCCATTGTTGCGGAAATCAGGCGTCAGGCCGACATTCTGGACGACGGGGGAACGATCGTCCAGGAAACGCGCCTGTGGAACGCCGACGAAGGCAAGTCCGTGTCCATGCGGAGCAAGGAAGACGCCCACGATTACCGATATTTTCCCGATCCCGACCTACTTCCCGTCATCATCGACGACGACTTTTTCAACCGGGTGAAAGACAGCATTCCCGAGCTGCCCGAGGCCCGCAAAGAACGGTACGTCCGTGACATGGACCTCTCGGCCGAGGCCGCCGCCGTGCTCACCTCGTCGCTGGAGATCTCCCGATATTTCGAAAACTGTCTGGCCCTGATGGACAAGCCCAAGCCCGTGGCCAACTGGATCATGGGGTCTGTCATGGCCCTGACCAACGCCCGGGGCATCGACATCAGCGAAAGTCCCGTTTCCGAAAAGGATCTCACCGGCCTTCTGGACCTGGTGGAAAAAGGGGTGGTCAGCGGGACCATGGCGAAAACCGTGTTCGAGGACATGGCGGAAACAGGGAAATCGGCCCAGGCCATCGTCGATGAAAAAGGACTGGCCCAGGTCTCCGACACATCGGAAATCGAAGGCATCGTGGAAAAAATCCTGGCGGACAACCCCAAGGAAGTGGAAGCCTACCGGGGAGGAAAAACCAAACTCATGGGCTTTTTCGTGGGCCAGATCATGCGGGCGTCCAAAGGCAAGGCCAACCCCGGCGTGGTCAACGAGATAATTTTGAAAAAACTGGAGGGTTGATTATGAAGCGTCGAGGATTGAAAACGGCCGGTCTTATGGTTTTTTCTCTTCTTTCGTTGGTGTGCGCCGCGTCTGCAAGCCCTGTCACTCTGGGTGTGGCACCGTTTTCCATCACTCCGGACACGAGCCGGACCATTCTGGAGCCGGCCCTGCTGGATCTTTTTTCGTCCCGGCTGGCCATGAAAAACAGCGTCCGTGTGGTGGACAAGTCCCTTATGGCCGAGGCCCTGCGTAACGCCGCGAAAAATCCTCTGGACCGGTTTATCGAAGCGGGCCGCAGCACAGGGGCCGACTTCATCCTCACCGGGAGCCTGGTGGAAACCGATGCGGGCTACACCCTGAACGCCTATGTCCTTGACATCGCCACCGGCAAGGCCGTGGTTGAAATCAGCGAAAAGAATGATCCCAATCTGTCGAAAAACGATCTCGTGTCCCTGGTGAACCGGGCCAGCTCCCAGATCAACGGGCGGCTTTTCGCCCGGAAGACCCCTGAAATTTCCGAAACTCCGGTTAGCACCGTGCCCCTGGACAGGCATTCCCATCCTGACCGGCTCATCAAGACCATTCCTGAAAAGAAAAAGTGATGGTGCATTTCGTAGCTTAGCCCTGTGGGGCGGGCTTTCGCCCGCCGACATGAGTCGGGCGTGAGCCCGACCACAGGGCTGAAATGTAACATGAACGAATCAGAACTTGCAGCTGACACTGACACCGCCGAAGGTGTTCACATCGGTCACCAGCACGTCGTCGTCGATGGCGTCGGTGTAGTTGATGTTGGCCCCCAGGCCGAGGGTGTCGGTCAGGGCGTAGGAGGCTTTCAGGGACAGCTTGTATTCGTTGAAACCCGATTCCCCGTACTTGCTGGCCCGGGCCATGTAACCGGCAGCGGCTCCGGCGGTCACGCTGACCTTGTCGCCCACGGGCTGGGTGTAGGCCAGGCTGGCCATGGAATAACAGGTGTCCTTGAACTCATCCACATCGTAATATACGGCAAGGCCCAGGGTAATCTTGTCCGCCAGGGCGTAGGACGCGTTGCCGTAAAGTTCCGCCGTGGTCTTGTCACCGCCTCCCGCGCTGTACACATAACCGATGACCCCGCCGGTCAGGCTCAGTTTGTCAAACGAGCGGCTGTAGGTCATGGTCAGGTCCAGTTCGGAAAACTCCCCTGAATCAAGAATCCCGTCGTAATCGTCGATGTCCAGGTTGCCCCAGATGTTGACGTCAAATCCACCTTTGAGCACATCCAGGGAGGGCTGGAGCACCAGGCCGTCGTTGTAGGTCACACCCCGGCACACATAGGCCGAATTCACATCCATGTTGAGGGTCGCGTCCGCGGAAAAAACCGTTGAGGCCGCCATCAACACCACCGCACACCCTGTTGCCATTCTTCCGATCATTTTTTTCATCCTGTTTCTCCTTTTTTGATTCATGGTAATTCGACTTGGTCATTTTTCTTTGAACTGTCAAAACAACGTGTGTTTGTCATTCCGGGAACGGTTGTTTGTTTAAAGCGATGTTCTTCATCAATCATGCCAGGAAAGATCATCAGGGTTAAAAACAGGATAAGCCCCTCTATTCAAAGCCATTATTTTCTATTTGAAATTGGGGGCGCTGATCAAAAGCCAGGGGTATTGAATTATTGAAATTCAATTATGTCATTTTTAAACGCATTTTATACAAATATGAACTTCATTGGCCTGAATTTGCATGACGAGACAGGAATCATGGGTTTGATCGACGTAGAGGGGAAATAAAAAAAACGGGCACTGTTGCCAGTGCCCGTTTTCGTATCAGCGGGAAGGTCGTCCGGCAAGGCCGGAAACCCGATTAGAAGCTGAAGGAGAGCTGTGCGCCGAGCTCGATGGGATCTTCGTCACCAGTGGCGTCGCCGGCCATGAGATAAGCGGCGACCACGTCGAGCTTCAGGTTGTCGAGAACCATGTAGGTGGCTTTGAGGTCGATTTCAAGGCCGAGTTCGTCTTCCATGGAGCCGTTGACCATTTTTTCTTCGGCAAGCTGTGCGTACCAGATGTCACCGGTGAGGGTGAGTTTGTCCATGGGTTTCACGGTGGCGCCGATGTTGGCGGCCATGACGTTGGACACTTTGGTGCCGGGAGCGTTGTTGGAACGGACGCCATCGAAGATGCCTTCACCCATGATTTCAGCCCAGTAGTAGGTCTGGCCTTTGCCAACGTTGAAATGGAGGCCGAACTGATCATAGTCGTCGTCGGCAGGATCCTCGTCACCGGAAGCGTAGAAAATCTGACCGTGGACAAGACCGGCATCGGCACCGGCGGCCAGGAGGAAAGCCATGGTGTCCTGATCGTTGGTTTCACCGGTTTCGAGAATAGCGGTACCCCAGGCGGTCATGCCGTCCATTTTGGCATTGACGTCGGCGCCCAGATAGAAAAGCATGGTGTCAGTGCCCTGCTGTTTGTCGATGAACAGGTAGGGATTGATGGAAAGGGTTTCGTTGATGTTGAACACAGGGGAAACAGCCATGTAGTCCCTGTCGGACGGAGCGGGATCCACAACCAGATCGTTGTCTTCGACTTTCATCCACATAAAAGGAAGCATGATGGAACCGACTTTGAACGAGGCGGTGAGGCCGGCGAAGTCGTCGTCAAAAAGGAAACCACGGGCGATTTTTCCAGGCTGGACACCGACTTTAAAGTTGTGCTCGCCCACGAAGAAATCGGCATAGCTGTTTTTAATTTCAAACTGTTTGCCATCGGCTCCGATGTCACCACCCACAGTGTCACCCCAGCCGTTGTCAATTTCGAACTTGTTGACAAACTTGAATTTGTCGTTGAACTTTGCCGTGTAGTACAGACGGGTCCGGGTATCCACATAGGACTGTGTCCCGGGGTCGTCTGTTCCATTGAAATTCTGCATGCTGATGGCGCGTGTACGCCAGTATCCGCCGAATTCGTTTTCCACGGCTGCCGCAGGCATGGCAGCTGCCGCACAGACAAGGCCGGCCACAAGAACACCAAAAATCTTCTTCATCTTCCGTTCTCCTTTTAGAAATTGATAAAAACAACACAGACAATAGGCTCATTGTCTTTTTTCAAAATCACGTATCATCGATTAACATTATCAGGGACCTGAACGGGCGTCCGTCCGATTTTCCAGAAGTATATAATTCAAGAAGGCCGGAATATCAAGAAAAATTGAGTTTGCAGTAGGTTAGAACCATGTTTGGGGTTCATGAGGCGGAAAAAGGGCTCCGGAAAAAGGATCAGATTACATGACGGTGGCGGGGAACAAGGCGTTTCCTGTGACATCGTTCTGTGCTATGATCCGCCCATGAAAAAAGACGCGAACATCATCCTCATTGGCATGCCTGCGGCGGGAAAAAGCACCGTGGGACGGATCCTGGCCCGTGACCTTGGCTTTTTGTTCATGGACACGGACAGCCTGATCGAACAGGGCGAAGGAAGAAAACTCCATGAAATCATCGCCGGGCAGGGCATGGACGGTTTCCGCCACATCGAGGAGGCTCACGTTCTCGGCATCCGGACCGAGGGCGCGGTGATTGCAACCGGAGGAAGCGTGGTGTACGGCCAACGGGCCATGGCCCACCTGAAACGTCTCGGGACGGTGGTCTACCTGCGGGCCGGACTCGATCTTCTGCTTCAGCGGCTTGACGACCCGGAAAAACGGGGGGTGGTCCGAAAACAAGGCCAAAGCTTCGCGTCTCTTTTCGAAGAACGGAACGCCCTCTATTTAAAGCACGCCGACTGTGTGGTGGAGTGTCTGGACAGTGAAAACCCCCGGGCCACGGCGGACCGGGTGATGCAAGCCCTCCGCCTATTTTGCAACAGTTCTGGGTAAACACTTCTTTTCTCTGCAACAGGGTCGTTCCATATGCCCCGCGACGCCCCATCGTAGGTCGGCTTGAGGCACGAAAGCCGACAAATGACCCCCATCCTTTTCATGCGCCACTCGCCTATCCGCCGCTCAATCACCATACATCAAAGGCTTCCCTGCTGCACGGGCTCCCGATTCTTCTGTGGATCGGGTCAATTGTCGGGTTTGAAGAACCCGACCTACGAAGCGCCGCGATCTTCACCGGGAATGCGGCCTTTTTTGGGATTAGAATACTCCGACAAAAGGATTCACGATAAAGTAAATTCCCAGGAGCACGATGACGATCCCCGCTCCTTTCCGGAACCAGGAGCCGGTGCTCTGCCACGCGCTGTTTTCCAGAAGCCGCCTGACAAAAGCCGTGGAGCTTCCCGCAATCACAATGGGCAGACAGTGTCCCAAAGCGAAAATCACGATGAGAAGAACGCCGGTGACGATCTTGGCCTGAACCGTGACAATGGCGAGTATCGGCGCGATAAACCCGAAGGTGCAGGAACCGGAGAGAATCCCGTAGGCGAGGCCGAGAATAAAAGCACCGGCCACGCCTCGGACTTTCAGTCGGTAAAGAAGGCTGCCGTTCATGGCGCAGCTCTCCACCCCCAGCATGCCGAGGGCCACCCAGATCAGGATGATCCCAACCAGCACCTGGAACCAGATTCCCACATCCCCCATCATCCGGCCCAGCAAGGCGCAGACCACCCCGATCACCGCGATGGTGATGAAAAGACCGACGGAAAACAGGAGAGCGTAAACCCCGGCCTGCCTGGGTTGAACCGCCTTTTCCTGTCCGCCCACATAGGCGATGATCAAGGGGATGGACGCCAGATGGCAGGGGCTCAAAAGCACACTGACAAGGCCCCAGATGAAACAGCCGAGGGCGGCCAACATCGTGCCGCCGGTCATCCACTGATTCACCGTGATAAAGAATCCGTCCATGGGTTTATCCTTTTTTCTTGGGATCTTTGCCGGGTGCCGGAACGCCCATTTTTGTCAGCTGGCTGACAATGGCGTTTTTATCCATGAAACCCGTGTGACGGTAAACTTCCCTGCCGGTCTTGTCGAAAAAGATCTGGGTGGGGATGCCCATGATGCCGAAGCGTTTGGCCTGTTCGTTGTTCTCCCACACGTCGATAAACACGATGTCTGCCTTGCCCCGGTAGGCCGCTTCGAGTTTTGTGAGAATGGGGGCCATCATTTTGCAGGGGATGCACTTCTTGGCCCCCAGATCGATCATGGTCACGGCGCCTTTGGCCGGAACTTTGCTGAAGTCTTTGACCATTTCAGCGGCGTAAACCGTCAAAGCGAATGAGAGGACAAGGAGGCCGGCGATAAAGCCGGTTGTTCGATTTTTCATGGGGTGCGTTCCTTTTACTTTCGGATCAGGGCTTTCGCCGCTGTTTTCACGGTGTCGACGTCTTTGGCGTCCAGGTTGAAATTCTTGTTCTTTTCAATGCCCAGGTCGGTGAGAACCAGGTGGTTTTTAAGGGGGACGTCCGCTTTCTTGAAGATGGCCTTGGCGCATCCGATGGCGCATCCGTCCATGACCACCATGGATTCGGCGTCTTTGGCGGACTGAACAAAACCGCTGATGTTTCCACCGATTCCGGCGAGACAGAACATGCTTCCCTCACCTTCCCGGGTGAGTTCAACGGCGGCCTGATTGCTGAGCTGGCCCACGTTGGAAGCACCGGAACAGGCCAGAATCATCACCTGGCCTCTTCCATTGCAACAATCGTTTGACATGACACGCCCTCCTCTCTTACTTCCCGATCCATTTTTTCACATCGTCTTTCGTGGGAATTTTGCCCACGCACTTCACATCCCCGTCCACCACCACGGCCGGTGTTCCGAAAACCCCGTAACCGGCGATTTCCATCAGGTCGGTGACTTTACTGACGCTGGCCTCGGTTCCTGTTTCAGCGAGTGTCTCTTTCACCACAGCGGTCGTTTTTTCGCATTTGGGGCAGCCAGGCCCCAGAATTTTGATCTCCATGCTCGTCTCCTAATTATTTGGTTTTCTGTTATCAACGGCTTCGCTGATCCAGGTCATGATTTTCGCCCTGCCCGGAACGGTTCCCACGGATTTGACGTCTCCGTCGATCACCAGGCCCGGAGATCCCAGAACGCCGTAACCGGCAATGGCCTTGATGTCCCGGACGTGCTCCACGTCCGCAGGGATCTTCATCTCGGACACAAGGGTGATGACGTCCCGCGCAAGCTGGTCGCACCTCCCGCAGCCCTGGCCCAGCACCTTGATCTCGATGACTCCTGCGGTCCGGTCCTCTTCGACGGGTTTTCCCGAAAACAGGCAGAATTCCCGGTAAAAGGCTTTTTCATAACGTTCCCTGGCGTTGGGGCTGATGTAGTTCTTTTTCCCAAGGGTTTCCACCAGGTGGTTTTTGATCTGTTCTTCAGTCATCGATTCAGCCAGGGGCGCGAGTTCCGTGAGTGCCTGCTTCAGGCCGATGATGCCGATGCGGTCTGTTCCCACCCTGATCTGGCGGATATCGTTCGTTCCCATGGTCTCTCCTTTTCTGTTACCCCACGATGTTTCCGTAGATCATTCCGGCGAAGGTGGAAAGCACCACGATGATGGCGCAGTAAACGGCCGTTTTCTTCGGTCCCATGATGCCTGAAAGCACGATCATGCTGGGCAGGGACAGGGCCGGACCGGCGAGCAGAAGGGACAGGGCCGGGCCCTGGCCCATGCCTGAACCCAGGAGGCCCTGGAGAATCGGCACTTCGGTCAACGTGGCGAAGTACATCAGGGCTCCTGAAATCGAGGCGAAAAAGTTGGCGGCAAACGAGTTGCCCCCCACCAGGTTCGCGATGTAATGTTCGGGGATCAGGGCCGGATGGCCGGGACGGCCGAGAAGAAAACCCGACACGAGAACCCCGGCGGCTAAAAGGGGAAACACCTGTTTCATGAAACCCCAGGTGGAATCGGTCCAGTCTGTGATTTCATCCTTACGGAACCAGAGTTTCAGCATCAGGCCCGTCAGCACGAGAAGAATTCCGGTGATGATCCATTTCCAGGCGAAAATGGTCTGCCAGATGCTTCCTGCGCCCGGGGCCGGTTTGGCGAAGGCCGCGAAAATCAGGATCAGGACAAGGCTCAGGATGAAAAGGCTGTCCTGGAGAAGGGTCCGTGAATCGTCGCTTTCCGGAACGAAAATTTTTCCTGCGTTCCGGGCCGCATCGTCTTTCCGGAAGATGTAAGCCATGAGAACCCCGGTGACCACGGAAAATATTACGGCCCCCACGGCCCGGGCAAGTCCCAGCTTCCAGCCGAGGATTTTGGCGGTCATGGTGATGGCCAGGACGTTGATGGCAGGACCCGAGTACAGAAAGGCCGTGGCCGGTCCGATGCCGGCGCCCCGGGTATAGATTCCGGCGAAAAGGGGAAGCACGGTGCAGGAGCAGACAGCCAGAATGGTTCCTGAAACCGAGGCCACCGAATAAGACAGGATTTTCTTCGCTTCAGCGCCGAAGTACTTGAGCACCGAGGCCTGGCTCACGAACACAGCGATGGCCCCGGCGATGAAAAAGGCGGGGATCAGACAGGTCAGGACATGGAGGCGGGCGTAATCCTGAAGCATCATGAACGCCTCGAGGCCCGCCTGCCGGATGGTTCCATGATCCCAGGGGATATAGTAACAGCCCAGGAAAACAACGATCAGAATCAACAGTTTGTAACGCTCTTTCATGCCATCCCCCTTGTTTGTCAAATGACCATATGGGTATTCACCGATCTAAAAGATCGAAAAAATCAGTTCCTCGTGAGAAACTGACGGTCCGCCGTTCTGGCCCGGTCCATCATATCCTCGAATCCAGGAGACGACTCCAGCCATGGAACCAGAAGGTTCAGCATGTCGGATGCGTAAGGGTTTTCAGGGCTGTCCGCCAGGGAGTAGTTCACCCAGAGACCGTCTTTGCGCGACACCACAAGATCGGCCTCTTCAAGAATTTTAAGATGCTTGGAAATGGAACTCTGGGCAAGGCTGAGGGTGTACTGAAGCTCGCATACGCACATGGTCCGCATCTGAAGGGCTTTCATGATCTTCAGGCGGCTGGGGTCGGACAGGGCTTTCATCACTTTGACCATTTTTTTCACACGCACCTCCAAATCGTTAAAACGGAATATAGAGATTTGGCCTGGCGGTGTCAACGATTTTTATCGAACAGATCCCGGAGTTTCTGGCTCAGATCTTTCCGGGTGAACGGCTTCTGGATAAAATGAACCCCTTTATCCAGGACCCCGTGATGGCTGATCACGTCGGCCGTATAGCCGGACATGAACAGGCAGAGCAAAGACGGAGCCGACTCCCTGAGAACAGAGGAAAGATCCCGGCCGTTCATCCCGGGCATGATCACGTCGGTCATCAGAAGGTCGATGGTGCCCTGGTGCTCCCGGGCCAACCGGATGGCCTGATCCGGAAGACTGGCCGAAAGGACCGTGTACCCGTCACGCTCCAGCATTCTCCGGATCATGTCCAGGATCGCCGGTTCGTCTTCCACGAGAAGAATGGTTTCATGACCCGCCCTGGGCGCCTCCGTTTCAGGAATCATCTTTTTCAGGATCTCGTCTTGCCCCAGCCACACGGGCAGGTAAATCCGGAACAGGGCCCCCATGCCCGGTTCGCTGTACACGGTGATAAATCCCCGGTTCTGCTTTACGATGCCGTAAACCGTGGCCAGGCCGAGACCGGTCCCCTGTCCGATGTCCTTGGTGGTGAAAAAAGGTTCGAAAATCCTGTCACGGGTTTCCCTGTCCATACCGCAGCCGTTGTCCTCCACTTCCATCATCACATAGTGTCCCGGCGCGTGGTCCGGATGGAGCCGGACGTATTCCTCGTCAAAGGAAGCCGCAGCCGTTCTGATGGAGATCCGCCCCACTCCGTCGATGGCCTGCCTGGCGTTCAGGCAGAGGTTCACCAGGATCTGGTCTACCTGGCTGGGGTCGATTTTCACGGAGGACAGGCTGATTCCGGGAATCCATGATAAATCGATATCTTCGCCGATCAGCCGCCGGAGCATTTTCAGCATGCCTTCCACCGTCTCGTTCAGATCGAGAACCCGGGGGGCGGCGATCTGTTTTCGGGCAAAGGCCAGCAGCTGACGTGTCAGCTCGGCAGAGCGTTCGGCGGCTTTCCGAATTTCGGTGAGTTCCGAGTACACGGGACTTTTCGGGTTCATATCCTCCATGAGCATGTCCAGATGGCCGAGAATCACGCCCAGCATGTTGTTGAAATCATGGGCAACGCCGCCCGCCAGCCGGCCCACGTATTCCATTTTCTGGGACTGGTGGAGCTGTTCGTGGAGCCGGAGTCTCTCTTCTTCAGCCGCTTTTCGGGCGGTGATGTCGTGAAAATACCAGACCCTGCCGTAGCACGTTCCATCCTCCGCACACACAGGGGCGGTATAGCGTTCAAAAATCCTGCCGTCCTTGAGGTTTATCTCTTCCTGGGCGACGTCCACGGGATGGTCATACAGGTACTGGACCCGATCCAGGAATTCATGGCTGTCCGCCACCTTTTCAAGGGCGAACTGCAAGGCCCGCTCATCGAAACGGGATTTCAAGATGTCTTCCGGAATGCCCCACATGTCCAGAAAACGCCGGTTGTATGACAGAATCCTCCCTTCGGGGTCCACGAACAGAATCCCGTCGATGGTTGTTTCAAGCTGTGTCTGGAGCAGGGAATTCCTGAACTTCAGTTCTGCATCGGCGTTCCTGGATTCGGTCACATCTTCCAGCATGCCGAGCTGGCATCTGGCCTTGCCGGTCCCGTCAGGGACGAAAAAGCCCCTGTCCCTGATCCACACATCGTGACCTTCCTTGTGCCTCAGTCTGTAAGTGGCGTCCCAGTATGTGCATTCCCGTTCCGCCGACTCGAGACTGTCCAGAGTGGCCTCTCTGTCCTCGGGATGAAGCAGGCCCTTCCACTGGACAAAGCCGCCATCGATTTCATCGAGCCTGTAGCCCAGCACCTGTTCGATGCTTTTTCCCCAGGTGATCCGGCCGGAAGCCACATCGTACTCGTAGGCCACCTGACCCGAAGCCGCTACGATCAGCTCATAGCGCCTGATCCAGTCTTCGATGTCCTTTTCCGCCTGTTTTCGGGACGTGATGTCCGTGTTAATTCCTGCAAGGGCGATCACCTGCCCTTCGGAATTTCTAACAGCAAATGCCCTGAGGAGAATCGCAAGAATCTCCCCGTTCCTTCCGTAAGAGTTCACCTCACCCTGCCAGACCCCGCCGGCCATGATCGTATCAAAAATTTTCCGGCCCAACGCCTTGTCCACATAGATGGACTTTGCCGGATCATCCCCCACATCACCCAGAAGGCGGTCAAAGGCCGGGTTCTGGTAGTAATGCTTTCCTTCAGGCGTGGCGACACCGATGGCGTCGGTGGCGTTTTCCACCAGGTCCCGGAACAGGCGAAGCTCTGCCTCGGCTTTTTTTCTTTTCGTGATGTCGGTGTGAAGGCCCACGAGGCCGATGACCCGGCCGTTTCTGTCCTTGATGGCGTACGCCCTGAGGAAAATGTCGAGAATCGAGCCGTCATGTTTGAACATTTTCACTTCACCCATCCAGCTGTCACCGGCCATGATGGTGTCGAACACGGTGGTTCCGATATGCTTGTCCACGTAGAGTGTATCGGGCGGTATCTCTCCGATGTTACCGAACAGGCGGTCGAACGCGGAGTTCTGGTAATAATGGCGCCCCTCGGGTGTGGACATGCCGATGGCGTCGGTGGAATGGCCCACGAGGTCTTTGAACAGGTGCAGCAGCTCTTCGTCTTTCTTCCGCTGGGTGATATCGATGAGGCTGGCCCGGATCAGGCGTTTTGTGGCGGAAGGGAGGCGGATCAGGCGCAGTTCACAGAGAACCGTGGTTTTGTCCGGTCTGAGAAGGTTCCATTCCGCCTGGAGGAGTTCGCCGTTCAAAACACGCTGGATCTGCCGCTCGGGCTGGCCGTCGTCATCCCCGTCGTAGAAGTTCCATGGGCCAGATTCAAGAAGGACGTCACGGGGACAGCCGAAAAGCCCGACGGCGGTTTCGTTGGCCTCCACAATCCGTTTTTGGTCGTGGTCGTACACCACAATGGCGTCGGGCGCCTGTTCGATCAGGATTCGGAAACGGCTTTCGTTCTCCCTCGCCTCGATCTCTGCGGCCTTGCGGCGTGAGCTCTGGACAGCCAGGGCCAGGATGAAAAAGACAAGCAGGAGAAATGTGAGGC